>JBKJKU010000266.1:0-5668 GCA_046597355.1 Aquabacterium sp.
GTGGCGGTGGTGGTGCCGTCACCGGCGATGTCGCTGGTCTTGGAAGCGACTTCCTTGACCATCTGCGCGCCCATGTTGGCGAGCTTGTCCTTCAGCTCGATTTCCTTGGCCACGGACACACCGTCCTTGGTCACGGTGGGGGCGCCGAACGAGCGCTCCAGCACCACGTTGCGGCCTTTGGGGCCGAGCGTGACCTTGACCGCATTGGCCAGGATGTTCACGCCTTCAACCATGCGGTGACGGGCATCCGCACCAAATACAACGTCTTTAGCTGCCATGAGTAATTCTCCGAATTCGATTGGGGGGGGGTGGAGCCAAGCCTTCGTTCACCGCGCAAGTTGTCGGGAAAGAAGGCGTAGCGAGCGCCTGTCAGGCTAGGCGCACGGCGCGCAGGTACCGGAACGTAGCCCTGCTACGTGAGGATTCCGAGCGCCGCGCAACGACGCATGACGGGCGCGCAGTAGCCTTACTTCTCGACAACAGCGAAGAGGTCTTCTTCGCGCATGACCAGCAACTCATCGCCATCGACCTTGACGGTCTGGCCCGAGTACTTGCCGAACAGCACGCGGTCGCCCGGCTTGCAGTTCAGGGCGATGAAGTCACCCTTGTCGTTGCGCTTGCCCGGGCCGACGGCCAGCACTTCACCTTGGTCAGGCTTTTCGGCGGCGTTGTCGGGGATGACGATGCCAGAGGCGGTCTTGGTTTCTTGTTCCAGACGCTTGACGATCACGCGGTCGTGCAGGGGGCGAAGTTTCATGCGGTTCTCCTAGAGGGATTTCACATCAGCGAGGGCCGCCAACACCATGTCGGCAACCCATCTCATGCTGGCGAACCGGGGGGCCAGAGGCGCCGGATCAGCTGCTAGCACTCGTTGATGTTGAGTGCTAACAACGATTATAGAGGTGTTGTCTCAGCTTTCAAGGGGCCAAAAGCGTGCCGGGCGAATCAGCGGGTGGACAGCCTGGGCAGCGCCCTCGGTGTCGGGCTGGGTCGGCCCTGGTTGGTGACGGTCAGCCGGCCCCGGTAGCGCAACGGCGCGGCCGACAGGGCCATGCGCAACCGGGCCAATTGCGGCAGCGCTACGGCGGTGACCGGCGCAGCGCTGTCGCGCGGGTCAACCAGGCCAGAGCCGCCCCTGTCCGGCGCCAGACCTGGAGCCGGTGGTGCCAGGCTGAATCGGCAATGTCTTGGCGCAGACGGGGCTCAGTCCGGCAGCGTGTCGTCGTCTTCGCGGGCGGGGGGCGACTCGACGCGGTAGCTCTGGTTGGCCCAGGCGCCCAGGTCCACGCCGCGGCAGCGCTCGCTGCAAAACGGGCGCCACGCATTTTCGGGGGCAAATACCGCGGGCCGGCCGCAGGTCGGGCAGGGCACCCGCCGGGGTTCGGGTGGGGTGGGCAGGCTCATGCGCAAAGCGTCAATTCAAACGGCATGTCGACCGCTGCCGGTCGCAGCCGGCCCTCGGCGTCGGCGCGCATCAGCCGCACCGACACCTGCAGCCGGTGGCCGGTGATCTCGGGCACCAGCCCTTCGGTGTCGGCGATGCGCACCCGCAGCAGCTGGTAGCTGCGGCCGGGCGGCAGGCTTTGCTGAAACTGCCCCGCCGTGCTGACCACCTTGTGTGGCACGCCGGCGTCACGCACCAGTTGCAGCAGCGTGTGCAAGGCCTCGGCCAGCGGCTCCAGCGTGGCCACCCAGGCCATCAGGTCGGCACGTCGGCGTGCGGGCTCGTGCTGTTGCCAGGCGTAGTAGGCCGGCAGATCAAACTCACAGGTGCCGCCGGGGATGCTGATGCGGCTGCGCAGGCTGGTCAGCCACTCGTTGCCGGCCAGCAGCTGGCTGGCCTTGCCGGCTTGCTGGTTCAGGCCGTTGAAGGCGTGGTCGATGCGGCCGATGACCTCGTCCAGCGCCGCCTGCGACACCTGCGGGTTGCTGCGGTAGGCGGTAAATTGGGCTTTGTGGCGCTCCAACTCCTTGAGCAGGTCGGACTTGAGGTCGGCCCGCGAGCCCACCTCCATGATCTCAAACAGCGTGACCAGCGCAAAGTGGTGGTCCACCGCTGCATCACGCGGCAGCAACTGCCCCAACCGGTCGAACAGGTGCTCCAGGCGGAGCATGGTGCGCACACTCTCGTTGAACGGGTATTCGTACAAAACCAAGGTGCTTCCTTGTGACACGGGCTCGTCAGGCGACCTCGGCAGGACGCCGGGGCGGGGTCGGTGGATTGTTTCACAGGGGCCATGCCGGCCCGGTTCAGGTCCCGCGGCGCATGCCGGCGCGTGGCGCGTCCAGGCCCCAGATCGCCCAGAGTGCAGCGACTTCGGCGGCCAGCCCGGCCAGGCTCAGCGTCTCGTTGAACAGCACCGCGTCGGCGATGGCGCGGCGCGCACTGCGGCTGGCCTGCAGGTCGATCACCCGCTGCACCTGGTCAGCGCCCCAGCCCGAGCGGGCCATGACCCGCTGGACCTGGGTCTCGGCGCTGCAATCGACCACCAGGATGCGATGGCAGCGGCGGCGCCAGACGCTGGATTCGGTCAGCAGCGGCACGTCGAACACCACCACGCCGCCGGTGGTGTCAGCCGCCGCGGCCTGGCGTTGCGCTTCGGCCCCGATCATCGGGTGCAGGATGGCTTCCAGCGCCTGCTTGGCCTGGGGATCGGCAAACACCAGGCCGCGCATCTGGGCCCGGTCGAGTGCGCCGTCGGGGCCGGCAATGGCGGCGCCAAAACGCTGCCGCAACGCCGGCATTGCCGCCCCGCCCGGCACGGTCAGGCCATGGGCGATGGCATCGGTGTCGACCAGGGTGGCGCCCTGGGCCACCAGCAGGCCGGCCACCGTGCTCTTGCCGCTGCCGATGCCGCCGGTCAGGCCGACAGCGCGCGCAGCGGTTGGCCCCGGCATCACAGGACTTGCCTCACAGGCCCGGCCAGAGCGCGCTCAACTGGCTGCCAAAAAACAGCGCCGCCACGCCGCCGCCGGCCAGGTAGGGCCCAAACGGGATCGGTACATTGCGGCCATGGCCGCGTGCCACGATCATGAAGATGCCCACCACCGCCCCTACGGCCGACGACAGCAGGATGATCGACGGCAGCATCTGCCAGCCCAGCAGCGCGCCCAGGCCGGCCAGCAGCTTGAAGTCGCCCTCGGCCATGCCCTGCACGCCGCGCACCAGCTTGTAGGCAAAGGCCACAGCCCAGAGCGAGCCATAACCGAACAGCGCGCCCAGCGTGGCGTCCGCCAGCGTGACGGGGATCCAGCGTTGCCAGGCCGCCACCAGGCCCAGCGCGACGAGCGGCAGGGTCAGGTCGTCGGGCAGCAGCGTGGTGTCGAAGTCGATGAAGGCTGCGGCCACCAGCAGGGCCAGCGCCGCGCAATACACCGCCGTGGCCGCGGTGGGCCCGGCTTGCAGCGCCGCGGCAGCAAACAGCAGCGCAGTGAGCGCTTCGACCAGTGGGTAGCGCACGGCAATGCGGCTGCCGCAGGACGAACACTTGCCGCCCAAGCGCAGCCAGCCCAGCAGCGGGATGTTTTCGTGCCAGGCCAGCACATGGCCGCAATGGGGGCAGCGGGAGCGTGGGCGTGACAGGCTCAAGTGCGGCAAAGCCTCGACCTCGGTGGCCAGGGACTGGCCTTGCCGGGCCAGTTCGGCATTGCGCACGGCCGTGCTGCCCAGCACCCGGGTCATGGCCTCGCCGTCTTGCAGGTAGCCGGCCACGTCGCCCAGCCATTCACGCTCCAGCAACTGTGGCAGGCGGTGGATCACGACGTTGAGGAAACTGCCGATCACCAGGCCCAGCAGGGCCAGTGCCCAGGGCGACAACAACAGGTCAAGGCCGGCAGAGCTCATGACAGTCCCCGAGGCCGCGTTGCGGTGTCTGCCCTAGCGACCGGGCCAGAAAACCTGGGGGCGGCGCTTCGGTGGCTGGAGCGCATCAGACCACCGAGCCGATCTTGAAGATCGGCAGGTACATCGCCACCACGATGCCGCCGATGATGGTGCCCAGGATCACGATGATGATCGGCTCCATCAGGCTGGACAGGCCCTTGACCATGTCATCGACCTCGTCCTCGTAGAACTCGGCTGCCTTGGCCAGCATGTGGTCGAGCGAGCCTGACTCCTCGCCGATCGAGGTCATCTGCAACACCATGTTGGGGAACACGCCGGTGCTCTGCATCGCCGTGGTCAATGCGCTGCCGGTGGACACGTCCCGCTGGATTTTTTGGGTGGCTTCGGCGTACACCGCGTTGCCGGCCGAGCCGCCCACCGAATCGAGCGCCTCGACCAGCGGCACGCCGGCGGCGAACATCGTCGACAAGGTGCGCGTCCAGCGGGCGATCACCGACTTGTTGATCAGCGCGCCAAAGATCGGGATGCGCAGCAGCAGGCGGTCCATCACCATCTGCATCTTCTCGGACCGGCGCCAGGCCTGCATGAACATGTAGCTGCCGCCCACCATCACCAGCAGGATGAAGGGCCAGGTGGCGACAAAGAACTCCGACATCGCGATCACCACCAGCGTCGGGCCGGGCAGGTCGGCACCAAAGGAGGAAAACACCTCCTTGAAGGCCGGCACCACCTTGACCATGATCACCACCACCACGATGAAGGCCACCATCAGCACCGCCACCGGGTACATCAGCGCAGCCTTGATCTTGTTTTTCAGTGCGATGGTCTTTTCCTGGTAGATCGACAGCCGCTCCAGCAACTGCTCCAGGATGCCGCCGGCCTCGCCGGCCTCGACCAGGTTGCAATACAGCGCGTCGAATTGCATCGGGTGCTTTCGAAACGCTGCCGACAGGCTGGTGCCGGTCTCGACGTCGGCACGGATATCGCTCAGCAGCTTGGTCAGGCGCGGGTTGACGGCGCCCCGGCCGACGATGTCGAAGGCCTGCAGCAGTGGCACGCCGGCCTTCATCATGGTGGCCAGTTGCCGCGTGAACAGCGCGATGTCTTTTTGCTTGACCGAGCTTCCGCCACTGGTGCGGCGTTTTTTAAGCTTGGTCAGCAGAATGCCCTGGCGGCGCAGGCTGGCGCTGACCTGGGCCTCGCCGCCGGCGCGGATTTCGCCCCGCACGATCTTGCCGTTCTTGTCCCGGCCCTCCCACTCGAAGACCAGTTCCTTGACGTTTCTTGCGGCTGATGCAGTCGCCATGGATGCTCCGGCTGGGGCCTAACAGTTGCCGGCGACAGTACGCCAGGCGGGCAGGGCCGTGAAATTCAGGCTCATTGGTTGGTGACGGCGATCACTTCTTCAAGTGTCGTCAGGCCCGACCGCACCTTGATCAGGCCGGACTGGCGCAGGTCGCGCACACCCTCCAGCCTGGCCTGCCCGGCGATGTCCATCGCAGTGCCTTCTGACAGGATGATGCGCTGGATGGCGTCGGTGATCGGCATGACCTGGTACAAACCGACCCGGCCCTTGTAGCCGCTGTTGCAGGCGCTACAACCCACGGCGCGGAACGGCCGCCAGGCGCCGTCCAGGTCCTCGGGCGCATAACCGGCACGCAGCATGGCCTCGCGGGGGTAGTCGGCCGGGATCTTGCAGTTCTCACACAGCCGGCGCGCCAGCCGCTGGGCGGTGATCAGGATCACGCTGGACGCGATGTTGAACGGCGCCACGCCCATGTTGAGCAGGCGTGTGAGCGTGGTGGGCGCATCGTTGGTGTGCAG
>JBKJKU010000322.1:0-5241 GCA_046597355.1 Aquabacterium sp.
CGCGCTGTCCGGCGGCATGAAGATGCGGGCCTCGATCGCCCGGGCGCTCGTCACCCAGCCGCGGGTGCTGCTGATGGACGAGCCCTTTGCCGCGCTCGACGACATCACCCGGCAAAAGCTCAACACCGACCTGCTGCAGCACCCGCGGCTGGGTGACGAGCGCCCGGGCGATCGAGGCCCGCATCTTCATGCCGCCGGACAGCGCGGCCGGGTAGGCCTGCTCAAAATCAGCCAGCCCGACACTGGCCAGCACCTGCCGCACGGTGGGCGCAGCGTCGGCCCGCGACCGGCCCTGCAGCCGCAGCGGCAGCCAGACGTTGTCGAACACACTGGCCCACGGCATCAGCGTGGGCTCCTGAAACACAAACGCCGTCTCGTTGCTGCCGCCGGGCCGCAGGGCCGGTGCCTGCGCGGCGCCGCTGCTGGCCCTGTCCAGCCCGGCCACCAGCCGCAGCACCGTGCTCTTGCCACAGCCCGACGGGCCGAGCAAGGCCACGAACTCACCCGGCGCGACCGACAGCGAGACCTCAGACAGCGCTTGCAAGCCGTTTTCGAACTGCTTGTGTACCCGCTGCAGCGCGATCAGGGGCGGCGGGCTCGGGCTCGGGCTTGAGCTCAACGGGACATCAGGCGGCATGGCTTCCGAGTGTGCCCGCTTTCCGGCCGGCGTTTGCGCATCGATGCCGCCGCAGGCCGGCGCGACAATGCCTGAAACGGAGCAGCAATGGATGCGATACGTCAGATCCAGGCTTTCAACCGCGGCCGCGAGGCCGAGCGGCTGACGCTGAAATACCAGGCCATGCGGGCCGACGCCTTTGGCTTCTTGCGCGGCAGCTGTCACCTGTTTTATGCCCGCCTGTCGTTAACCGGCCCGCTGCGCACGGCCCCGCTGGCCTGGTGCTGCGGAGACCTGCACCTGGCCAATTTCGGCAGCTACAAGGGCGACAACCGGCAGGTCTATTTCGACCTGAACGACTTCGACGAGTCGGTGCTGGCACCCGCCAGCTGGGACATGCTGCGCCTGCTCGGCAGTGTCTGGGTTGCCGGCGAGGTGCTGGGCCTGGGACGAGACGACACCCGGCGCCTGTGCAGCGCCGCGATGACGGGCTACGCCGACACCCTGGCCGCAGGCAAGGCTTTCTGGGAGGAGCGCGACACCGCCAGTGGTGACGTGCGGGCGTTGCTCGACAGCCTGCGCGACCGGCAACGCCCGGCATTTCTGGACGCCCGCACCCGACTCAGGGGCCGGCGCCGGGTGCTGGCCACCGACACCGGCAAGGCGCTGCCGGCAAGCGCCGCCCAGCGCAAGACGGTCAAGGCCTTCATGGCCGACTTTGCCGCGCGCCAGCCGGTGCCCCGCTTCTACAAGGTGCTGGATGTCGCGCGCCGGGTGGCCGGCACCGGCAGCCTGGGCGTGGAGCGCTACTCGGTGCTGGTCAGTGGCAAGGGCTCGCCCGACGGCAACTACCTGCTGGACCTGAAGCGGGCACTGCCATCGTCGCTGGCGTCGCTGAGCCCCGCCCCGCAACCGTCCTGGCCGACCGAGGCCCACCGCATCGTGGCCTTGCAGCAGCGGCTGCAAGCGGTGCCGATGGCGTTCTTGCAGCCGGTGCAGATGGACGGCCGGGCGTTTGTGATGCGGGAGTTGCACCCGTCTGAGGACAGCCTGAGTTATCGGCGCATCGCCCAGCGCCCGCGCCAGGACCCCGGTCCGCAGGGCCTGCTCGCCACCATGGGCCGGCTGACCGCCTGGGCCCATTTGCGCAGCGCGGCGCGCCAGGGTGCCGCCGGCCCGGACGAGCTGATCGACTTCGGCACGCGCCAGAAGTGGCGCGCCAAGCTGCTGGACGCGGCCGAGGCGGCCGCGCTGCAGGTGGGCAGGGACCACGCAGCCTTCAGCGCAGCCTACGACGCGGGCGCCTTCGGCCGCTGACCCGCAGCGGCCGCATCAGGACAGCCGCGTCACGCCGTCCAACTGACAGGCATAGACCGCGTTGCGCAGCGCTGCGATTGCCTCGTAGCGGGTGAAGCTGCGGCGCCAGGCCAGCACCACGCGCCGGTTGGGCACCGGTGCGGTGAACGGGATGTAGCGCACATGGTCGCTGCCGCTGGACCGCTCGAAAGCGCGCACGCTGAGCTGCGGCACCACCGTGATGCCCATGCCCGAGGCCACCATGTAGCGGATCGTCTCCAGCGACGAGCCCTCGAAGCTCTTGCGGATGCCCTCGGCATCGCTGGCGAAGCGCGCGAACTCCGGGCAGACCTCCAGCACATGGTCCCGAAAACAGTGACCCGTGCCCAGCAGCAGCATGGTCTCGCGCTTGAGCTCCTCCGAGCTGATCGACTCGCGCGTGGCCAGCGGATGCGCGCTGGGCACCGCCACCATGAAAGGCTCGTCATAGAGCGGCGCCACCGCCAGGCCAGTGTCCGGAAACGGCTCGGCCATGATCGCGCAGTCCAACTCGCCGGTGCGCAGCATCTCCAGCAGCTTGACGGTGAAGTTCTCCTGCAGCACCAGCGGCATCTGCGGCACCAGCTCGATCACATGCTTGACCAACTCGGGCAAAAGGTAAGGCCCGATGGTGTAGATGATGCCCAGGCGCAGCGGGCCCGTCAGCGGATCTTGGCCGCGCTTGGCGATCTCCTTGATGGCCGCCGCCTGCTCCAGCACCGATTGCGCCTGCCGCACGATGGCCTCGCCCAGCGGCGTGACACTGACCTCTGCCGTGCCGCGCTCGAACAACTTGACGTCGAGCTCCTCCTCCAGCTTCTTGATCGCCACGCTCAGCGTCGGCTGCGAGACAAAACACGCCTCCGCGGCCCGGCCGAAATGGCGCTCGCGGGCGACGGCAACGATGTAGCGCAGTTCGGTGAGCGTCATGCACGGAGAGTCTACGCGGGACGAAAAAAGGGCCGCTGATGCGGCCCTTCGGATTTGGCACCTACCGGGGTCTGCGGACCCCGGCGGTGCCGATCACTTTCAGTGGTTGTCGATGAACACCACGGTCGAGCCGATCTTGCTGATGGCCGCCGGATCGGTGTTGTCAAAGAAGCTCAGGTTGCCCAGGTAACGCTGACCGGCAGGCACTGACCAGCCCAGGCCGATCGATGCCGTACCGCCGGCGTAGACGTTGGTGGGTGCGCTGGCTCTGAGCGTCTGCACGCCGCTGGCCGGGCCGACGACCCAGCTCGACAGCGTGTAGGTCTGGCCTGCGCCCACGCTGTACGGTGTCACGCAAGCGGAGTAGGTGCCGGCCGCTGGCGCGGACAAGGTCACCACCTCCTCCGACGTTGCACCACCGCTGGAGCCGACGTTGCCGCCGGTACCGTTGGGGCCGTTGAACACATCCAGGTCGAGGTCGGTCCGCCCCGTCATGCCTGTTGACGTCGTGTCGCCGTCAAACAACTGGAAGCGGACGATCTGTGCACCTGCGGCCACCGAGACGTTGAAACACTGCGCGCTGCCGGACACGATACTGCTGGTGTTGCGCGTGGCCGGCACCAAGCCCACCGGCGTCACCGACATCTTGCCGGTGTAGGCCGACACCACCGACACCACCTTCGTTCCCGTGCCCGATAGACGGGTGTCGGTGATCTGCGCTGGCGCCGAGAAGCCGACCGCACGAAGGGTCAGCGGGCTCACCACATTCTTCACGCCGTCGCTCCAGGTCAGCGTGCCGAAGCCCCAGGTGTTCAGTGCGGCTGAAGTACGGGTCACGGTGACGTTGAAGCTGCCCGTGGCACCGGCGGCCAGGGTCAGGCTGGCCGGGCTGACCGACGCCGCCCATCCGGCCGGCGGGCTGGTGCTGGCGATGAAAGTACCGGTGGCGCCCGAGACATTGGTGACCTTGCGGGTCAGCGTCATTGCACCCGGCACGCTGGCAGCGGTGATCGAAGCCAGGTTCAGGTTTTGCGCGGCGACGCTGCCCAGCGAGGCGCAGTTGCCGATACCGGCCGGTGGCGTCAGGCCCAGGCCGCACATGAAGCGGCCGTAGTCCGCTGCGCTGGCGTCGTACACCAGCGATGGCGAGCCTGCGCCGTTCGGATTGATGTGGCCGGCACCGTAGCCCCAACGGTCGGTGTCGGTCGCGCCACTGGGCAGCTTGACGACCGTGGTCGTGGTCATCAGCGCCGACTTGATCGCTGCGGGCGACCAGGTCGGGTGCTGCTGGCGCAACAGCGCGGCCGCGCCGGCGATGTGCGGGCTCGACATCGAGGTTCCCTGCAGCGAGGCTGCATTGGCCGCAGGCGTGTAGGTGCCGGCGATCGTTGCGTCATGCTGTGCCTGCGTCTGCTGGCCGTCGATGTAGCCGGCAATGATGTCCACGCCAGGGCCGGTGACATCGGGCTTCAGGATGTTCGGGTTGGCCTTGTTCGGGCCACGCGACGAGAAGTTGGCCATTTGCGGCGCCACCACGCCTGGCAGTTGCAAGCCAGGGCCGAAGCTCATCTGCGCCGCAGCACCATTGCCCACGACATAGTTGTTGTTGACGGCATACGACGCGTTGCTGAGGTGCACCGTCGGGATGACATAAGGCTGCAACACCGTGGTGTTCGCCGAGGCCGGCGTGCCATCAACAATGGGCACGTTCTGGATGATCATCGAGGTGCCGCCTGCGCCCTTGACCACAGCAGCCTTGTTGACCAGCACATTGCCGCCGCGGTAGCAGATCACCATCTTGCCAGCGACCTTGGCAGGGTCGAGCGCCGTGCCGGCATTGCCGCCGTCGCCCGGCAGATAACACCGCTGGGTGGCTGCCTTGTCCGCCGCCGACATGGTTGCGTAGTTGCCGACGCTGACGTCGATCGACCGGACCACGCTGGTATTGGGAACGCCTGCGCCCTGGTAGGACGGGCCGCTGGCGACCACGCCGACACCATTCTGGGACACCGTGGCCACGGTGAACCGGTCGTGGGTGGACGCGCCCACGGTCATCAGCCAGGGGCTCATGTGCGCGACCTGGTTGCCGGGCCCGCTGTTGCCAGCCGAAGCGGCCACAAACACGCCCGCCGCAGTGGCGTTCAGGTAGGCGATCTCGACTGGATCGGCAAAGTTGGTCTGGCTGCCGCTGACCGAGTAGTTGATGACGTCGACGCCATCGGCCACGGCATCGTCGATCGCTTTCAGGATGTCGGCAGTCTGACCGCCATCGTGCGACTGGGGTGTGACGCGGCCCGTGTCGCTGGCGGTCCACAAGGCCTTGTAGACGGCGATACGGGCACGCGGCGCAATGCCAGAGA
>JBKJKU010000016.1:0-2763 GCA_046597355.1 Aquabacterium sp.
CAGCAGCTTGGCAAACTTCTTGGCCACCTCTTCGTAGCTCTGGTTGTGGCGGCTCTTGCGCCGCACCGCCCAGCCGGCGTGCAGCGGCGGGAGCAGGTATTGCTCATGCAGGTGCTGCAGCGCACGCGGCACGCCGGCCGACAGGTCGTTGTTCAGCAGGATGGTGCAAGGGTCGAAATCCTTCAGCCCCAGCCGGCCGCGGGTGCGCAGCAGCGGCTCCAGCAGCAGTTCACCACCGTCGGGCATCAACACCGGGGTGGGCGATGTGATGTCGACGTCCAACGAGCCCAGCCGCACGTTCAGCCCGGCCTGGGTGAAGATGCGCACCAGCCGCTGCACGTTGCTCAGGTGGAAGGTGTTGCGGGTGGCGTCGGGCACCAGCAGCAGGTTCTTGGCCTCGGGGCAGATTTTTTCGATCGCCGCCATCGCCGCCTGCACCGCCAGCGGCAGCATCTCGGGTGTCAGGTTGTTGAAACCGCCGGGGTAGAGATTGGTGTCAACCGGCGCCAGCTTGAAGCCGGCGTTGCGCAGATCGACCGCGCTGTAAAACGGTGGCGTGTGCTCCATCCATTCCAGCCTGAACCAGCGCTCAATCGCTGGCATCGAGTCCAGGATGCGCGCTTCGAGTTCGTTGATCGGGCCGGTGAGCGCGGTAATGAGATGGGGGACCATGGGCTGCCTGGTTGGCCGGAGCGTGAAAGATATTTTAGGCAGATGGTGCCGGACTGCCCAATGGCAAGCCGGGCGCAAAGCGCCCGACGAAAAAAGGGCTGCCCTGGGCAGCCCTTTCAAGGTGCGACCGGATCGCTCCGGCCGTTGGCAAGCGCTTACTTGGAGTAAGCCGTCTCGCCGTGTGAGCTGATGTCCAGACCTTCGCGCTCTTCCTCTTCGGTGACGCGCAGGCCGATCACCAAGTCGACGATCTTGAAGGCGATGAAAGCCACCACGCCCGACCAGATCACCGTCACGCCCACGGCCTTGGCCTGGATCAGTACCTGGTCGAAGATCGGGTTGCTGGAGACCGTGGCGGTGACCCAATCGGACACCAGGCCCGGGCCGCCCAACGACTGGTTGTTGAACACGCCGGTGAGCAGCGCACCAACGATGCCGCCCACGCCGTGCACACCAAACACGTCCAGCGTGTCATCGGCGCCGAGCATCTTCTTCAGGCCGGTGACACCCCACAGGCAGGCAAAGCCGGCAACAAAGCCGATCACGATCGCGCCCATCAGGCCCACATTGCCAGCCGCCGGGGTGATAGCCACCAGGCCCGCCACGGCACCTGACGCCGCACCCAGCATCGAGGCTTTGCCCTTGTGCATCGCTTCACCCAGGCACCAGGCCAACACGGCAGCTGCCGTGGCGGTGAAGGTGTTCATGAAGGCCAGGATCGCCGAATTGCCCGCTTCGAGCGCCGACCCGGCGTTGAAGCCGAACCAGCCCACCCACAGCAGCGCAGCACCGACCATCGTCAGCGGCAGGCTGTGCGGCGCCATCGCCTCGCGGCCGTAGCCCACGCGCTTGCCGATCATGAAGGCACCCACCAGGCCGGCCACCGCGGCGTTGATGTGCACTACCGTGCCGCCGGCAAAGTCCAGCGCGCCCCATTGCCACAGCAGGCCGGCCTTGCCGTTCATCGCGTCAACCACTTCCTTGCCGGTGTAGGCGTCCGGGCCCATCCAGAACCAGACCATGTGGGCGATCGGGGCGTAGCTGAAGGTGAACCACAGCGCCGAGAACAGCAGCACCGCCGAGAACTTGATGCGCTCGGCAAACGCGCCGATGATCAGACAGCAGGTGATGCCGGCAAACGTGGCCTGGAAAGCTGCAAACAACAGCTCGGGGATGTAGACGCCCTTGCTGAACGTGGCCGCCATCGCGAACTCACCGGTCTGGGCGTTGAACAAGCCCTTCAAGAACAGCCGGTCGAGCCCGCCGATGAAGGCATTGCCCTCGGTAAAGGCCAGGCTGTAGCCGTACAACGCCCACAGCACGACGATCATCGAGAACGTGACCATCACCTGCATCAGCACCGACAGCATGTTCTTGCTGCGCACCAGGCCGCCGTAGAACAGCGCCAGGCCGGGGATGGTCATCATGATGACCAGCAGGGTGGACACCAGCATCCAGGCGTTGTCGCCCTTGTTGGCCACCGGCGCAGACGCCGCAGCGGACGCCGCAGGTGCGGCAGCAGCCGATGCCGCGGGTGCAGCCGCAGGCGCGGCAGCTTCGGGTGCCGACGCGGTGGCGGCTGCGGGTGTGGATGGGGCGGCAGAAGCGGCGGCATCCTGCGCCAGTGCGCCGCCCGCAAAACCCAGCGCCGCTAGGCCCAGGGCGAGGGAAGCGATGAGCTTTCTCATGGTTTTATATCTCCAACGGATTTTTTTGAGGGCGGACGCGGGGCGCACACCCAAGGGGTTTTAGAGCGCGTCGCGGCCGGTCTCGCCGGTGCGGATCCGCACCACCTGCTCCAGGGTCGAGACAAAAATCTTGCCGTCGCCGATCTTGCCGGTGCGGGCTGAGGCCTCGATGGCCTCGATCACGCGGTGGACGACGCCATCGTCGACCAGGCGATCGAAGCAATCGAAAAAGCGGCCCGCACCGGCAAGATCGGCGACGGCAAGATTTTTGTCTACAACCTGGAACAAGTTGTGCGTATTCGTACCGGCGAAACCGGCAACGAAGCACTTTAAGGGGAACTAGTATGAAGAACACGATCTCAACATCGCTGGGTGGGGCGGCCCTGCTGTTCGCCTTTTGTGC
>JBKJKU010000022.1:0-3094 GCA_046597355.1 Aquabacterium sp.
CTGGACAGCAGATCGGCCTTCTTGGCGCTGAACTCGTCGGCCGTCAACACCCCGGCGCTGTGCAGATCGGCCAGCTTTTGCAGGAGGGCCAGCAGGTCGGCCGGTGCTGCCAAGGCCGCCGGGTTGGCACCTGGCGGCGGCCCATGCGGGTTGCTGGCCCCATCCGGGTTCGACCCTGGCGCGGGTGCCGGTGCCTGCACATGCAAATGCGTCTGCCCATGCGCCTGGTCTTGCGCCTGCCCATGCGCCTGCCCATGCGCCTGCGCCAGCGCCTGGCCATTGACCAACACGACCGGCAGGCTGGCCAGCGACACCGTGCCGTACTGGCTGGTGCAGCGCATCGTGCCGTCGCCCGACTGCTGTTGAGAGAAACCGCCAATCTGGTGGTCCAGCGTGTCGTACACCGTGACCGTGCCGCCGACCTCGACAGCCAGGCGACGGGCCTGGGCAAAAGAGGCGTAGCGCGCGCCGTTCTGCGCGCCGGTGCTGTTGGGATAGCGCAAGCTGGGGCCCCACCAGTCGGGTGGTGGCGGCGCAAACAGGCTGCCCGTGCTTGATGGCGTACCGGCAACGGCATCCTCAAACGCACCGGCGTCAGCGCCCCAAGCCACGGCCGCCAACGGCGCGCCCTGGGTTTGCGCCTGGATGCTGCCGGTCTGCATCAGGCCGGGCTGGTTCGCAATCAGGTTGGACAACTCACCGCACAGGCTGTCGACCCGGCCCTTCAGGGCGTGGTTGAACATGTCCGAGACCATCGTCATGCCGCCGCGCATCCACTGGCCCGAGCCCGAGAATTCGCCGTGGTTGAACTGGGCCATGCTGCCATTGCCCCGCAGCACGGCGTCCAGCATGGCCATCACCGCACCGGTGCTGAACCCGTGCCGCTGGGCGATACCGGCAATGACCCGCTGGCCGGCTTGTGAGAGTTGTTGCATGCGCACCTCGCTGTGGCAGGGCGCGCACAACGCGGCCACTGCCCGTGACCGAGCAGGCCCGGGAATACCCTGATTTTAGCGGGGTGTGGATAGCAACCCACGGCGGCTGTTGCCGGCGGTGCACCGCAGGCCGCGCTGAGGGCCGGGCCGGCGGCTGGACCGCCGGACGCAGCGGCCATCGACCAGCGGCGAGAATCGACGCGGAATAGGCCCATCCCTGTCGGGACGGACGCGCCATCCACCGAGCAACCCACCACCAACGCAGCGACAGACGGAACCGACATGGACTTTGATCAAGTGGTGCAAGGCCGCCGGAGCATTCGCGGCTACCTGAAAAAGCCCGTGCCCCAGGCACTGATACGCGAGGTGCTGGCGCTGGCGATCCGTGCGCCAACCTCGCTCAATACCCAACCTTGGAACTTTTATGTCGTGACCGGCGCCGTGCTGGACCGCATCCGCAAGGGCAATGTGGAGCGCAATCTGGCCGGCGTGCCGGATTCGCGCGAGTTCCGCATGGGCCCCGGCTATGCCGGTGCGCACCGTGATCGGCAGATCGGGGTGGCCAAACAGCTGTTTGCCGCGATGGGCATAGAGCGCGACAACAAGGACAAGCGGCAGGACTGGGTGTTGCGCGGCTTTCGTCAGTTCGACGCGCCGGTCTCGATCGTCGTGACCTACGACCGGTCGATCCAGGGCAGCGACATTGCCCCCTTCGACTGCGGCGGCGTGGTCAATTGCATCGTCAATGCCGCGTGGTCGCGCGGGCTGGGCTGCGTCATCAACAGCCAGGGCATCATGCAGTCGCCCGTGGTACGGGCCGAAGCCAGCATTCCGGACGACCAGGTGATCCAGACCTGCATCGCCATGGGCTGGCCGGACGACAGCTTTCCGGCCAACGCCGTGGTGTCGGAGCGAAAGTCGGTGGACGACGCCACGGTGTTTGTCGGCTTTGACGGTTGACAGCACGCGTCAGTCCATCAGTTCATCAGTCCATCAGTTCGTCAGTCCAGTAGGCCCGGCCGTTCACGGCGAGCGGCAAAATCGCCCCATGACCCGGACTCCGCCCGCCGTGCTGTTGCACAGCGCTTTCTACCGATTCACAGCGCTGGCCGACCCGCCTGCCGCAGCCGCCGCGCTGCGCGTGCTGGCGCAGCACCTGCACGGCAGCATCGTGGTGGCGGCCGAAGGTGTCAACGGCACCGTGGCCGGCACACCGGACGCGGTGGCCGACTTCGAGGCTGGCCTGCAACAGGCCGATCTGCTGGGCGCCGCCTTGGCCGGCATGGCCTTCAAGCACAGCGCTTGCCGCACAGCGCCTTTTGGCCGCTTGAAGGTGCATGTCAAACCCGAGATCGTGTCGCTGGGCCTGCCCGCGCTGCCGTCCGGCCAGCCCTTGCCTGCCCCGGATGAGCACGACGCCAGCCACCTGTCGCCTGCGGCCTGGCGCCAGTTGCTGACCCGAGACGACGTGGTGCTGCTCGACAACCGCAACCATTTCGAGTTTCGGCTGGGCCACTTCCGCGGCGCGGTTGATCCGCAGGTCAACAACTTTCGCGATTTTGTGGCCTATGTGCAAGACCAGGCACCCGCCTGGCGCGCCGCCGGCCGGCCGGTGGCGATGTACTGCACCGGCGGCATCCGCTGCGACAAGACCGCGCCCTGGCTGCGCAGCCTGGGGCTGGCGGTCTGGCAGCTGGACGGCGGCATCCTGAACTACTTTCAAACACCCGGTAACACTGGGGATGCCGTCCAGCCCAGCGCCGCGCCTGACGGCACCTGGCAGGGTGAGTGTTTTGTCTTCGACAAGCGCATTGCGCTGGATACCCAGCTTCAAGAGACCGCCACCACTGCCGGGCAAGTGTTTGATGCGCAACTGCCGGACGAAGCCTGGCGCCTGCAGCGGGCGCAGCGGTTGGCGGCGCCGGACGCCTGAGCGCCTGCCGCTTGCCCGCGCATTTGCACCGTTGCACCGTTGTGGGCGGATCGGATAGCGTGCAGGGATGAGCACCACCTGCCTCCTCGTCCGCAAGGACCACCTGCCGACCACCGCCCTGCAAACCACGGCCGACAGCCCGTTGGCCGACGGCCAGGTGCGCTGCCGGATCAACCGCTTTGCGTTGACGTCCAACAACATCACCTATGCCGCGTTTGGCGCGGCG
>JBKJKU010000039.1:0-13068 GCA_046597355.1 Aquabacterium sp.
CCGACGTGACGCCGCCAACGCCACCGACATCGTGGCCGAGACGCTGACCGTCACCGTCAGCGAACGCGGTGCCACCCGCATGGACGACCGCAGCTCCGAGGCGTCGATGGAACGCCGCAAAAAAGAAGGGTATTTCTGACCATGAGCGCCGTCTTGACCCCCACCGCAACACCGTCCTTCCCGGTCAGTTCGGGTCGCGTGTGCCAGGACATCCCGGCAGGCACCGACCACCGCGCCCTGCGTTTCCTCACTGCCGGCAGCGTCGATGACGGCAAGAGCACGCTGATCGGCCGCCTGCTGTACGACAGCCAGGCCATCCTGGCCGACCAGCTCGACACGCTGGAAAAGCGCGCCGCCGGCGGGCCGGTGGACCTGTCGCTGCTGACCGACGGCCTGGAGGCCGAGCGCGAGCAGGGCATCACGATCGACGTGGCCTACCGTTACTTTGCCACCCGCAAGCGCAAGTTCATCATTGCCGACGCCCCTGGACACGAGCAGTACACCCGCAACATGGTCACCGCCGCCGCGGGCAGCGACGCCGCCGTGGTGCTGGTGGACATCACCAAGATCGCCTGGCAAAACAACACCGCCCAGGACGCCGCCGTGGCGCTGCTGCCGCAGACCCGACGTCACGCGCTGCTGGCGCACCTGCTGCGGGTGCCCAGCATCGTTTTTGCGGTCAACAAGCTCGACGCGGTGGACAAGCCCCAGGCCGCCTTCGAATCCGCCCAGCGTGCCCTGCTGGCCTTTGCTCAGGAAGCAGGCCTGACCGGCGTGGCCGGCATCATCCCGGTCAGCGCGCTGCGCGGCGACAACGTCACCGTGCCGCTGGCCGTGGACTGGTACCGCGGCCCCAGCCTGCTGCAGTTGCTGGAAAGCCTGCCCACCACCCAGGAGCGCACCGAGGGCGCGCTGCTGCAACCGGTGCAGTACGTGGCGCGGGACGGCGGCGATGGCGGCGATGGCGTTGAGGGCGCTGGCCACCAGCCGCGGGTGTTCTGGGGGCGCATTGCGCACGGCAGTGTCCAGGCGGGTGACGCGGTGCAGGTCTTTCCCAGCGGCGAGCAGGCCGTGGTGACCGCGGTGCGCCGTGCCGGCAGCACCGTGCACAGCGTGGTGGCGGGTGAGTCGGCCGGCATCGTGCTGGACCGCCAGCTCGACGTCTCGCGCGGTGACTGGATCGCCAGCCCGGGCGGCCTGGTGCCCACCCAGCGCTTTTCGGCCACGCTGGCCTGGCTGGACACCGAACCCGCCACCGTCGGCCGCAAATACTGGGTGCGCCACGGCAACCGCTGGGTGCAGGCCCGGCTGGCCGCGATCGAGCACAAACTCGATATCCACAACCTGCAGCCGATCGACGCCCATGAGCTGACGGTCAACGAGATCGGCCGCGTCCAGATCGAGCTGCAACAACCCTTGCCGCTTGAACCCTATGCCAGCAACCGGGTTGGCGGCGCAATGATCATGGTCGATCCCGCCAGCAACCGCACCAGCGGCGCGCTGCTGGTGCAGTCGCTGGGTTGAATCCCGTGGCCGAAGCAGGCGCCTGGGCTGACGTGGCCGCACCGGCCGACGCCGCCCGTGTGGTGTTTGTCGGCGCCGGCCCGGGCCAGGCCGACCTGATCACGGTGCGCGGTGCCCGGCGCCTGGCCCAGGCTGATGTGGTGCTGTTCGACGCCCTGACCGACCCGTCACTGCGTGCGCTGGCGCCCCAGGCCCATTGGGTGGATGTGGGCAAGCGCGGCTTTGGCCATGCCACTGGCCAGGCGGCAATCAACGCGCTGCTGTTGCAGGCCGCACAGGCGCACCGCCATGTCGTCCGGCTCAAAGGCGGCGACCCCAGCGTGTTCGGCCGGCTCGAAGAAGAGCTGGACACGCTGCTTGCCCACGGCATCCCGTGCGAGGTGGTGCCCGGCGTTACCGCCGCACTGGCCGCTGCTGCGCAGACCCAGCGCCCGCTGACCCGCCGCGGCAGCGGCCGCAGTGTCAGTTTGACCACGGCGATGACCCACCTGGGCCAGCTGCAGGCCACCCGCACCGCCGATACCGAGGTGTTCTACATGGCCGGCCGTCAGTTGGCTGATCTGGCGCACAAGCTGCAACAGGCCGGCTGGCCGGCCGACACGACCGTGTGTGTGGTGTCGCGTGCCGGCTGGCCCGACGCCCTGACCAGCGAGCACCCGGTTGCCACACTGGCCGATGCCGCCGCCCTGCATGCCGACCGGCCGGCGGTGGTGACCGTGGGTGCCGGTGCCTGCGCGTTGAGCGCGCTCCCCAGGGTGGCAGCCCTGCCCACCGCCGACGCGAAGGGGCGGCGTCAACCCGAAAGCGGCCCAGCATTGACCCTTGAACAAGACCCCTGCACTTAAGCGGCATCAAGCCGACACCGCCGGCCCCGCCGCTTAAAATCCAATGTTGCCTGAGTGGGCCATGCGCATGTCGCCGGCCGACCAGGACCAGATCCTCCCTACTGCCAAGTCAGCCAATCCCCCATGACCCACGTCGTTCTCGAATCGTGCATCCGCTGCAAGTACACCGACTGCGTCGATGTCTGCCCGGTGGATTGCTTCCGCGAAGGTCCGAACTTCCTGACCATCGACCCCGACGAGTGCATCGACTGCGCGGTCTGCATCCCCGAGTGCCCGGTCAACGCGATCCTGCCGGAAGAAGACGTCCCGGCCGACCAGATCGCGTTCATCAAGCTCAACGCCGACTTGGCCAAGCACTGGCCCAGCATCACCAAGCGCAAGACCCCTTTGCCCGACGCCGACGACTGGAAAGACCGCAAGGACAAGCTGTCCGAACTGATCCGCTGAGCAGGCGGTGATGTCCACTGAGCTGCTGGTGCCCACCACCGAGCTGCCGGGCGCGATCCACTGCGACGCGCTGGTGATCGGCGCCGGGCCGGTGGGCCTGTTCCAGGTGTTCCAGCTCGGTCTGCAGGGCATCTCGGTGCAGGTGGTCGATGCCTTGCCGGTGCCCGGTGGCCAGTGCATCGAGCTCTACGCCGACAAGCCGATCTACGACATCCCGGCGGTACAAGTGTGCACCGGGCGCGAGCTGGTGGACCGGCTGCTGGCGCAGATCAAGCCGTTTGCGCCCACCTTCCACCTCGGCCAGACCGTCACCGCGTTGACCCCGAGGGACGGCGGCGGCTTCGATGTGCTGACCAGCAGCGGCACGCGCTTCATCAGCCGCAGCGTGGTCATTGCCGGTGGTGTCGGCGCGTTTGCGCCGCGTGTGCTGAAGGTGGACGGCATCGACCGCCACCTGGGGCGCCAACTGCTGTACCAGACACCCGCCCTGGCGGATCTGGCGGGCCGCAATGTGCTGGTGATGGGTGGCGACGAGGCGGCGGTGGCTGCCGCCGTGCAGATGGCCCAATCCGCAGTCGGCCGGCCGGTCGGCATCACCTTGATGCACCGGCGCGCCACGCTCAACGCCGAGGCACCAACGCTGGCCAAATTCCAGGCCCTGCGCGACAGCGGCGCGCTGCAGTTTGAAGTGGGCCAGGTGCTGGCTATCGAAGAGGACTCCAGCCCAGAGCGGCGGCTGGTGGCGGTGCAGGTGATCGGCGACGACAACACGCCGCGCCGTCTGCCGACCGATACGGTGTTGGCCTTGCTCGGCCTCAGCCCCAAGCTCGGGCCGATGGCGTTGTGGGGGCTGGCGATGGAGCGCCGGCAGTTGCTGGTCGACACTGTCCATTTCGAGACCGGCACCCCGGGCATTTACGCCGTGGGCGACGTGATCAGCTACCCCGGCAAGAAAAAGCTGATCCTGTGCGGCTTCCACGAGGCGACGCTGGCCGCCTTTGCGGTAGCGGCACGCGTGCGACCCGGGCCGCCGCAGCCGCTGCTCTACACCACCACCAGTGCACTGCTGCACCAGCGCCTGGGTTTGCCCCCACCGCAACGTCGCAGCGCGGTTGACTGAACAGTCGGCGATTTGCCGGGGTTTTGGGGCGCGCGCGCGACCACCACGGCGCGCTTCGATTACATTCTTCCCGGTCTTTGATGCCTCACGGCGTCAACGGCGATCCGCTAGGGGTGTTGCGCCACGCAAATGGCGCGACTGAGAAAGTCCCTTTGAACCTGTTTGAGGCCAGCGTCGTGGCTGGCATCAAAGTCCCATCCGGGGTCTTGAGGCCAGCGTCGTAGCTGGCATCAATGTCCCGTCCGGGATTTTGATGCTGGGCACAAAGCCAGCTTCGAAGTCCCGCAAGGGGCTGAGGTAATCCTCGCGCAGGGAAGCAGCCTGAATCGGCGTGAGGGTCCTCCTTGCGTCTCGTCCAGTGTTTGCCAACCTGCCATCGCACCCGAAGGCACCACCATGGCATTCCGTTTTGCGCCCCGCTTCAAACTTCGCCACCCGGCGTTTGCCCAGGCTGTTCTGTTGCTGGCCACCCTGCCCACCCAGGCTCAGGTCGCTGAAAGCACCGCCACCCAGACCGTCACGGTCACTGGCAGCAACGCCGGCAACCGTGTTGGCGTGGCTGGCTTTGGCGACATTGCGCTGTCGCGCACACCGTTTTCGGCCACTGTCATCGGACTGGGACTGCTGCAGGACGCCGCTATCACCGGCATCGGCGACCTGACCCGGTTGGATGCCGGCATCACCGACGCCTACAACGCGCCCGGCTACTGGGGCCAATTGGCGGTGCGCGGCTTCACGCTGGACAACCGCTACAACTACCGGCGCGACGGCCTGCCGATCAACGCCGAGACCGCCGTCGCCCAGGGCAACAAGCAGACGCTGGAGATCCTCAAGGGCACCAGCGGACTGCAAGCCGGCACCAGCGCACCCGGCGGCCTGGTCAACCTGGTCGTCAAACGCCCGCGTGACCAGATCACCAGCGGCAGCCTGGGCTACGAGCAGGACGCAAGCTTCGGGGCGGCTGTGGATGTGGGGCGGCGCCAAGGTGGCCTGGGCTGGCGCATCAACGCCAGCGCCGAGCGGCTGGACCCGACCACCCACGACAGCCGGGGCCAGCGCGCCATGGTGGCGGCGGCGGTTGAGGCCCAACTCAACGCCAGCAGCCTGCTGGAGGCTGAGTTCGAGTGGAGCCGCCAAAGCCAGCCCAGCACGCCGGGCTTCAGCCTGTTGGGCAACCAACTGCCCAGCGCGAACAGCATCGATCCGCGCATCAATCTGAACAACCAGCCCTGGACCTTACCGGTGGTGATGGCCGGTCGCACCGCGTCACTGCGCTACACCCAGGCACTGGGCGCTGATGTCAATCTGGTGGCCCACGGCATGCGGCAGCGCCTGGACAGCGACGACCGGATTGCCTTCCCGTTTGGCCTGTTCAATCCGGTCAGCTACGACTGTGCGCCCTGTGACCGCTATGCCAGCACCGGCAAGTTCTCGATCTGGGACTTCCGCAGCGAGCGTGAGCGCCGCACCAGCGACGCGCTGGATGTGTCCGTCAACGGCCGCGCCCAGTGGTTGGGCGTGGGCCACCAGTTCAATGCGGGCGTGCTGGCCACGCGCTACCAGGCCCGCTTCAACCGCCAAGGCTACAACCTGGTGGGTGTCGGCAGCATCGACGGCCTGAGCGTGGTGCCCGCCGACCCGACCCTGAGCGACGAGCAGACCCACCGCCACGAGCGCAGCACCGAGTGGCATCTGCAGGATGCCATCACCCTCAGCCCGAGCTGGAGCCTGTGGGCCGGGCTGCGCAACAGCCAGCTGCAGCGCGACAGCGTGCGCACCGACGGCTCACGCGCCACGCACTACACCCAGAGCTTCACCACCCCCTGGCTGGCGCTGAGCCATGCCTTCAGCCCACGCGACCTGGCCTACCTGAGCTGGGGCCAGGGCGTAGAGTCCGAAGTGGCGCCCAACCGCCCGCGCTACAGCAACGCCGGCCAGGCCTTGCCGGCGCTCAAGAGCGAGCAGGTCGAGGCTGGCTTCAAACACAACGACGGCACCTTGGGCTGGCAGGTGGCGGCTTTCGACATCCGGCGCCCGGTCTGGCGTGATGTCGGCGATTGCAGCGTCGCCGCAGGCTGCAGCCGAACCGCCGACGGCCAGGCCCGGCACCGCGGCATGGAGGCCGAGGCCGACTGGCGCAGCGGTGCCTGGAACCTGCGCGCCAGCGCGATGGCCTTGCAGGCCCGACGCGAGGGCTCGGCCGATACCAGCCTGAACGGCCTGCGACCCACCAACGTGCCCGCGACCAGCCTGAAGGCGCAAGCGGCCTACAACGTCGCCGCCCTGCCCGGCCTGGCGCTGCTGGGCTTTGTCACCCACGAAGGCGAGCGCATGGTGCTGCCCGACAACAGCATCGCCACCCCTGGCTGGACCAAGTTGGACCTCGGCCTGCGCTACAGCCAGAAGCTGGCCGGCAAACAGCTGCTGGTCTGGCGCGCAGGCATCGACAACCTGGCCGACCGCCGAGCCTGGAAAGAGGCACCCTACCAGTACGATCACGCCTACCTGTACCCACTGGCCCCGCGCACTTTTCACGCCTCGGTGCAGGCCAGTTTTTGACCTGAGCAAGATTTCCACGCTATACTCTTAGGCTCAATTCCTCGATAGCTCAGCTGGTAGAGCGCCGGACTGTTAATCCGTAGGTCCCAGGTTCGAGCCCTGGTCGAGGAGCCAAATTTGTACGGTGTTGACAAGCTAAGTGCTTGTCACCATTAGCAAAAGCTCCAAGCGTTGACGGGCCTTCCAGACCCCCTCACTTAGTCCGCCGGTGATATAGGCGGATTTCTTAGATGGGATCTGAAATGGCAAACTCTCTTGAGTCCTCCGGTTTTGCGTTGACTGCGACTTCCAGCGCATCGACACCCAGCAATCCGGCAAGTTCAATCGGCGCGCCCTGCGCTGAAAACGCCAAAAAAGCTTTGGTAGCGCACGCCTGCGCGTTGGAAGGTCCGGGTCTGGCCCTGACGGGGCATACAGCATGACCGCCGCAGCTACGCAAGACAGAGGCAGCTTTGGTTTGAGTGCCCCCAGACTGGTCATCGCTCCAGACACGCCGCTTGGCGACCTTTTGACGGACACCCTGTGTTTGCTTACCAGCGGCCTGGCAGTGATTGACGCCATTGGCGCGGATGCAATGCCTGACACGCTGTTCGCTGCGCTTTATCTGCTGCGCCAGGCGCATTTCACGCTGGACCATGCGCAAGTGATCGCGGCGCGAGACCAAGTGGCAGGGGGCGCGAAATGAGCGCCGCCCACACCACAGCGCCCGGCATTGTTGCTTCCGCGCAACCTTTCACCGGCAATCCCTACGGGCCTGACGGCAAGTGGCGCGACTGCGCGTACTTCGATTTTCCGGTCGAGGAATACGCCGAGGGCAACCTCACCGGCATGAAGGCGTTTGTGCAGTTCATGGCCGCTCTGGAACGGCGCGAGGCCTTGCCGACCTCCGAAATCATCGTGGCGGCCGTCGCCGCCCGCGCCGAATCAGGCAAAGTCCCCTCACGCAGAGGCGCTGCGGTGGGATTCTTGTCCCTTCTGGTCGATTGCCTCACATTGACCGCGATGACCCGCGATGACTACAAGCACATCGCGGCCCAAAGAATCGAGCGCTTGCAGGCCTACATGGCCAGCGAAAAGACCCGCCAGGCTGCGGGCCATGTTTTTGCCCAGCGCATGCGCGCCGCCCGGCAGGCCGAGGCAGCCACCGCCAGCCAGAACGGGGCCGCAGCATGACCGCAACCACCTTGCAGTCCGCCGCCCTGCCCATGCGCGACGGCGCCATCACCATCACCGGCCTGATCGACCTCTACATGGCCCACTACACAGGCCGCGACCCGACCCGATTGCAGCGGCTGGGCTGGTGGGCGGGGGAGATCGGCCGGTATCGCCTGGACGAGGTGACCGACGACCACTTGCACGTGGCCCTGGAAACGCTGACCAACCGCGCCGCCCGGCACTACTGCGGTAAGGATGCGGACGGCCTGCCGATCTACAAGGCCAAGCGCAAGCCGATGGCGCCGGCCACGCTCAACCGCTACGCCGCATCCATTGCGGCCGTGTTCACCTGGGCCATCCGGCGCCGGGTGGCGCCCAAGGGCTGGGACCACCCCGGCCGACGCATCGAGCGGCTGACCGAGAACAACGACAAGACCCGGTTCCTGAGCGACGACGAGCGCACGAGGCTGCTGGCCGAGTGCAAGGCCGCCAAGTGGCCGCGCCTGTACCTGCTGGCCTTGATGGCGCTGACCACCGGCGCACGCAAGGGCGAGCTGCTGGGCCTGCGCTGGGATGATGTTGACCTGGCCGGGCTGCTGGCCCACGTGGGCCGCAGCAAGAACGGCGACCCCAAGGCGCTGCCGCTGGTGCCGGCGGTGGTGGCCGAGTTGGAGCGATTCAGGGCGGCCGAAGGGGGCGGCACGGCGCTGGTTTTCCCGTCGTCGCGCAACCCGGGCAACGCCAATGCCTTCGAGCCCGGCTGGAAAGATGCCATGAAGCGGGCCAAGGTGCGGGACTTCCGCTTCCACGACCTGCGCCACTCCTGCGCCAGCCTGCTGGCCCAAAACGGCGCCACGCTGTTGGAAATCGGCGACCTGTTGGGCCACCGCCAAGTGAGCATGACCAAGCGTTACAGCCACCTGGCGGCCACCCACCGCACGGCGCTGGTCAATCGCGTGTTGGGCGACCTGCGGTAGTTGACAGGCCGTCCGCCAGCCCCAAGGGGTCGCCAGTGTGCGGCCCCTTTTTCATTGGTCGGGCCAATCTGGTCCTGCAGCCGAGCTCGCATCTTCCGACCGCGGGCGTTGTGCAGTTTTTGGGCCTTATCTCAGGTGGCGTGACGCGGTGTACTGCTGCCAAGGGATCTGGAATGTCCCGCCAACGCAACGGAGCACACCGCATGACGCATACCCCTTTTGAAGTTGCCAAAGCCCCGCAACACCCGCCGGGCCGCCAAGGCACGCCACCGACCACCAGCGTTGTCCAGTTTTTGGGCCTTATCTCAGGTGGCGTGACGCGGTGTACTGCTGCCACGGGATCTGGAATGTCCCGCCAACGCAACGGAGCACACCGCATGACGAGCACCCCCCTTCAACTGGTCACACCCGCCAGCTACGTGGCCGACCGGCCGCAGATATTTCCGAGTGCAGAGAGCCTGCGCTGGTTCGAGCGGCAGCACCGCCACGAACTGATCGACTGCGGCGCCATCACCATGCCCGCCGGGCGCAAGCTGGTCAACCCGGCCGCCTTCGATCAAGCGGTGGTGACCATCGGCAAGCGCATGGCCAGCCAGCGGGCCGGCATCAAGCCGTGACAGTTCAAGCCGCGCCACTGCGGAAGGCTGGCGCATGAGTGCGTCCATGCTGCACGCCGTGCTGGGTGCCGATATCGCGCCATGCGCTGCCAAGTGCGTCGCGCTGGTCATGGCCTGGCACTGCAACGCTGACACCGGCCACGCATGGCCCAGCATGGGCACGCTGGCGCGTGAGTGCAGTATGAGTGAGCGGCACGCCAAGCGGGCAGTGGCGGCGCTCAAAAAAGCCGGCGTTCTGCTGGTGGTCAAGGCGTCAGCCGGTGGAGCCCATCGTTCGACGACGATCTACGCGTTCAACGGCGACCGCCTTGCAGCGTTGACCGACCCCGGGCGCGGGCGCACGGGGAGCGCAGCGGAGGAGGCAGCATCCGTCGCCAGCCTGAGGTGTCACCCGCGCACGGGGGACACTGGCGCACCCCGTGCGCGGGTGACACCCCACGGGGGGCGCCCGCGTCCCTCACCCCGTGCGTCGGCGTCACCCAAAAGAAATGAAAGAGAGAAGACGGAGTCTTCTCTCCTTTCATCGAAAACCGCGCCTGCTGGACAAGCGGCCGTTGGCCGCCCATCCCTGGCCGCGAATCTCTACCGGCCAACTCCGACCCACCAGCCCACCAGCCAACAGCCGCTTTTGAGAAAGGCAGTCCTGAGGCCTGACGGTATGCCGCTGTGGCTCAGCACAAGAGAAGGCATCGAGTCCATGGGGCTGTCACTCGGCATCGGGAGTTTCCGCGAGGAGGCCGAGCCAGCTGGAGAAGTCAAGTCGCCATGGGGCAGGTACACGATTCGGGTTATGACGGCTGCAGGTCTGGTCAAGACCAGCACACGCAAGCCAGCCAAGCGAGGCGTGGAATGAAACGCCAGCGTGACCGCACCGGCCCCCTGCGCCTGATCCTGCAGGCCAGCAACCGCCACGACGAGCCCAGTGGCATACGTGCTGCGCCGCCCTTCCTGCCGGCCGAAGTGTGGCGACTGCCAGGCGAGACCGTCGACCAGCTGGCACACCGTGCGCTGCAGATGGCGGTGGGCAGCGGCACGGTGGTGGCAGCCTTCATTTACCCGGCCACGCTGGTGCGCTGAGGGGAAAAGGTACTCCCCAGCACATCCCAACACGGGTGCGGAACGACCGCGGAATCGCGGTAGTTGGTGCTTGGGGGCTAGGTTCGCTTTTGGTTATTAACTAGGTGAAGTTCATTACTTTTATGGCTATGACACGCAAGGCGCTGGGCACCGCGCTGGGAATCTCGGGCCCGATGGTCACCAAGCTGGCCGCGCGAGGCATGCCCTGCCACGACGTCGACGCCGCCCGACGCTGGCGAGATCGTCACCTTGAGCCGGCCAGGCGGAAGGAGGCACGCGCCGACACAGCCGGCATGCCGTTGGCAGCGCCGCTGGCGCCTGCGCCTGCAGCAGCCCCCACCGATGCCGCCACCGCATCGCTGCAGGCGCCTGTAGCGGCCCATGCCCCGCCCGACTACCAGGCAAGCCGCGCCCTACGCGAGCACAACGAAGCGGAGCTGTCGGGCCTGCGCCTGGCCGAGCTGCGCGGCGAGCTGGTGCGCGTCGACAATGTGCGCCACGCACTGGCCCGGCGGGCGATAGCGTTCCGGGAAAGCCTGCTGCAGATCCCCGACCGGCTGGCCGCCGTGCTCGCCGCCGAGACCGACGAGGCCAGAGTGCGCGGGCAACTGGACGGTGAGATTCGAGGCTGCCTGATCGCCCTGACCGAGCCCGACGCCCCATGAGCGACCGCGACACCGCCCGCCGGCTGACGCCCACCGCCCACCGGGCCCTGCGTGAGCATGCGTTGAGCCTGCTTCGCATCCTGGACGCCGCACCGCCTGACCTGAGCGACGGCGACCGCGAGGTGGCGGGCCTGCTGTTGCCGGCCTGGCACGCCACCTACGGCGCGTCGAAATGTCAGGTTGCGCACCTGCGCCAGCCCGATGCCAACACCCCCTTGAGCGACGTTGCCGCGCTCTGGACTGCGCGGGGTTTCAAGTCACCGCTGGCGGCATCGCACGCGCTGGGCAAACTGCTGGATCGGCTGGCCGGGCACGCAGTGGCTGGCTTCATCGTGGTGAAGCACCCCGGCGACGGCAATCAAGCGCTGTGGGTTTGCAAACCCCTTTGAAACCCCCAAAACCCCCGGCAGCACTGGATCACATACTGAGCCAGCCTGACAATATGAGCGTCTAAACCCAGTCGCCCACCACCACCATGACGATCCCCCACTTCGCCACGCGAACCGCACAAGAACGTGCTACCGAGCGCGATTTCAGCAAGTACAGCCTTTCCAAGCTGGTGCGGGCGCTGGCCAACGACGAATTTGTCGATGGATTTGAGGCCGAAGTCGAAGCCCGCTTTGGCGGAGGCGTCGGCACGGGCCAGCTGTTTGGCCGCACGCACACTCTGCCCTGGGGCTTGCTGGGCCGCGACCTGACCACCAGTGTGCCAACAGCCGGCGGCCACCTGGTGGGCTACAGCGTGGGTCCGGCCGCCGACGTGCTGAGGCCCTACAACGTGGCGGCACGTGCCGGCATGACGATTTTTAGTGGCCTGAAGGGCGACTTGGCCATTCCGAGCGTGCTGGATGAGGTCGAATTCCAGTGGATGACTACCGAAAGCAGCCCCGGTCCCAACCTGACGCCTGGCACCGGCCTGGCCTTCATGACGCCGCACAGCGCCTGCGGGCTGATCAGCTTTCCCGGCCGGCTACTGCGCATGGCACCGCCGGCCGTGTTCGACCAGTTCATCCGGCGCCGGCTGCTGCAGGCCGCGGGACAGTTGATCGACCGCGTGGTATTGGCCGGCCGGTCCAACTGGGACGGCAGCGCCCTGGCGGACAACAGCGCAGAGCCCCTGGGCTTGTGCAACATCTCGGACGTGGCGCAGTTCACTGGCGACATTTCATCGAGCACCGTGCTGTCGGCGGGCATCAATCCGGCCATGACCTATGTGGCCAGCCGCTGCGGGAGCGACGAGGCGGCCAGCTTCATCCTCTCGCCCTTCGTGCGGCAGCAACTTCTGTCGAACTACCCCGCCGAACCTGGCGCCCTGAGGGACAACCTGCTGCAGGGCCGGCCCACGCACTGCACATCCGCGATGGTCTCAACAAAGGCTGCTTACGGCGACTGGAGCAGCGCCACGCTGGCACTGTTTGGCGAGGGCATCGAGTTGGCCGTCGATCCGTTCACTGGCTTTGCAGCTGATCGCATCACGATGCGGTGCTGGGTCACGATGGACGTGGCCTTCCCTTCGCCCGCATCTTTCGCCGTTGTGACCATTCAGCCTTGATACCCGACCCCAACCACAGGAAACCCCATGAACAACTTCCCCGGTAACGCTACAACCACCGCGCTGGTGGTGGCCGCATCGCAGGCGACCACCATCACTGGCCCGGCGCTCGATCTGCTGCAATATGAGGGCTTTGGCCTGTTGATCCAGAACAAGGGGGCCGGCGCCGGCACGCTGGACGGCAAGCTGCAGCATTCCGACGACGGCGCCACGGGCTGGGCCGATGCCGGGATTAACTTTGCCCAGGCCGCCGCCGCTGCGACCCTGCAAAGCACCTACTTTGAAATCAAGTCGATCAAGCGGTATTGCCGTTATGTGGGCACCATCGCGACCGGCCCTCACTTGCTGGGCGTGACGTTTGCCGCTGCGAAGAAGTACAACTGATGAGTGCCAGCAACTTTTTAAACGCCCCCCCCGCGCCTGGCTTGGTGCGCTTGCGCACGCTGCGTCCTTTTTGGATCAATGCCAGTGAGTCGACCACCATCGGCCAGCTGGTTGACGTCGATGCGGTGGTGGCGGGCGATATCCTG
>JBKJKU010000078.1:0-6797 GCA_046597355.1 Aquabacterium sp.
GGTTGAACGAGTAGCCGGTGGGGATGACCAGGCCGACCGTCGAATCGCGGATGCCCATGCGCTTCAGCTTGCTCATAATCTGCGGCAGCACGCTGTCGCTCGACGTGGTGGCAAACACCACCATCAACTCCTCGCGCAGGTAGCGCAGCAGCTTGAAGATCGAGAAGCCCGACAGCCGCATGATGGCGCCCAGCACCACCACCACAAAGATGATCACCGCCGCGTAGAACAGCAGCACCAGCATGCCGAGCTGACGCAGCGAGCCGATGCCGTACTTGCTGACCGTGAAGGCGATGGCACCCAGCACGCCCAGCGGCGCCAGCTTGATGATGATGCCCATGATCTTGAACAGCACATGCGACAGCGTGTCGATGAAGCTGGCCACCGGCGCGCCGCGCGCGCCGAGCATGGCCAGCGCGCAGCCGAACAGCACGGCAAAGAGCAGCACCTGCAGCACGTCGCCGGTGGCGAAGGCGTTGACCACGGTGGTCGGGATCAGCTTCATCAGGAAGTCGACCGTGCCGCCACCGGTCAGCTTGCTGGCGTTGTCCACGTAGGCACTCATGGCCTTGGCGTCGAGAGTGTTCGGGTCGACGTTCATGCCGACACCGGGCTGAAAGACATAGGCCAACACGAGACCGAGGCCAAGTGCGACGGTGGTGACCAACTCGAAGTAGATCAGCGCCTTGACGCCGACGCGGCCGACCCGCCTCAAGTCGCCGGCGCCGGCAATACCGTGCACGACCACGCAGAACACCAGCACCGGGATGATCATCTTGATCAGCTTGATGAAGGCGTCGCCGAGGGGCTTCAACTTGACGCCGAACTCGGGCCAGACAAAGCCGATGATGACGCCGACGACGAGGGCCAGCACGACCTGGCCGAACAGTGAACGCAGGAAACGAGGCATGAAAAGCTCCAGCGGGTTGCACAGGCTTGTTGACTACAAGCTTGTATGCAAGTAATGTAGATAAAGAAAAGCCCGCTGTCATGCGGGTTTTCACGGAGGCGAATCTGCCCAGGCGCAAGCCGCCCTGCACTCGGCGATGCGCCACGGCGTTGATGCGCCGTGGCGTCCAGCGTCAGCTGTGGTACTCGGCGCGGATCATCGGTGTTTTGGCAAACACGCCAGTGCCAGCGGGGCCGCTGGCGTTGTAGCCGAACTTGTTCTTCCAATACCTTTACTCGAGCCCGAACTTGAGGCTCTTCGGCTTGGCGCCGAACAGGCCGCTCAGGTCGTACATGAACTGCATGTCGATGTTGATTTCTGCGGTCATGTCAGCGCCCGAAGCGCTTTTGCCCTTGGACGCGATGAAGTTCGCAATGCCTTTGAACGAAAACCCGGTGTCCTTGCCCAGTGGGATAGACCACACGGCATTGAGCATCGAGTGGGTGTCGGAGCTGTAGCGCGGCGTGCTGGTCTTGCTGAAGGTGTTGTGCGGGGCATTGCTCTCCCATGGCTGGCAGGCCCACGTTGAGGAAGCCCGGCGCATCGAGCATCAGCGTCGGGCCCGCAATGACCATGCGCTTTGTCGAGTTGTAGACGGCACCGGCCTTGGTGTTGAGGTCGAAGCCCGCTGTAAGGCCGATGCCGCGAATCGAGCCGAACTTGATCGGCGAGCCGGTCAGCTTCCCGAGGTCCTGCCTGTGCCGGTGGACGATGTAGATCTCCTGCGCGCCATTGGTGGACGCCGCGCCGGCCGGGTCATTGCTGTTTGACAGCAGCACATCGGCATTGAAGAAGTTGCTGCCGTACTTGTACCCGCTGGCGTTGCTCTACGCGCGCGGGAACCCCGGCGTGCGTTTCGATCTGGGGTTCGACGACCGCTATGTCGACATGGTTGAGCAGGGCGTCGACCTTGCAATTCGCATGGGGCGTCTCGCAGACTCCACGCTGGGAGCACGGTACCTTGGCACCAACCCGTGGGTTATGGTTGCATCGCCCATCTACCTGGCCGAGCATCCAGCACCACGCGTGCCAGCGGACCTTGCCAAACACAGTTGCGTGATCTACAGCAGCGTGCAAGGCGACGACCGCTGGGCCTTCACCGGGCCTGGCGGAGAAGAGGTCTCGGCGCCCGTCACTGGCCGATTGCGCACCAACAACCTGTCGGCAGTGCTGGCCGCTGCTCGTGAGGGCCTGGGGCTTGCCGTGCTGCCATGGTACGTGGCACGCGAATCGGTATCCGACGGCAACGTCGTACCCGTGCTGACCGATCATGGCTTGCCTGCACAGGATGTGCACGCCGTGTATCCATCGCCAAAACTGGTGTCCACCAAGGTCGCCAATTTCATTTCGTTCCTGCAGCAGTCGCTCGCGGGCGACTGGTGGACGCAGGCAATCTAGCATTCAAGTGATGGTCACTGCGGCATCCGGCCACTGAGCATCAGGTAGCCTGGGAGCCAGGCGGTCAGCACGCCCTGGGTGATTGTCAACCACGCCCCCCAGTGGAAATCTGGTGCACGCTGACGAAAAGCGAAACCCCTCCGGCAAACAGGTTCCTGACCGCAGCCTCTCTGGGCGCGATCTTGCCGAGGAGGGTCAGCCCGTTGATGAACAGCACGGCACCGACATAGAGCAAGACCAGTCCAAGCATTGGGGATCAGCTTTGCGCGCCGCACTCCGGCTGGTCTGCCCAGGTTACGCCGCCTGTCGCCCAGTCCTGTCGAGCGATGTCAAAGAACAGGATGTCGACCGCGTCGGCGCTACCCCCCAGCACCCGCACGCAGGCCAGCGTGATCTCCTGAGCGAGCGCTGCCTTTTGTTGTGGCGTGCGGCCTTCAAAGAGTTCGATACGAATGGTCGGCATACAGGAATCTCCAGTCAGATCATTCGCGAAAACCAGGCGACATACGATCGGCACGGCGCAACAGTGCTGGCCACTCGGCGTCACCATCCCACTCGCTGCCATCACCCACCCATTGCCGGTAAGTCTGGCTGGCCAGGGCTTCGTCAACGGCAGGCACGCAGCCGCCGATGGCTGCCATCGAGCGAAGCTGTGCCTGCGCGGCCCGTTCCAGTATGTGCATCAGCATAAAGGCCTCAGCGACCGACCGCCCTACGGTCAATGTGCCGTGGTGTTCCAGAATCAACCCGTCCAGCGACCCGAGGTTATTCACCAAGCGGGCCTGTTCAACAATGCCAAGTGCCAGACCTTCGTACGCGTGGCGCCCCAGTCGCCCATGGAACCGCATCGCCCACTGCGACGTGGGTAGCAGGCCTTCTGGCAGCATCGACAAAGCAACGCCCCACGGCGCATGCAGGTGGATCACACATTCGACCTCCGGCCGCGCGGCGTGCACCGCGCCGTGGATCACGAAGCCGGTCGGGTTGACTCTGCGATGCGATCCATCACCCACGTTGCCGTGAACGTCGACCTTGACGAGGCCAGATGCCGTCACTTCATCGAACCCGAGGCCGAACTCGTTGATCAGGTAGACGCCGGGTTCGCCAGGCACCGCCGCCGACAGATGCGTGTAAACGGTGTCGTCCCAGCCAGCCAGCGCGGCGAGCCGGAACGCAGCGGCCAAGTCGACACGGACCTGCTGCTCGTCTCGCGGGGCTCGTATGGGTCTCATTTACAGATACTTAGTCACGGCGCCTTCGCGCCGTGGCACCTGGCTTCAGAAGTGGTACTCGGCGCGGATCATCGGCGTCTTTGCAAACGCGCCCTTTCCGGCCGGTCCGCTGGCGTTGTTGCCAAACTTGTTCTTCCAATACTGGTATTCCAGACCCAACTTGAGGCTCTTCGGCTTGGCGCCAAGCAGGCCACTCAGGTCATACATGACCTGCATGTCGATGTTGGTCTCTGCGGCTGTGTCGGCGCCTGACTCGCTCTTGCCCTTTGACGCGATGAAGTTCGCGAAGCCCTCGAACGACAAGCCCGTGTCCTTGCCCAGCGGAATGGCCCAAGCGGCACTGAGCATCGGGTGGGTATCGTAGGTGTAGCGCGGCGTGCTCTTCTTGCTGAAGGTGTTGTACGGTGCGTTGCTCTCAAACAGGGCCAGCAGGCTGACGTTGAGGAAGCCCGGCACGTCGAACATCAGCGTCGGGCCCGCCACAAGCATGCGCTTTTTCGAGTTGTAGCCGGCGTCGGTCTTGGTGTTGACATCGAAGCCGCCGGTCAGCCCGACACCGCGAATCGGGCCGAACTTCATGGGCGAGCCCGTCACCTTCGCGAGGTCCAACGTGTGCCGGTAGACGACGTAGATCTCTTGCGCGCCGTTGGTGGAGCCGGCGCCGGCCGGATCCTTGCTGTCGGACAACAACACGTCGGCATTGAAGAAGTTGCTGCCGTACTTGTAGCCGCTGGCGTGGTTCAGATTGAGGATGTTCTTGGCAATGTCGTTGGCATTGAAGGGCTCAGCGAATTTGCTGCCTTGGCGATAGCCGATCGAGGTGTCGCTCCAATCTGCGGCCAAGACGGCAGAAGTAGCCAGGGTGGTGAGGACCGCGGCTGCGATGCGAAGGTTGGTGAAAGCTGGCATGGTTTTTCTCTCGAAGGGTGGGTTGAGCAGCGCTGCATTAGCAGCGCCTACGGGGGACAGGGTGATCAGTGCGGGGACTCAGTGGGCCCCGCCAGACTGGACGAGCTTCAATGCGCTTCAGCGGACTTGGCGGCCTCGATGGCGCCGGCCTCATCGCCACGTGCACCATTGAAGAATATGTTCAACACCACGGCGGCAACCGCCGTCAACAAGATGCCGGATTCAAGCAACGGGTGCAGCGAATGCGCCATCTGCTGGGTCCAGCGCGGGGCCACCAGGGGGATCAGACCAAAGCCGATCGACAGGGCCACGATGTAGAGGTTGTTGCGGTTGCCCTTGTAGTCCACCGTGGACAGGATGCGGATGCCCGTGGCGGCCACCATGCCGAACATCACCAGGCCGGCGCCACCCAGCACAAACAGCGGGATCGCCTCAACAAACGCGGCCATCTTCGGCAGCATGCCCAGCACGACCATGATGATGCCGCCAGCCACACAGACCCAACGGCTCTTGACACCGGTGACGCCCACCAGGCCCACGTTCTGCGAAAAGCTGGTGTACGGAAAGGTGTTGAAGATGCCGCCGATCAGTGTGCCCAGACCGTCGGTGCGCAAGCCCGCCGCCAGTTCAGGCTGGCTGATCTTCTTGCCGGTAATGTCGGACAACGCCAGGAACATGCCGGTGGACTCGATCATCACGACAATCATCACCAACACCATGGTCAGGATCATCACCGGGTCGAAGGTGGGCATGCCGAAGGCGAAAGGCGTGACCACATCGAACCAGTGTGCTTTACCCACCTTGTCGAAGTTCATCTTGCCCATGACTATCGCCACAGCGCAGCCCGCCACGATGCCCAGCAATACCGAGATGTTGGCCACGAAGCCCCTGGCGAACTTCACCAGCAGCAGGATGAACAGCAAAACGGCGGCCGCGACGGCCAGGTTGTCGAGCGCGGCGTAGGCCGGGTTATCAACCATAGGGATCGGGCCAAGTTTGATCTCGATGGCGGCGGCACCCGATGCGGCCGACGCGGTTGCCGCCGCGGCCGTCGTCTTGGCGCTGTCAACCATCGCCACCAGTTTGGGCACGTCGGTGCGCTGGGCCAAAAACGCGGGGCCACCCATGGCCCAGCCCACGCCCACCCGCATCAGGCTGATGCCGATGATGGCGATGATCGTGCCGGTCACAACAGGCGGAAAAAATCGCAGCAGCTTGCTGACGATGGGGGCGATGAGCATCGAGATGATGCCGGCCCCGATGATCGCGCCAAAGATCGCACGTGCACCGTCAACCCCGGGCACCGCGTTGGCAAAGGCCACCATCGGACCGACTGCAGCAAAGGTAACGCCCATCATCACCGGCAGCTTGATGCCGAACCACTTTGTGAAGCCCAGTGACTGGATCAGGGTGACGACGCCGCAAGCAAACAAGTCAGCCGAGATCAGCAGCGCCACCTGCTCCGGGCTGAGCTTGAGCGCCCGGCCAACGATCAGCGGCACGGCAATGGCGCCGGCGTACATCACCAGCACGTGCTGTAGGCCCAGTGCCGCGAGCCGCCCGGTGGGCAGCTTCTCGTCGACTGGATGGACGGTTTCTATTGTCATGGATGTCTCCTGGTGTCGAGTGACTCGATCGGGCGGTTTTGGCCGAGTAACCGGCCGGGCTGTAGACGCACGGCGCTTGGCCGCTTGCCTAAAGTGAAGTGATCAGTTGGCCGGTGCGCCGGCTTCGAACCAACGCTTGAGCAGCGCACGCTCGTCCTCAGTGATCTGGGTGGCGTTGTTCATCGGCATCAGCTTGAGCACCACGACTTGCTGGTAGATCGCTTGCGCATGCTGGGTAACTTCTGCTGCCGAGTCGAGACGTACGTTCTTGCTCTGCATGGACGCGCCATGGCACATCACGCAGCGTTGGGTCACGATGCCTTGCACTTGGGCGAAGGTGGCGGGTACCACCGCAGCTGCGACCGGCTGTGCATCTGGCTTGGTCGCCCAGATGGTGGCGCCCAGTACCACAGTGCCGATGATGGCGAAGTGCCATGGCACCGGCTTGCCGTAGGCCAGCGCCTTGTGGCGCAAGGCAAACGACAGGCGGATCAGCGCGCCCGCCACCATGATGGCCACCAGCACCAGCCAGTTGTTCTTGGCGCCGTAGGTGAAGCCGTAGTGGTTGCTCATCATCGCGAACAGCACCGGCAGTGTGAAGAAGGTGTGGTGCACGGCCAGCGCGGCAAGCAGCGCAGCGTGCACAACACCTTCTTCACGCTGCCAGTGCTGTTCGCGATGATGAGCAACCACTACGGCTTC
>JBKJKU010000366.1:0-5353 GCA_046597355.1 Aquabacterium sp.
TGGTGACGGCCGCGGGCGAGATCTGGAACGGCCTGAGCGGCTTGCGCAAGGACAACACTGGCTACGACCTGCGGGACTTGTTCATCGGCAGCGAGGGCACGCTGGGCATCATCACCGCGGCCACGCTCAAGCTCTATCCGCAACCAGCGGCCAGTGTCACGGCGTTGACCAACTGCGCATCGCTTGCCGATTGCGTGACGCTGCTGGGCCTGGCCCAGCAGGCGCTGGGAGCGGGCCTGACCGGGTTCGAGGTGATGAACACCTTCTCGCTGGCGCTGGTGCGCCAGCACTTTGCCCAGCTGGCCCAGCCGCTGGCGCCCGCGCCCTGGACTGTGCTGCTGGAGTACGCCGTGTCGGACGACGAGGCCGCGGCCCGGGCACGCTTTGAATCCTTGCTGGAGGCGGCAATGGCGGGCGGGACGATTCTTGACGCAGCGCTGGCCGAAAGCCTGGCGCAATCGGCCGCGCTGTGGCATCTGCGGGAGTCGATCCCGCTGGCGCAGGGGCTGGAGGGCCTGAACGTCAAGCACGACATTTCGCTGCCGGTCTCGGCGATTGCTGACTTCTGCGACCAGACCGACGCCGCACTGGCGGCGGCGTTTCCGGGCGTTCGGCTGGTCAATTTTGGCCACTTGGGCGATGGCAACCTGCACTACAACGTGCAGTGCCCGCCCGGCGCTGCGGCGGCCGACTTCCTGGCCCACCATGAAGCGGCCGTCAACTGCATCGTCTATGACGCGGTGCAGGCGGCGGGCGGCTCGATTTCGGCCGAGCACGGCATCGGCGCCTTGAAGCGCGACGAGTTGGCACTGCGCAAGTCGCCGGTGGCCATGGGCTTGATGCGGGCGATCAAGCAGGCACTGGACCCGCACGGCCGACTGAATCCGGGCCGGGTGGTTTGAGAATCTGCATCCGCGGGCCGCGCCACACGCCCGGCCCAGCGGCAACCCGCCAGCGTCAGTGGGACTTGCCGTTCAGCCCGGCGGGCAACGGCAAGGCCATGACCTCGATACCCTCGTCGGCCAGCGCGGCACGCTCTTCGGCACTGGCCTGACCGCGGATGCCGCGCTGTCCGGTCTCACCGTAGTGGATGCGGCGGGCTTCTTCAGGAAACCGCTCGCCGACGTCTTCGGTGTTGGCCAGCACCTGCCGGACCACCTGCAGCCACTGCGACTTGATCTCGGCCGGGACCTGATCAGGCGCTGCCACCGCTGACGCCGGGCCAGGCGCAGCATCCTGCGTACCAGCCGCTGGCGCACGCGCGCCAGACAGGTTCAGGCGGGGCGCACTGGGCAGCCGGGTGACGTTGGTATTGCCGCACAGCGGGCATTCGATGGCCGCTCGCTGGTTTTGCGCCTGAAAGTCGTCTTCGGACGAAAACCAGCCCTCAAATCCGTGGTCGTGGGCGCAGCGCAGATTCAAGACCTTCATCGTGCTGACATTATCGGCGCGCCGGCCTCAAGCGCCGGCCACCCAATCGAGTGTCCACAGTCCCGCACGCCATTTCTGCAGCCACTGCAGGCCGATCAGCGTCTTGACATCGGTCAGGTCACCTCGGCCCGCCAGCTGGTCGAGTTCAGCCTCGGTCATCAGGCAGACATCGAGAAACTCGCCCGCATCCAAACGCCGCTCACCCGCCGTCAGGCCACGGGCAAACCAGATCTCGATGCCCTCGGTCGAATAGGCGCAGGCGTTGTGCACCACGCAGGCCCGCGCCCACTCGCTGGCCCGGTAGCCGGTTTCCTCGGCCAGTTCACGCTCGGCACAGGCCTGTACGCCCTCACCGGGATCGAGCTTGCCCGCCGGAAACTCCAGCATCACCCGGTTCAGCGGGTAGCGGAACTGGCGCTCCATCACCAGCCGGCCGTCATCGAGCAACGGCACCACCATCACTGCGCCGGGGTGCACGATGTACTCGCGCGAGGCGGTGCCGCCATCGGGCGAGGCGATGGTGTCACGGCGCACATCCAGAAAATGGCCGCGGTAGACCTGTGCGCCCGACAGTTTGCGCTCGATCAGGTGCTCATCAGCCATGTCTTGCCTTGGGCGGACGACCCCTTTGTCCGCCTGACCGCAGCACGGGGCAGCGGCAGTGCAGTGTCAAGTGGCCAACGCACGCAGGATGGCGTCGCGGCACATGGCCATCAGGCCACCGGGCAACAGGCCGAAGCCCAGTACTGCCAGGCCATTGACCGCCAGCAGCGCACTGACGCCGCTGCCTTGCAGCGGCCGCGAGGCGTCCGTGGGTTCGTCGAAGTACATCACCTTGACGACGCGCAGGTAGTAGAACGCACCGACCAGCGACAGCATCACGGCGACCACCGCCAGCACGATGTAGCCGGCGATGTTGGTGGTGATCAGCGCCTGCAGGATGGACAGCTTGGCGTAGAAGCCGACCATCGGCGGCACACCGGCCAGCGAGAACATGAACAGCGTCATGATGCCGGCCAGCCAGGGGGCGCGCTTGCCCAGGCCGGCCAGGTCACTGATCTCTTCGCTCTCGAAACCGGTGCGGGCCAGGAACATGATCAGACCAAAAGTGCCGAGCGTGGTGATCACATAGCTGACTACGTAGAACATCGCCGAGCTGTAGGCATTGCCTGCCGACAGGGTGTTGCCGCTGACCACGCCAGCGGTCATGGCCAGCAGCATGAAGCCCATCTGGGAGATGGTGGAATACGCCAACATGCGCTTGAGGTTGGTCTGAGCAATCGCGGCAAGGTTGCCGATCACCAGCGAGGCCACGGCCAGCACCATCATCATCTGCTGCCAGTCGACCGCCAGGCCCAGCATGCCCTCAACCAACAAGCGGATCGTGATCGCAAATGCTGCCAACTTGGGCGCGCCGCCAATCAACAGCGTGACGGCCGTGGGCGCACCCTGGTAGACATCGGGCACCCACATGTGGAACGGCACCACGCCCAACTTGAAGGCCAGGCCAGCGACCACAAACACCACGCCGAAGGTCAGCACTGTGCCGTTGATCCGGCCGGTGGAAATGGCGTTGAAGACCTCGTTGATCTCCAGCGATCGGGTCGCGCCATACATCATCGACAGGCCGTACAGCAAGAAGCCCGACGCCAGCGCGCCCAGCACGAAGTACTTCATCGCCGCCTCGGTGGACACGCCGTGGTCACGCCGCAGCGCCACCAGCGCGTACAGCGACAGGCTCATCAGTTCCAGGCCCAGGTAGATCACCAGAAAGTTGTTGGCCGAGCACATGACGCCAATGCCCAGCAGCACAAACATCGACAGGCTGAAAAACTCGCCTTTGAGCATGTCCCGGCTGGCGATGTAGGGCTGGGCGTAGGCGATGGTGACCATCACCGCGAGCGTCGCAAAAAAGGCCAGCAGGTGACCCATCGGGTCGCCCACCATCATGCGCTGCATGCCGTAGACCGTGGCGCCGCCATCGTAGTAAACCCAATGCAGCAAAGCCACGGCCGCCAGGCTGGCTTGCGCCAGCCAAAAGGTGGGACGGCGCTTGGGGTCGGTCACAAACAGATCCAGCAGCGCCACGGCGCAGGCCATCAGCAGCAGCAAAGCCTCGGGGAAGACGACAGGCCAGTTCATGGGGTTCATGGTCATGTGCTGCTCGGGTTCAGGGCAGCTTGGTGACTGCGACGTGTTTGAGCAGTTCAGTCACCGACACATGCATCACATCGGTGAAAGGCTTGGGGTAGACGCCCATCCAGAGGGTGGCAACAGCCAGCACGGCCATGATGCCGAACTCGCGGGCGTTGATGTCGGTCAGGTGCCGCACATGGTCGTTGGCGATCTCGCCAAAGTAGACGCGCTTGTACATCCACAACGAGTAGGCCGCGCCGAAGATCAGCGCCGTTGCCGCGATTGCCGCCAGCCAGAAGTTGACCGACACGGTGCCCAGGATCACCATCCACTCGCCGACAAAACCGCCGGTGCCCGGCAACCCGCAATTGGCCATGGTGAAGAACAGCGCAAACGCAGCAAACTTGGGCATGGTGTTGACCACACCGCCGTACGCCGATATCTCACGCGAGTGCACCCGGTCGTAGAGCACGCCTATGGACAGGAACATCGCCGCCGAAATAAACCCGTGGCTGATCATCTGCACCAGGCCGCCCGAGACGCCCAACTCATTGAAGATGAAAAAGCCCAGGGTAACGAACCCCATGTGGGCGATGGAGGAATACGCCACCAGCTTTTTCATGTCGCGCTGCACCAGTGCGACCAGGCCGATATAGACCACTGCGATCAACGACAGCGCGATGATGAACCACGCATATTCACGCGCGGCATCTGGCGCGATAGGCATTGAAAAGCGCAGAAAGCCATAAGCCCCCAGCTTGAGCATGATCGCCGCCAGCACCACAGACCCGCCGGTAGGCGCCTCGACGTGGGCGTCCGGCAGCCAAGTGTGCACTGGCCACATTGGCACCTTGACTGAAAACGCCGCGAAAAACGCGAAGAACAGCAGCACCTGGGCATGCAGGCCCAGTGGCAACCTGTGCCAAGAGGCGATATCAAAACTGCCGCCCGACTTGTAATACAGGTAGACCAGCGCTACGAGCATCAGCAAAGAGCCCGCCAGCGTGTACAAGAAGAACTTGAACGCCGCGTAGACCCGTTTCGGCCCGCCCCAGACGCCGATGATGATGTACATCGGGATCAGCGTGGCCTCGAAAAAGACATAAAACAGCAGGCCGTCAGCAGCGCAGAACACGCCCACCATCAGGCCCGACAGGATCAGGAAGGCGCCCATGTACTGCGCCACACGCTGGGTGATCACCTCCCAGGCGGCCACGACCACGATGACGGTAACGAACGCTGTGAGCAGCACAAACCACACCGAGATGCCGTCAACGCCCAGGTGATAGCGCACGTTGAAGCGTTCGATCCAGGGCAGGTTTTCCTGGAACTGCAGCGCGGCCGTGCCTTTGTCGAATCCGTTGATCAGCGGCAGCGTGACCAGGAAGCTGGCCACCGACCCCCCCAGCGCAAACCAGCGCGCAACAGCCGGATTGTCATCACGGCCCAGCGCCAGCAGCAGGATGCCGACTGCAATCGGCAACCAGATCGAAACACTCAGAAGTCCAAAACCCATTTTTATTCTCCGCCCAGCCGCATCAATGGCCGGCCAGGCCGGATAACGCGGGCCACAGCTGCCAGGTGAGCAGGCCAAACACGCCCAACAACATCACCAGCGCATACCAGTAGACATGGCCGGTCTGCACCAGCCGGGTGACGTTGGCCAGCAAGCCAACGGTGCGCGCCGAGCCGTTGATCAAGATCCCGTCGATCAGGCCCATGTCGCCGCCCTTCCACAGGCCCGTGCCCAACATCCGGGCACCGCGCGCCAGCACATGTTCGTTGA
>JBKJKU010000367.1:0-3363 GCA_046597355.1 Aquabacterium sp.
CGACATGAGCTTCATCCGCATGATCGCCAAGAAGGTGACGGTGCTGCACCAGGGCCAGGTGATCCGCGAGGACACGCCCGACAAGATCATGAGCGACCCGCTGATCCAGCAGATCTATCTCGGCAAGAAGCCGCACTGAGATCTCCATGTTGACCGTGACCAACCTCAGCGCCGGGTATGGCGACATTCCGGTGCTGCACCACATCACGATGGCGATTGCCGCGGGTGAATCCGTGGGCATCCTCGGCCACAACGGCATGGGCAAAACGACGCTGCTGCGCTGCCTGATCGGCGCGCTCAAACCGAGCGCGGGCAGCGTGATCCTCGATAGCGTTGAGGTCACGCACATGGCGCCGCACGGCCGTGCCCGATTGGGCATCGCCTACGTGCCGCAGGGCCGCGAGATCTTCGCCTCGCTGTCGGTGCGAGACAACCTGCGCATGGGCCTGGTCAAAACCGGCCTGGGCTCACCCGCGGCGCTCGAATCACTGCTCGTCGACTTCCCTCGGCTGTTGCCCTTGCTTGAGCGCGCCGGAGGATCGCTCTCGGGCGGCGAACAGCAACTGCTGGCGCTGGCGCGAGCGCTCGCCGGCCAGCCGAGCATCCTGCTGCTTGACGAGCCGACCGAAGGCATCCAGCCCTCCATCATCGACGAGATCGCGCAAACGCTCACCTCGCTGCGCGATCGGTTGGGCCTGACCATCGTGCTGGTGGAGCAGAACCTCGACTTCATCGCCACCGTGTCGCAGCGTGTGCTGGTGATCAAGCGCGGCCAACTGGGCGCCGAAATCCCGCGCGAGCATTTGAGCGATCTCGCGGTGATGAGCGAATACACCGGCGTTCACGGATAGCAGGGGCCCGAGGCCGCGGCAACAGCATTTGCACACGACACAAACGAGGCACACGCATGGACTGGCTCAAGACATCGATCATGCACACGCGCGGTGTGGCGGGTGGGGTGGTCGGCACGACGCATGAATTGACCGAGGCGAAGCAGGGCAAGTACCACTTCACCATCGGCCCCTACACCGACCCGGTGCTGTCGATCCGCCCTGGCGACCGCGTTGTCGTGCAGACGCGCGATGCCTTCGACGGCCATGTCAAGACCGAGCAGGACCTGCCGTCCCGGGTGCTGACCATGCCCTTCGTCAACCCGCAGAACGGGCCCATCCTCGTCGAAGGGGCCGAGAAGGGCGACGTGGTCGCCGTCTACATCGAAAGCATGGCGCCGCGTGGCGAGAACCCCCGCGGCACCTGCGCCATGATCCCTCAGTTCGGTGCGCTCTCAGGCACCTCGCTTACCGCGCTGTTGGCTGATTCGCTGCCCGAGATCGTGCGCAAGATCGATGTCGACGAAAACGGGGTCTACTGGAGCCCGCGCGTCACGCTGCCGTACCGCCCGCACATCGGCACGCTGAGTTGCTCGCCTGAGATCGACTCCATCAACACGCTCACGCCCGACGCGCACGGCGGCAACATGGACCTGCCCGACATGGGGCCCGGCAGCATCACTTACCTGCCGGTCCGCACCGCGGGCGCGCGGCTTTTCATCGGCGATGCGCATGCCTGCCAGGGCGATGGCGAGGTCTGCGGCACGGCAGTCGAATACCCGAGCACGACGACGATCCACGTAGAGCTGATCAAGGGCTGGGCGCTTGAATGGCCACGGCTCGAGAACGACCAGATCGTGATGTGCATCGGCAGCGCGCGTCCGCTCGAAGACGCCGCGCGCATCGCCTACAGGGAACTCGTGCTCTGGATGGAAGCCGAGTTCGGCTACGACCGCTGGGACGCCTACATGATGTTGAGCCAGTGCGGCAAGGTGCGGCTAGGCAACTTCGTCGACCCGAAGTACACCGTCGGCGCCGGCATTGAAAAGAAATACCTCGTCTGATTCGCAAGGAGACGGTCATGGACCTGCAACTCAAGGGGCTCAATGCCCTCGTCACCGGTGGCACCAAAGGCATCGGCCGCGCGATCGCGCAAACGCTGGCGGCGGAGGGCGCGAACGTCGCTTTCTGTGCGCGCACCCTGGAAGGCGTGCAGACGGCCGTGCCCGAACTCTCGCGCCACGGCGGCAAGGTGTTCGGCGAGGTCGTCGACGTGGGTGATGGACCGGCGTTGAAGGCCTGGGTGGCCGGCGCGGCCGCTTCGCTGGGCGGCATCGATATCGTCGTCGCCAACGTGAGCGCGCTCGCAATCGCCAACGACGAGGCCGGCTGGCAGCGAGGTTTCGAGGTCGATATGATGGGTACGGTGCGGCTCGTTGACGCCGCCATGCCTTGGCTGGAGAAAAGCGCCCATGCGGCGATCGTGACCATCGCCAGCGTCTCGGGCCGCGAGATCGATTTCGCGGCCGGCCCGTACGGCGCCTTCAAGGCGGCCATCGTCCATTACACGCAGGGGCTGGCCTTCCACCTGGCGGGCAAGCGCATCCGCGCAAACTCGGTCTCCCCCGGCAACACCTACTTCGAAGGCGGCGTCTGGAACCAGATCGAGGTGGGCAACCCCAAGCTCTACGCCGAAGCGCTGGCGCTCAACCCGAGCGGCCGCATGGGCACGCCGCAGGAGATGGCCAATGCGGCGGTCTTCCTGGCGAGCCCGGCAGCGAGCTTCGTCACCGGTACCAATCTCGTCGTCGATGGCGCGTTGACGCGTGGCGTGCAGTTTTGAGCGCCGCGTTTGCACGGGTGCTGGCTGAGCTGGCCGATTTGCCGCTCGGCGCCAAGCGCGATGAGATCGTCGGCGGGCTGCTGGCCGCGTGGCTGCCGCCGGCCAACGAGCTATCGCGCAAGATGAGTGCGGTCGAACACACCACCCTGCTGCCCGCCACGGTGTTCAGGCACGCACCGACTCAGGACGTGACTTGACATGAACGGCTACCCCGAACTGCTCGACTTCAGCCTCGCGCAGGTCGCGGGCCTGATCAAGCGCCGCGAGCTGTCGCCAGTCGAGGTGGTGGACGCCACGCTCGCGCGCGTGGCCGAGGTCGATCCCAAACTGCGCGCTTACATCAGCATTTTTGACGATCAGGCGAGGCAGGTGGCGCGCGCTGCCGAGCTGCTGATCATGGCTGGCCACGACCTCGGCCCGCTGCACGGCGTGCCGATCGCGCTCAAGGACAACGTGGCCACGCAAGGCCAGCGCACGACGGCGGGCAGCAAGATTCTCGCCGACTGGGTGCCGGAGCACGATGCCACCGTCGCGAGCCGTCTGCGCCGCGCCGGGGCGGTGTTCATCGGCAAGCTCAACATGCACGAGTTCGCCTGGGGCGGCACCTCGGACAACCCGCACTACGGCGCGGTGCGCAACCCGTGGAACACCGATCGCTTCGCGGCCGGCTCCAGCGGCGGCTCCGGCGCG
>JBKJKU010000406.1:0-9160 GCA_046597355.1 Aquabacterium sp.
CACGGTCCAAGCTGCTGGTCTTCGTCCTGTCGGCCGGCCTCTGCGGGCTGGCCGGCGGGCTGCGTGCGATGCATCTTTCGGTGGTGCCGATCGACTCGCTGCATTACCTGACCTCCGGCCACGCCGTGATGATGTGCCTGCTGGGCGGCATGGGCACTTTCTTCGGGCCGTTTGTCGGTGCGCTGGTGTTCTTGGTGCTGGAAGACGTCGTCACCCACCTGACGGCCTACTGGATGGCGGTGGTGGGCGGCATCTTCATGGTGTTTGTGCTGTTTTTCCCGCGGGGCATCTGGGGGTCGATCCTGGCCTGGCTGGACCGCGCGGCCAGCCGCGCGCCGGGCCAGCCCACCCCCCAGGCAGCCACCCCCAAGGACACGGCATGACCGCGCCAGCGCCGCCACCGCCTCCCCCGGCGCCGCCGCCACCGCTGCTGTCGGTGCAGGGCCTGGGCAAACGCTTCGGTGCGTTTGTCGCGCTCAAGGACGTGACGGTGGCCTTTCCGGCCGGCCAGCTCACCGCCATCATCGGGCCCAACGGCGCGGGCAAGAGCACCTTCTTCAATGTGATCAGTGGCGCGTTTTCGCCCAGCAGCGGCAGCGTCAGCTTTGCGGGCCGCGACATCACTGCGCTGCGCCAACATGAATTCGCCCGCATCGGCATTGCCAAGAGCTTCCAGATCACCAATGTGTTCAAGCAGCTCAGCGCACTCGAGAACGTGCGGGTGGCCGCGCAGATGCGGGTCAGCCGGTTTGCCCTGCTGAAACCGCGCAGTGCGCTGCAGGGGCTGGTCGACGCCGCCCAGACGCTGCTGCAGCGGGTGGGCCTGGCGGACGTGGCGCACAAGCGCGCCGCCGACCTGGCGCACGGCCAGCAACGTGCGCTGGAGATCGCCATGGCGCTGGCCGCCGAGCCGCGCCTGCTGCTGATGGACGAACCCACAGCCGGCATGTCGCCCGAGGAGACCACGGTGATGATGGATCTGATCACCCGCATCGCCCAGGAGCGCACGGTCGTGCTGGTCGAGCACAAGATGAAGCTGGTGATGGGCATCTGCCAGCGCCTGGTGGTGCTGCACCACGGCGAGCTGCTGGCCGAAGGCACACCCACCGAGATCCGCCACAACGCCGAGGTCAAGCGTGTCTACCTGGGGCAACACTGACATGACTGCGCCCCTGCTGCAGATCGATGCGCTGAACGCCTGGTACGACCGCAGCCATGTGGTGCAGGATTTGTCGTTCCATGTCAACGCGGGTGAGATCGTCACGCTGATGGGGCGCAACGGTGCAGGCAAGACCACCACGTTGCGGGCGCTGATGGGCCTGGTGGCCAAACGACGCGGCCAGGCGCGTTTGGATGGCCGGGATTTCCTGGCCGAGCCGGCGCACACCCGTTTTCACAAAGGCATCGCGTATGTGCCGGAGGAGCGCCGTATCGTGCCCGGCCTGACGGTGCGCGAGAACCTGCAGCTCGGCATCCTGGGCCAGCCCGGCAAGCATGACCTAGCGGCCATCGTCGATCAGGTTGCCGAGACTTTTCCGCGCCTGAAGGAGCGGCTGGACCAGGAGGGCACGTCCTTGTCCGGTGGCGAGCAGCAGATGCTGGCGATCGCCCGGGCGATGGTGGCCAAGCCGCGGTTGATCCTGCTGGACGAGCCCAGCGAGGGCATCATGCCGCTGCTGGTGCACGAGATGTTCGAGCTGTTCCAGCGCATGAAGGCCGAGGGCACGACGCTGCTGCTGGTCGAGCAGAACGTCGAGCTGGCGCTGCGCATCTCGGACCGCGCCTACATCATCGACCAGGGTCGGATCGTGCACACCGGCACCGGCGAGGCGCTGCTGGCGGACCGGGAGATCCAGGAGCGGTATTGCGCGGTGTAGCGTTGTGTGGCGCAGTATCCGCAGCAGGGCGCGCTACAGGGCGCGATACAGCGCCCCGCCCGCCGCGTCAGCGGCTGAACGGCAGCAGCTGCGGATCCAGGCACTGGCGCAGCGGTGCCGGCAGCGCCGGCAGCCGGTCCGCCAGAAAGCGACGGATGAAGACCGGCGCCGACCACGGCCCGGTGTCCCCGCTCCACACGCCGCCGGCCTGCACCTGCAGGTCGCCGCCGCGGCGTGCCAGCGGCACGATGGCCGGGTCCAGCGGTGCGATGGCGCTGCCGCCCCAGCGCACCTCCGCCAGCAACCACTGCGCATCGCCCTGGCCCCAGCTCAGCACCTGCACGGGCCGGGCCGCCAGCGACGCGGGTGGGCTGTAGCCGGCCAGGACGCGCTGCGCCTCCTGCCAGGCCGCCGAGCCATCTGCCAGCGTGGTGACCGTGCCGCAGCGCCGCACCAGCCGCAGCCAGGCGCCCTGCAACTGGCCGGCGGCGTCCACCGGCCGGCCGCTGACCTCCAGCAGCACGCCCTGGTCCTGCGGCAGCAGGCGCAATTGCGACAGCAGCAACAGCCCGCTGGCGGCCACCAGGCAGGCGGCAGCGGTGCGGCGCTGCATCAGATGCGCCGCGCGGTGCGCCGCGCCGCCGCCACCACCAGCGGCTGGTACCACGAGCCCAACAGACGCACCAGCTTGTCGGCCCAGCGCGCGTCGCGGCCCACCAGCACCCGGCGCTGGTTGCGCTCGACCGCCTGCAGGATCTGCAGCGCGGCCGATTCGGCCGAGGTGGTGTCGAGCAGCTTGTCGAACTCGGCCCGCGCCTGCTCGGCGTCGCGCCCGAGCAGCGTGGCGGTGCTGGCGTCGATCCGGGCGCTGCGCGCAATGCGGGTGCGCACGCCGCCCGGGTGCACGCAAGTCGCGCTGACCGGCGCGCGGCCCAGCTCTAGCTCCATGCGCAGCGCCTCGGTGTAGCCGCGCACCGCAAACTTCGACGCGTTGTAGCTGCCGTTCAGCGGCATGGCCATCAAGCCGAACAGGCTGGAGGTGTTGACCACATGGCCGTCGCCCGAAGCCCGCAGGTGCGGCAAAAAGGCTTGCGTGCCCCAGACCACGCCCCAGAAGTTGATCGCCATCAGCCACTCGAAGTCCTCGCGCCGCACCTGCTCCAGCGGAGCCGACAGCGCCACACCGGCGTTGTTGAACACCAGGTTGACGCGGCCATGCTGGGCCGCGGTCTGGTCGGCCCAGGCATAAACCGCAGCGCGGTCGGCGGTGTCCACCCGGGCGGTGGTGATGCGCACGCTGGCATTGGCCCGCCGTGCCGCATCAGCGGTGTCCGCCAGGCCGGCCGCGTCGATGTCGGACAAGGCCAGGTGGCAGCCGCGGCGCGCCAACGCCAGCGCCAGCGCGCCCCCCATGCCTGAGGCTGCGCCAGTGATGGCGGCGACCTTGTTGTCAAAGTTTTTCATCAGCGCTTCAGGCCGTGAAGCCACGCACCGGCAAGGCCGCGCTGCGCTGCAGCCAGTTGTGCGCGGCATAGTGGGCGCGGCCATCGGTGGCGTGCAGGGTGTAGGCATGGCGCGATGCGGCGGACCGGTTGGGCGCGCTCCAGTGCGGCAGCCGGCCGTGAAAGCAGACCAGCGTGCCGGCGGCCACCTCCACCGGCACGGCGCTGCCCGCGTCCGGCCAGGGCGTGGCGTCCAGTGCATCCATGCGCACGGCACCCTGCGGGGTGCCGTCGTCAAGGCGCACAAAGCGCTCGCGCAGCGGCCCGCGGTGGCCGCCCGGCTGTACCCACAGGCAGCCGTTGGCCTGGGTGGCGTCTTCCAGCGCAAACCAGAATGCGGTGACCGAGGACGGCGTGGTGTCGAAAAAGCTGGCGTCCTGGTGCCACTTGACCTCGCCGCCGATGCCGGGCTGCTTGAAAATGTACATCGACTGCCAGAGCTGCGGGTTCACCAGCCCCAGGTCGCTGGCCAGCTCGGCCATCGCCGGGTTGCGCGAGAAGCGCTCGAACACCGGGTCGAGGTCGTGCATCGCATGGCCGATCTTGTTGATCGACAGCGCCTTGGCCTGGCGCAGGCGGCCGGCGTCATCGAAGGCTTCCTCTTCGAAAAAGCACTGGATGCCCTCGGCAGACGCCAGGAAGTCGGTGCCCGCGCTGCGCCGGGCCTGGTCGGACGTCGAGAAGATGCTGCGGTGCGCATCGGCGTCAAAGGCGTCGACGATCTGCAGCGCACGCGCCCGCAACGCGGCCAGTTCGTCCGCCGGTTTGAAGCCGGGCAGCACCAGATAACCTTCGGCCTGGTACTGCACTTGCTGGTGGGTGGAAAGCATGGCCGGATGATGCCACCGGGCCCTTTCCCGGGGTACGCTGGTGCCCATTGCACCATTGCACCATTGCGCCGTTGTGCCGTTGTGCCATTACCCCCGATTGCCCGCTTGCCCGATTACCCCATCCACCCGACTCGACGCGAGGACACCGATGCTGATCCGCAATGCCACCCTGCCTGACGGCCGCACCGGGATCGACCTGCGGGTGCAGGACGGCCGCATCCAGGCGCTGGGCCCGCACCTGTTCGACGGACAGCCCGCGCCCGCCGGCACCGAGCTGATCGACGCAGCGGGCTGCCTGCTCAGCCCGCCGTTTGTCGATGCCCACTTCCACCTGGACGCCACGCTCAGCCACGGCTTGCCGCGCATCAACACCAGCGGCACGCTGCTGGAGGGCATCGCGCTGTGGGGTGAGCTCAAACCGCTGCTGACCCACGACGCCCTGGTCGCCCGCGCGCTGCAGTATTGCGACTGGGCGGTGGCCAAGGGCCTGCTGGCGATCCGCAGCCATGTCGACATCTGCGACGACCGGCTGTTGGCGGTGCAGGCGCTGCTCGACGTCAAGCAGCAGGTGGCGCCCTACCTGGACCTGCAACTCGTGGCATTTCCGCAGGACGGGCTGCTGCGGTCGCCCGGCGCGTTGGCCAACCTGGCGCGTGCACTGGATCTGGGCGTGGACGTGGTGGGCGGCATCCCGCATTTCGAGCGCACCTATGCGCAAGGCACCGACAGCGTGCGCCAGCTGTGTGAGCTGGCGGCCCAACGCGGCCTGCGGGTGGACATGCACTGCGACGAAAGCGATGACCCGCAGTCTCGTCACATCGAAACCCTGGCCCACCACACCCAGCGCCTCGGGCTGCAGGGCCGCGTCACCGGCTCGCACCTGACGTCCATGCACTCGATGGACAACTACTACGCCTCCAAGCTGATCCCCTTGATCGCCGAGGCCGGTGTGCATGCGGTGGCCAACCCGCTGATCAACATCACGCTGCAGGGCCGGCACGACAGCTACCCCAAGCGGCGCGGCATGACGCGGGTGCCCGAGCTGATGGCCGCCGGCGTGAATGTCGCCTTCGGCCACGACTGCGTGATGGACCCGTGGTACAGCCAGGGCTCGGCCGACATGCTGGAGGTGGCGCAGATGGGGCTGCATGTGGCCCAGATGACCAGCGCGGACCAGGTGCGCGCCTGTTTCGATGCGGTGACCGTCAATGCCGCGCGCGTGATGGGCCTGCCGGACTACGGCCTGGCGGTGGGCTGCAACGCCGATTTTGTGCTGCTGCAGGCCCGCTCACCGGCGGACGCGCTGCGCCTGCGTGCCACCCGGCTGGCCGTGGTGCGGCGCGGCAAGGTGATTTCGCGCACGCCGCCGGCCACCGCCACGCTGGCCCTGGCCGGCCGGCCCACCCAGGTTGATTGGACCCTGGCGCGCTGAGCAACCGTGCCGCGCCAACCTGGGCAAACCAGCTTGGCTAGAATCAAAACGTCAGGGGAATCCCACCATTAAAACCACCATGAAACTTATCGGATCGCTCACCAGTCCCTACGTGCGCAAGGTGCGCGTGGTGATGGCCGAGAAAAAACTCGACTACCAGCTGGTGATCGAGGACGTGTGGGGCAGCGACGTGATGCTCAAGTCCAACCCGTTGGGCAAGGTACCCTGCCTGGTGATGGAGGGCGGCGAGGCGGTGTTCGACTCGCGCGTGATCGTCGAGTACGTTGACACGCTGTCGCCGGTGGGCAAGCTGATCCCGCCCTCAGGCCGCGAGCGGGTCGAGGTGCGCACCTGGGAGGCGTTGGCCGACGGCATGTGCGACGCCCTGCTGCTGGCCCGCATGGAGGCCACCTGGGGGCCACGCGAGGGCGCGCGCTGCACCGCCTGGATCGACCGCCAGATGAGCCGTGTTGACAGCACGCTCAAGGCCATGAGCGCTGGCCTGGGTGACAAGCCCTGGTGCAACGGCAACCATTTCACACTCGCCGATGTGGCGGTGGGCTGTGCGCTGGACTACCTGTCGTTCCGCTTCGGCCATGTCGACTGGCGCAGCGAGCATGCCAACCTGGCCCGGCTGGCCGAAAAGCTCGAAGCCCGCCAGAGCTTCATCGACACCGCACCGCCCAAAGCCTGACGCTGGGGCTGACCGGGCGGCGGGTCAGCTGTCGGCGTGCCGATCTGTCGGGTTGGGGTCAGCCGGACGCGGCAAGTGCGAGGCGTGTCACACCGCCACCGCGACCCCGACCCCGACCTCGATGCTGCGGCGGCGGACGGGTTCCTGCCGGGCCTGGAAGCTGTCGCTGCGCGCCAGTGGCCAGTACAGGCTGAACACGGCGTGCGGCCAGTCCACCTCGCCCCGCTCTGCCGCCAGCAGGGCCCCCGGCGCCACAGTGGCCAGCAGGCTGCTCATCAGCCGCACCTCCTGGTCGGCGGTACGGCGCACGATGTGCGATGCGCTGATCTGGTTCGGGTGGGTCAGGCCGGCGGCCTGCACCAACTCCTGCAGCGCCTCCAGCGTCTGGCGGTGGAAGTTGAACACCCGCTGGGTCTTGTCCGGCACCACCAGCGCCTGCTGGCGCAGCGGGTCTTGCGTGGCCACCCCCGTCGGGCAGGTGCCGGCGTGGCAGTGTTGGGCCTGGATGCAACCCAACGCAAACATGAAGCCACGGGCCGAGTTGCACCAGTCCGCACCCAGCGCCATGGCCCGGGCGATATCAAACGCGCTGACGATCTTGCCGGCGCAGCCAATGCGGATCCGGTGCCGCAGGTTCAGGCCCACCAGGGTGTTGTGCACCAGACGCAGGCCTTCCTGCATCGGCGCGCCGACATGGTCGGTGAACTCAAGTGGCGCAGCGCCCGTGCCACCCTCGGCGCCATCCACCACGATGAAATCGGGCAGCAGATCGCTCTCAATCATTGCCTTGGCCAGCGCAAACCATTCCCAGGGGTGGCCGATGCACAGCTTGAAGCCCACCGGCTTGCCGCCCGACAGCGTGCGCATCCGGTCCATGAACTGCAGCATGCCGATCGGCGTGGAAAACGCGCTGTGGGCGGCCGGCGAGACGCAATCCAGCCCCGCCGGCACGCCGCGCGCGGCGGCAATCTCGGGCGACACTTTGGGGCCGGGCAGCACGCCGCCGTGGCCGGGCTTGGCACCCTGGCTCAGCTTCAACTCGATCAGTTTGACCTGCGGGTCGCGGGCGTTGGCCTCGAACCGGGTGTCGCTGAAGCTGCCGTCGTCGTTGCGGCAACCGAAGTAGCCCGAGCCGATCTCCCAGATCAGGTCACCGCCATGTTTGCGGTGGTGCGCACTGATCGACCCCTCGCCAGTGTCGTGCGCAAAGCCGCCCGCCTTGGCGCCGCCGTGGGGCGCCATGATCGCGTTGGCACTGAGCGCGCCAAAGCTCATCGCCGAGATATTGAACAGGCTGGCCGAGTAGTGCTGGCTGCAGCGGCTGCCACCGATCGTGACGCGGAAGTCATGGCTCGGCAGCTGGGTCGGTTGCAGCGAGTGGTTGATCCACTCGTAGCCGGCCTGGTGCACATCGAGTTGGGTGCCAAACGGCCGCTTGTCTGACTCCCCCTTGCTGCGCTGGTAGACCAGCGAGCGCTGCTGGCGCGAAAACGGCACCGCCTCGCGGTCGCTCTCGAGAAAGTACTGGCGAATTTCGGGCCGGATCCATTCGAACAAAAAACGCAAATGGCCGATGACGGGGTAGTTGCGCAGCAGCGCGTGCCGGGTCTGGCGCAGGTCGCGGATGCCGGTGACACCGCCCAGTGCGCCCAGCAGCACCAGCAAAGCCGACCAGGCCGATGGGCCGCCGGCAAACCAGAGGTACCCGCCCAGCACCAACAGCAGCGAGACTGAAAGCAAGGTCAGGTAGCGGATCGGAAAGTGGCGGTCCAGCGCAATCAACCAGAGGGGCATGGCGGTCCTTTTTGGGCCAGGGGTCGGTCTCGCGGCGCGGCTGCGGGCCGCTGCCAGGTCAGTCGCGCAGGCGCTGGCCAAATTACAGCGCGAGTGTCCCGCCACAACGGACCGGTCAGAAGGCCGAGTGGAGGGGCAATTTGCCCTCAATCCCCGATTTGGCGTGCGCCGGCCGGGGCACGCCCGGTCTCCGGCCTACGGCGCGCTCAACCGGCGGGAGTTGGCCGGATCGCGAAAGACCAGCGGGTGTTCGGTCGCTTTCGGCGTTGCCGCCTGCGCCACCGCGGCTTGCACCAGGTGGTGCTGCGGGCTGAGCCGGCAGGCTGGGTCGGCGGCGGCGGCGTCTTGGGCCAGCATGAAGGCCTGGCAGCGGCAGCCGCCCAGGTCTTCTTCCTTGTGCGCGCAGCTCGCGCAGGGCTCTTTCATCCAGCCCGTGCCGCGGTAGCGGTTGAAACCCTCAGACTCAAACCAGATCTCGCGCAGCGCCATCTCGCGCACGTTGGGGAACGCCAGGCCAGGCAGCATGCGCGCGGTGTGGCAGGGCAGCGCAACGCCATCGGGCGCTACCGTCATGAACATGCTGCCCCAGCCGTTGACGCACTTCTTGGCCTTGCCCTCGTGGTAGTCGGGGGCGACAAAAAAGATGCGCATGGCGTCGCCCAGCCGCGCGCGCCAGGCATCGGTCACGGCTTCGGCGTGCTGCAGTTGCGCATGGGTCGGCAGCAACTGGTCGCGGTTCAGGAAGGCCCAGGAGTAGTACTGGGTGTTGGCCAGCTCCAGGTACTCGGCGCCCATCTCGTGGGCCATGCCGATGATGCGGTCGATGTGGTCGATGTTCATGCGGTGGATCACCACGTTCATCACCATCGGCCAGCCTTGCTCCTTGATCAACCGGGCGACGCGATTCTTGAGTTCGAAGGTCTTGGTGTGCGAGAGAAAGTCGTTCATCTCGCGGGTCGAGTCCTGGAACGACAGCTGCACATGGTCCAGCCCGGCAGCTTTCAGCGCGGCAGCGCGTTGCTCGGTCAGGC
>JBKJKU010000139.1:0-4403 GCA_046597355.1 Aquabacterium sp.
CTGACCGGCCGGGTGCGGCAAAAAGTGCCGCGTTTCACGGTCTACCCCAAGAGCCACTACGTCACGCCGCGCGAGCGGGTGCTGGCAGCGGTCGAGACGATCAAGGCCGAGTTGCGGGAGCGCAGCGCCCACTTTGTCAGCACTGGCAAGCTGGTCGAGGCCCAGCGCATCGAGCAGCGCACCCGGTTTGATCTGGAGATGATGCAGGAGGTGGGCCACTGCAAGGGCATCGAGAACTACAGCCGGCATCTGTCGGGCGCCAAGCCGGGCGATCCGCCGTCCACGCTGGTGGACTACCTGCCCGGCGACTCGCTGATGTTCATGGACGAAAGCCATGTGCTGATAGGGCAGTTTGGCGGCATGTACAACGGCGACAAGGCGCGCAAGACGACGCTGGTGGACTATGGCTTCCGGCTGCCCAGTGCCATGGACAACCGGCCACTGAAGTTTGACGAGTTCGAGGGCAAGATGCGCCAGACCGTGTTTGTCTCGGCCACGCCGGGCAATTACGAGCAGCAGCATGCGGGCGCGGTGGTCGAGCAACTGGTGCGGCCTACCGGGCTGGTGGACCCGATGGTCGAGGTGCGCCCGGCCACCAGCCAGGTCGACGATGTGCTGCAGGAGATCCGGATCCGGGTCGACCTGGGCGAGCGGGTGCTGATCACCACGCTGACCAAGCGCATGGCGGAGCAGCTCACCGACTACCTGACCGACAACGGTGTGAAGGTGCGCTACCTGCACTCCGACATCGACACCGTCGAGCGGGTCGAGATCCTGCGCGATTTAAGGCTCGGCCTGTTCGACGTGCTGGTGGGCATCAACCTGCTGCGGGAGGGGCTGGACATCCCCGAGGTCTCGCTGGTGGCGATCCTGGATGCCGACAAGGAGGGCTTCTTGCGCTCGGAGCGCAGCCTGATCCAGACCATCGGCCGGGCCGCCCGAAACCTCAACGGCCGCGCCATCCTGTATGCCGACAAGATGACCGACTCAATGGCCCGGGCGATCGGCGAGACCGAGCGCCGGCGCGAAAAACAGGTGGCGCACAACCTGGCCATGGGCATCACCCCACGCAGCGTGGTCAAGCGGGTGGTCGAGCTGATCGACGGCGTGATCAACGCCCAGGACGACAAGAGCAAGCTGCGCGGCATGGTCGAGTCGGCCGAGGTCGAGTTGCTGAGCGAAAAAGACCTGTCCAAGCGCATCAAGCTGCTGGAGCGTCAGATGCTGGACCACGCCAAGAACCTGGAGTTCGAAAAAGCCGCCCGGGTGCGCGACCAGCTGGCGCTGCTGCGCGAGCAGGCCTTTGGTGCGGCCGGGCACGACAGCAACCTGGTGCCGCTGGTCACCGCGCAGGGCGGGCGCTGACCCGACCACACCGCTGGCTGGCCTGGCCCGGCAGCTCTGCGTCACGCTGGCCGGATGGCGCCGCGGCGCGTTCACGCTCCGCTATCCTTGCGCCCCATGATCAAACGCTGGTTTCAGCGCCGCGAGGCGCCCCGTTTGCAAGTGCTGATGGTCTGCATGGGCAACATCTGCCGGTCGCCGATGGCCGAAGGCGTGTTGCGGGCCAAACTGGAGCGGGCCGGGCTGGCGGACCAGGTGGCGGTGGATTCGGCGGGCACCCATGGCTTTCACCGCGGCACCTTGCCCGACCCGCGCGCCGTGGCCCAGGCGGCGCAGCGCGGCTACCGGCTGGACGGCATGAAGTCCCGGCCGTTGGTGGCTGACGATTTCAGCCGATTCGACCTGCTGCTGGCGATGGACCGTGACAACCTGGCCACGCTGCACAGCCGCTGCCCGGCGGGCGCCGCCCCGGACCGGCTGGCGCTGCTGCTGCCATTTGCCGCGCAGGCGCCAGGTGGCCCGGTGGCGCTGCCAGCGGCCGATGAAGTGCCCGATCCGTACTTCGGCAACGTGGCCGGTTTTGCCCTCGCACTGGACCTGATCGAGCCCGCTTGCGACGGTCTGGTGCTGGTGCTCAAACATCGTTTGACCTGTATCGCCTAAAACGCGACTGAAGAGTTCATAATCCCGTTGTCGCCCGCTGAAATTGCCGGATTCAGCTATACTTGACTACAACAGTCGGGTAAGTGGCCACGCCAGTGAAAACCGGCGCTGTTCACCGGCCAGCCAACAGGAGAAACACCCATGCGTTTGACCACCAAAGGCCGTTTTGCCGTCACGGCGATGATCGATCTGGCGTTGCGTTCGAACAACGGGCCGGTCGCTCTGGCTGCCATCAGCCAGCGCCAGCAAATCTCGCTGTCGTACCTGGAGCAACTGTTTGGCAAGCTGCGCCGGCATGAACTGGTCGAGAGCACCCGCGGTCCGGGCGGCGGATATTCACTGGGCCGCAAGAGTGAGCTGATCACCGTGGCCGACATCATCGTGGCGGTCGACGAGCCGATCGACGCGACCGGTTGTGCCGGCAAGGAAAACTGCATGGGCGACGATGCCGGTCGCTGCATGACCCACGACCTGTGGGCCAGCCTGAACCAGAAGATGATCGAGTTTCTGGACTCGATCTCGCTGAAAAAGCTGGTCGAAGACCAACTCGCCAAAGGCGTGTCGATCGAAGAGTCGCCGATCAAGCGGGCGATCTCGTCGATACCGGTGGTCAAGCCGATCAAGATCACCGCGCCCAATTCGATTTTTGCGCTGGGCAACGCGATGTCCAAGTGACCGCCCCGCGCACCCCAAGTTTCTGCCAACCCATCTGTCACATCCCGAGCAACGTCACCGCACCATGACCCCGCACTTCCCGATCTACCTCGACTACGGCGCCACCACGCCGGTGGGCCCGCGTGTTGTCGACGCCATGATTCCCTGGTTGCGCGAGCATTTCGGCAACCCGGCATCCCGCAGCCACGCCTGGGGCTGGGAGGCCGAGGCCATCGTCGAGAAATCCCGCGGCCAGGTGGCCAGCCTGATCAATGCCGACCCGCGTGAAATCGTCTGGACCAGCGGTGCCACCGAGTCGATCAACCTGGCGCTCAAGGGCGCGGCGCAGTTCTACAAGAGCCGCGGCAAACACATCATCACCGTCAAGACCGAGCACAAGGCCACGCTCGACAGCGTGCGTGAGCTGGAGCGTCAGGGTTTTGAGGCGACCTACCTCGATGTGCAGGAAGACGGCCTGATCGACCTGGACAAGTTCACCGCCGCGCTGCGTCCGGACACCATCCTCGCTTCGGTGATGATGGTCAACAACGAGATTGGCGTGATCCAGGACGTGACCGCCATCGGCAAGCTGTGCCGCGAGCGCGGCATCATCTTCCACGTTGACGCGGCCCAGGCCACCGGCAAGGTGGTGATCGACATGGCCCAGTTGCCGATCGACTTGATGAGCATGTCGGCGCACAAGACCTACGGCCCCAAGGGCATGGGTGCGCTGTACGTGCGGCGCAAGCCGCGCATCCGGATCGAGGCGCAGATGCACGGTGGCGGCCATGAGCGCGGCATGCGCTCGGGCACGCTGCCCACCCACCAGATCGTGGGCATGGGCGAGGCCTTCCGCATCGCGCAAGAAGAGATGGGCAGCGAGCAAGAACGCATCCGCTTCCTGCACAACAAGCTGTTGAACGGCCTGCACGGCATCGAGCAGGTGTTTGTCAACGGTGACCTGACGCATCGGGTGCCGCACAACCTGAACATCTCGTTCAACTACGTTGAAGGCGAGTCGCTGATCATGGGCGTCAAGGGGCTGGCGGTGTCTTCGGGCTCGGCCTGCACCTCGGCCAGCCTGGAGCCCAGCTACGTGTTGCGGGCCCTGGGCCGCAGCGACGAGCTGGCGCACTCCAGCCTTCGCATGACGATCGGCCGCTTCACCACCGAAGCCGAGATCGACTACGCAGTGTCCACGCTGATAGACCGCGTGGGCAAGCTGCGTGAGCTCTCACCCCTGTGGGACATGTACCGCGACGGCATCGACATCAGCTCGATCCAGTGGGCAGCACATTGATTTTGGAGAATTGACATGGCATACAGCGACAAGGTCATCGACCACTACGAAAACCCCCGCAACGTCGGTGGTTTCGACAAGGGCGACGAGGACGTGGGCACCGGCATGGTCGGCGCACCCGCCTGCGGCGATGTGATGAAGCTGCAGATCAAGGTCAACCCGGTGACCGGGCTGATCGAAGACGCGCGCTTCAAGACCTACGGTTGCGGCTCGGCGATTGCCTCGTCGTCACTGGTGACCGAGTGGGTCAAGGGCAAGACGCTGGACCAGGCTGCTGCGCTGAAAAACAGCCAGATTGCCCAGGAACTGGCCTTGCCGCCGGTGAAGATCCACTGCTCGATCCTGGCCGAAGACGCCATCAAGGCCAGGATGGAGCAATGGATCTTCACCGGCGGCAGCGCCAGTTCCTGGGCGATCTCGCTGTTTTTCAGCGCGGCAGCCT
>JBKJKU010000054.1:0-11096 GCA_046597355.1 Aquabacterium sp.
GGCGCCCGCGATGTCGGCGCGGTAGGCGGCCTCGATGCCCCCTTCCAGCGGCAGCGAGCCCCAGTACGCTGACAGCCAGGCATAACGCAGCGACAAGCGACCGGCAGGCTGGTGCGCGGCGCCGGCCACGCCAAAGGCATTGCGAATGATGACGGTGCACCAAGGCACGGTGGTCTGGTTCATCGCCGCCATCGCCCGCACGCCGTGGCGGATGGTGGCGCTGCGCTCGGCCTCCAGCCCGATCATGAAGCCGGGGCAGTCCATCAGATAGACCACTGGCAAGTGGAAAGTCTCAGCCAGGTCGACAAAGCGCACCACCTTCTGGCAGGTGTCGGCGCTCCAGGCACCGCCGTAGTGGTACGGGTCGCTGGCCAACAGCAGCACCGGATGGCCCCCCAGCCGCGCCAGACCGGTGATCAGGCTGCGGCCAAAGTTGGCGCCCATCTCGAAGAAGCTGCCGGCATCGACCACCGACTGGATGATCGGCCGCATCTTGTAGACGCTGCGGCGGTTGCGCGGCACGGCCTTCATCAGTGATTCGTCGGCGCGCTCGGGGTCGTCGCTGCAGGGCAGCACCGGCGGCAGCGCATGGACCGAGGCCGGCAGGTAGGACAAAAAGCGCCGCGCGCACGCAAAGGCCTGTTCCTCGGTGTCTACCGCGGTGTCGATGGCGCCGCTGCGGGTCTGGATGTCGGCACCGCCCAGTTCCTTCTTTTCCAGCGCCTGGCCCAGCCGCGCCACCAGCGGCGGGCCGGCGACAAACATGGCCGAGTTGTGGGTCATCACCGAGTAGTGGCTGGACGCCAGCCTGGCGGCGCCCAGCCCGGCCACCGACCCCAGCCCCAGTCCGACCACCGGCACCTCGGCCAGATTGGCCGTCATACGGTAGAAGCCCGCAGTGCCGCCCACACCGCCCGGCAGGTTGGACGCGCCCTTGGTCTCTATCGTCTTGACCGAGCCACCGCCACCCGAGCCCTCGATCACCCGGATGATCGGCAGGCGGAACTGCGCGGCCATGTCCTCGGCCATCAGCGGCTTGTTGCTGATCGACGCATCGGCCGAGCCGCCGCGCACGGTGAAATCATCACCCACCACCACCACCGGCCGGCCGTCGATGCGGCCCCGGCCGAACACGCAGTTGGCGGGGGTGACGTTCTGCACCTGGCCGGCGGCGTCGTACTCGCCGATGCCCGACAGCGCACCCACCTCGTGAAAGCTGCCGGCATCCACCAGCTTGTCGATCCGCTCGCGCACCGTCAGCCGGCCGGCATCGTGCTGGCGCTTGACCTTGTCGGCACCACCCATCTGCAAGGCCATTGCGGTGCGGCGGGCCAGTTCGTCAAGTTCGGGTTGCCAGGTCATGGGGGCGTGTCCTTGTGGGGGAAGAGTGGGTGCTGCGCGTTTTGGGCAACGGGCAGACATGGCGAAGCGCTCAGCGCTTGTGGGTCGGGTCCAGCGCCACCCGCAGCGACTCACCCAGGGTGTTGAAAGCCAGCGCGGTGAGCAGGATCGCCAGCCCCGGGGCGTACATCTGGGCCGGTGCCAGCTCCATGTTTTGGTAAGCCCGGGCCAGCATCGATCCCCAGCTCGGGTTGGGCGGCTGGATGCCCAGGCCCAGAAAGCTCAACGACGCCTCGGCCAGCAGCGCCGCCGCCAGCAGCAGCGTGATCTGCACGATCACCGGCTGCACGGTATTGGGCAGCACATGGCGCCACAGGATGCGCGCGGTGCTGGCGCCAAAGCAGCGCGACGCGTCCACATACAGCTCCTGCCGCACCACCAGCGCCCGCGCCCGCACCAGCCGCGCCAGTTGTGGCGCAAACACGATCCCCACGGCGATCATGCCGTTGGTCAGGCCGATGCCCAGCGCGCCAGTCACGGCGATCGCCAGCACGATCGACGGGAACGACAGCAGCGCGTCGATCAGGCGGCTGATCGCATCGTCCACCCAGCCGCCCAGGTAACCCGCCAGCAAGCCCACCGGCAGGCCCAGCAGCACCGCAATGCCCACCGCCAGCGAGCTGGCATACAGCGTGGCCGCCGCGCCATGCACCATGCGGCTGAAGACATCGCGGCCCAGGTCGTCGGTGCCCAGCAAATGCTGGGCCGACGGGCCGGCCAGCGTGTTGTCCACGTCCTGCGCGGTGACGGGGTAGGGCGCGATCAGCGGCGCGGTCAAGGCCAGCAGCAACAGCGCTGCCAAAAAAGCCAGGCTCAGCGTGGCGCGCAGGTCGTGCCGCAGCCAGGCCAGGGGTCGGTGGAAAAAGCGGCCGGCGGTCATCGGATGCGCGGGTCGAGCACGGTGTAGAGCAGGTCCGCCGCCAGGTTGACGCTGATCACCACCAGCACCATCACAAACACCACGCCCTGCACCACAGGCAGGTCGCGGGTGAGCGCGGCGTTGACGATCAGGTTACCCATGCCCGGGATGGCAAACACCGCCTCCACCACCACGGTGGCGGCCAGCATGCGGTTGAACAGCAGCGTGGCCACCGTCAGCAGGTTGACGCCGGCATTCTTCAAACCGTGTTTCCACAGGATGACACCCGCGCTCAGGCCCTTGGCGCGCAGCGTGCGCACTGGCGGTGACGCCAGGATCTCGACCAGCGAGCTGCGCAGCTGGCGCGAAACCTCCGCCACGCCGCCTGCGGCCAGCGCCAGCGCCGGCAGGATGGCGTGGTGCAGCGCCCTGGGCAGGCTGTCTTTCAGCGGCACTGCGCCGGTGGCCGGGAACCAGCCAAAGTCCAGCGCCAGCCAGGCCACCAGGATCATCGCCAGCCAGAAACTGGGCACCGCAATGCCCAGTGAGGCCACCGAGGTGACCACGCGGTCGCGCAAGCCATCGGGCCGGCTGGCCGCCAGCATGCCCAGCGGGATACCCAGGCCCAGCGCCACCGTCATCGCCAGCAGCACGATCAGCAGCGTGTTGGGGAAGGCCCGTGCAATCGACTCGGCCACCGGCTCGCCCGTGGCCAGTGATTTCGACAAATCACCCTGGGCCGCGTGCAGCAGCCAGCTGCCGTACTGCACCAGAAACGGTCGGTTCAGCCCGTACAGCTCGCGGATCTCGTGGATGCGCTGCTCGGTGGCGTTTTCACCGGCCAGCGTGATGGCGATGTCGCCCGGCATCAGCTTGAGCAGGCCAAACACCACAAACGTGGCCAGCACCAGCACCGGCAGCGCCTGCAGCAGGCGCCGCCGGATCACGCGCAGGCGGGCGGAGGCGAACATCGCAGCCTCAGTCCTGCAAGCTGATGAACTCGTATTTCGGCTTGCCGAGCAAGTTGGGCTTGTAGCCCTTGACCTTGTTCGACGCCGCCACCAGCTCGTACTGGAAGGCCAGCGGTGCCACCAGCGCCTGCTCCATCACGATGCGCTGCAAGCGCCAGAAGATCAGCTTGCGGCCCTCAATGCGCTCGGCGGCGCGGCTCTCGGCCAGCAGGTCGGTCAGCTCCTTGCCGGGGTCCACCCGGCCGGCGTTGAAGTAAGCGTCCTTCGAGTACATCAGGCTGTAGGTCATGCTGGGGTCGGGCCGGCCGGTCCAGGCCGAGAGCAGCATGTCGAACTTTTTCTCGGCGCCAAAAAACTGGCCGCTGATCTCGGGGATGGTGCCGGTGATGAACTTGAGCCGGATGCCCACCTTGCGCAACTGCTCCATCACGATCTCGCTGCGCCGCACCGAGTCCTGGTCGGTGTAGCTGCCCACCGTCAGGTCCAGCCCGTCCTTGAAGCCGGCCTCCACCAGCAACTGGCGTGCCTTGTCGAGGTTGTGCGGATACAGCTTGACGAGGCTGGGGTCATAGGCCCAGTGGGTCTTGGGCAGGTTCATGTGGGCCGGCTCGCCCACACCGGCCAGCGAGGCTTTGACAAAGGAGTCGCGGTCCAGCGCAAAGTTGATCGCCTGGCGCACCTTGACGTTGGCCAGCGCAGGTTTGGCCTGGTTGAAATACAGCTGCAGGCAGTACAGCGTGGGGCCGCTGACCTTCTGCAGGTTCTTGGCCTTGTCGATGATCGGGATCAGCCGCGGCGGCACCTGGTAGGCAAAGTCGCCCTGGCCGGCCACCACCGCGCGCAGGCCGGTGGCCAGCTCGGGGATGATCGAAAACTCGATGCCGTCAACGAATCCCCGGTCGCTGCGCCAGTACTTGTCAGCACGCGTGACCACCACACGCTCGTTGGCCGACCAGCTGACAAACTTCCAGGGCCCGGCGCCCACCGGCTTCCGGTCGAACTCGGCGCCCAGCGCCTGCACCGCCTTGGGCGAGACCATCATGCCGGCGCGGTCGGACAGGATCGCCGGCAGCGCGGTGTCGGGCCGCAGCAGTTTGACGGTCACTTGCAGCGGGCCGCTGACCACCACCTCCGCCACGCTCGACAGGTCGGCCTTGATGTTGGACCGGGCATCCTGCCGGCCCCGGTCGAGGTTGAACTTGACGGCTGCCGCGTCCAGCACGCTGCCATCGTGAAAACTGATGCCCGGCTTGATGTCCAGCACCATCGTGCGCGGGTCCGGAAAGGTGAAGGCCGCCAGGCCCGGCTTGGTCTTGAGCGTGTCGTAGTCCCACTCGACCAGCGTGTCGTAGAGCGTCCACAAAAAGGTGTGGTCTGAGCCCGCACCGCCGGTGGCCGGGTCCAGGCTGGACGGGTTGGCGTTGGCCGAAACCTTGAGCACACCGCCGCGTTTGGGACCGGCCTGGGCCCAGGCCGGACTGCCGGTGGCGAGTGTGCCGACGACCGTACCAACGGTGGCGCCAGCCAACAGCATCAGGTCGCGCCGGGTGAGGTCGCGGGTGGGCTGCTGCGTGACTTGCTCGCTGACCTGCCGAGTGCGGGCCTGGGTGGCGTCGCTTGTGGGCTGGGCAGCAGCGCGCGGGACGTGTGCGTCGGTCATGGCAGTCTCCTGGGGTGGTCGGGGCGGGGCTGCCGCGTCAAGCGGCGGCTTGTGTCATCGGCCTGGCCGGCGGGCCGTCAGGCGTTGCAAAGTGGCAGGCCACCCAGTGCGCTGGCCGCAGCTCGCGCCAATCCGGCACCTCGGCGGCGCAGCGCGGCTGGGCGCTGGGGCAGCGGGTGCGAAAGCGGCAACCCGACGGCGGATCAATCGGGCTGGGGATCTCGCCCTGCAGCACGATGCGGCGCTGGGTGCGCAGGTGCGACGGCAGCGGCAGCGGGTCGGCCGACATCAGCGCCTCGGTGTAGGGGTGCAGCGGGCGCGCGCCCACCGCCAGCGTCGGCCCCAGCTCCATCACCCGGCCCAGGTAGGTGACGGCGATGCGGTCGCTGACATGCGCCACCACCGACAGGTCGTGGGTGATGAAGACATAGGTCAGGCCAAACTCGCGCTGCAGGTCGGCAAACAGGTTCAGCACATCACCGCGGATCGACACGTCCAGGGCGGCCACCACCTCGTCGCAGACGATCAGCTTGGGCCGCAGCGTCAACACCCGGGCGATGTTGATGCGCTGCTTTTGCCCGCCCGACAGCATGTGCGGATAGCGCTGCGCGTACTCGGGCGCAATGCCCACGCGGGCCAGTGCGTCCAGCCCGCGCTGCTCGCGCTGTTGTCGGGTCATGCGGTCCAGGCCGCCAGCGATCTCCAGCGGCTCGCACACGCTGTCCAGCACCCGTTGCCTCGGGTTGAGCGCAGCATGCGGGTCTTGAAAAATGATCTGGTAGTTGCGCCGGTGCTGGCGCAGCGCACTGGGCTTGAGTGTGCGCGGGTCCACCCCGTCGTGCAGGATGCTGCCCTCGGTGGGCGCCAGCAGCGACACCAGCGCCCGGCCCAGCGTGGTCTTGCCCGAGCCCGACTCGCCGATGATGCCGAAGGTCTCGCCCGGCATCACATCGAAGCTGATGCCGTCCACCGCCTTCACCGTCTCGCCGCTGTCTTGGGTGGCAAATCGGATGTGCAGGTCGCGCACGCTGACCAGCGGTTGGGCTTGGGTGCTCATGCCAGCACCCCCGGCAAATCCAGCTCGGCCGCGCGGCCGCAGCGGGCGCTGTGCCCGGGGGCCACGGTCTCGGCATGTTGCTCTTCCACACAGGCCGGCAACGCATGGTCGCAGCGCGCGCGGAACCGGCAGCCCGCCGGCATCTCGCTGGGCGACGGCACTCGGCCGCGGATCGACGGCAGCAGCCCGCGGTGCTGGGCCAGCCGCGGCAGTGATCGCAGCAGGCCCGAGCTGTACGGGTGGCGCGGCCGCATCAGCACGGCGTCCACCGGCGCGTCCTCGACGATCTCGCCGGCATACATCGTCAGCATGCGGGTGCAGACCTCGGCCACCACGCCCAGGTCATGGGTGATGAACATCAGCGCGGTGCCGGCACGGTCGCTCAAGCTCCGCAGCAGGTCGGTGATCTGGGCTTGCACCGTCACGTCCAGCGCGGTGGTGGGCTCGTCGGCGATCAACAACTTGGGCTCGCAGATCAGCGCCATCGCAATCATCACCCGCTGCCGCATGCCGCCCGAAAACTGGTGTGGGTACTCGTCATGGCGGCGCGCCGGCAGCGGGATGCCCACCCGCGCCAGCGCAGCGATGGCCCGCTCACGCGCCTCGGCCCGGCTGACCGGGAAGTGGGTGCGGTAGGCCTCGGCGATCTGCTCACCCACGGAAAACACCGGATCGAGCGCGGTCATCGGCTCTTGAAAAATCATCGCGATGTCGCGGCCGCGCACCGCGCGCATGCGGTCCTCGGGCAAGCGCGCCAGGTCCTGGCCCTCGAACAAAATCTGGCCGTCGATCTGCGCCTGGTCGGCCGGCAGCAGGCGCAGCACCGACAGGCCGGTCACCGTCTTGCCGCAGCCGCTCTCACCCACCACGCCCAGGCGCTCGCCCGCAGCGATCTTGAAGTTCAGCCCGCGCGTGACCGACACCCGGCCGGCCCCGGTGCGGAACGAGATCGACAGGTCGCGCACTTCAAGCATCGCGGCCTCCAGACGAGGCGTGGCGATCCGGAGAATCCGGTCGGTCTGTCCAAGCCAGCGAGCGCCGCGGATCCGGCTTTGCCGGGCCACTGGGGCTGCATCCTCTGTGGGGGCTGAGGCCGGACACCAACGGCGTGCCGTTTGTGCCTGCCGAAGGGCAGGGCCTCTGGCCCAGCGCGGCCTGCAAGGACGCCGGAAGCGCTTCGGGGGGGGCCACTAATACACCTGCTGCCTGAAAGGGTCGACCGTGTCGCTGTGCGACTGCGCCATGTAGTGCAGCACCTCGTCGCGGGTGTCGGTCATGATCTTGCGCATCAGCGCTTCGGCGCTGTCGGCCTGGTCCGCATGGATGGCCGCCAGCAGCCGCGCGTAGTCCTGGAAGGTGTCGGCCCGGCGCGCCGGCCGCACATAGTCCGGCGGCTGCGGTGTGACCCACAGCATGCGCCACAGCGCGTCGTGTGGCAGGTCGCGGTAGGTGGTCTGGATTACCTTGGCGCTGGCGCAGGCCGCCAGCAAGCCCATGGCCACCCGGCCGGTGGCCTGGGCAAAGTCCAGCAGCGAGGGTTTTTTCTGTGCCGCCAGCAAGCGCAGTTGCTCTAGCCGCGGCTCAACCTGGTCCAGCGCCGACTTGTCGGGGTTGCGTGCCAGGTAGCGCACCGCCAGCGACAGCAGCGCGCAACGCACATTGAAGATGTCGGCCACATCGTTGAGCGCCAACTCCACCACATAGGCACCCCGCCTGGGCTTGATCTCGACCAGGCCCTGGCGCTCCAGGATGCGCAGCGCGTCGCGCACCGGCCCGCGGCTGAGCGAGAACATCTCCGCCACTGCCTGCTCGCCTACGCGTTCACCCGGTGCGTAGTGGCCCTGCAGGATCGCCTGGCCAAGCTGCTTGGCGATCTGCTCGCCAGTGGTGGCGGTGGTGGCCGTGGCGCTGAAGCGGGTTGTGGAACGGGTGGTGGAACTGGTTGGGGAACTGGTTGGGGAACTGGTTGGGGAGCTGTCAGTGGAACTGGTGGGCCTGGTGGTGGGACTGGTGGTCCCGCCGGGGCTTTGCACGCTGCGCACCGCCTTGGCAGGCGCAGTGGCCGGGGCTTTGGGCTGGCGGGGCATGGTGTGCAGCAAGTTGCCGGGTGAACGGCCCAAGACAGGCCAGAGGCCAAGTCTGGCAACTATCTGCTGTCATTTGTTAACAATTTACTGGTGCTTACCCGGGCCTGGTTCAGGTGCCGCAGCGCGTAAGGTGGCAGCGTGCTGCTGGCCAGCCCACGCCACTTTTGGAGAATCCCGATGGCGCAACACCGAATCGAATCGCTGGTGACGGGCACCGTCTGGAAGCTTGAACGGCAAGCCGGTGACACGCTGGCCGAGGGCGACACCATCCTGATCATCGAGTCGATGAAGATGGAAATCCCGATCGACGCTCCCACCAACGGCGTGCTGCGCGAGTTGCTGGTCACCGAGGGCGAGAGCGTCAGCGAAGGCCAGGTACTGGCAGTGCTGTCGTCCTGAGCCTGGCGGCGCCGGGTTGCTGCGGCGGGCGCCTTCCGCGGGCCGGTGAAGCGGGATGCAGCGCGCACCCCTCAGCAGTGCCCGCCACATCATCGTCTGGAACAACGGCTGGTCGATTGACCGCAAAGCTCCGCGGCGAGTCACGCCGGACAAGTGCGGCAATGCCGGTAAAAAACCGCGGCTACTTTCATCTGGTCGGCCTAAACCGGCCGGCCTGCAGGTTCACGCCCGCCAGAAATATTGCCCAAACCCGCGCCGCTACAAAATGCCCGGTCCCGGCAAACCCCAGCCCGCCAAGACCTAGGCCAGCGAGTAGTTGAACGCGTAGCTGTGCTTGCCGTCGGCAACGATGATGGTGAAGTCGCCGCTCAAGCCCGCCAGCTCGCCGCTGCCAGAGTCTGGCACCACCGATACCGACAGGGCGGGCGTGCCGCGGGTCATGGTGCCCGTGTGTTGCAGCACAAACGAGCCCCGCCGCCCATGCAGAGTGCCGTCAACCCGCTCCAGGGCGACATAGCCGGCAGAACCCTGGGTCGCTGTCATGGCGCTCAACATCTGGCCTTGGGTCGTGGCCACCAAGTCGCCGGTGATCTGCTTGTCGATCGACATGCGGCCGAGCTTGGACGCGTCTGCCTGGCCTTCAAAGGCCAGCGGCGTGAGCTTGACTGTGAAAGTGCCTTTGGCGATGGCGTTCATGTGTTGCCCCGAAAGGTGCGGAGTCTGAGAAAACGACCTGACGTTACCGCCAGGCAGGCGATGGCCTTGATTTCAGCCAGGACAAAACAGGGTTTGGCACACACCGCACAGCCAGATTATTGGCTGTGGGTAGTTCAAGTTTGTCGGGTGAGTTGCACTTGTTTTTGAAGCGCGGCGGTCATGGCATTATGAGCCCGCTTGTCGCGCGGGCTTGGCCTGACTGCCGATTTCCAAGCCTCAGGTAATCTCAATAGATTCCGGAAGTTGCCGACAGTAGCGCGCCCGCCCTTACCACGGGTCAGGCGTCGCTGTAGTGTTATCGCCCTTTGCCACCCATTGCCAGCAAAAGCCCGCCAGCGACTATCGATGCAATGCCAGCCCACAGTGGAATGTTGACCGATTGCTTTTCTTTAACTGTAAGCTCTAAAGGCCCCAGCTTTACAGCAGTTGTGTCCTTGGTGTAGCTAAAACCGCCGTATACCAAACCCAACACACCGGCAACCAACAGGGCAATACCCAGGAGCTTTGTGGCATTCATGATCAAATCCTTTATTAATTGTGATGAAAGACTCGCTAATTCTACACCAACTTGAATCCACATGAGGGATATTTTTATATTCTCTAAAAAATATCTTATTCAGCTTTTTGTGGATTCAAATCGGACTTCCCCCAGCGCTCAGTACCGTTGCAGATGATGGATTCATGGCGGGATTTTGGTGCCCGGCACCCCACGCGCCGATACATCCTTGTGGAGCTATTGAGCGTCAGCGTACACCTCTCAAAGCTTGACCTGCATTTCCACGGGTCACGGGACAGTTGACGACTGTGTCGGTCACTTCCAGCGCGACCAGCTTCTTCTCCTCGGCCGCCAATAGTTCTTCTTCGGATCTTAACTCGCGCTTATCGGCAGGACTTATCCATCGGACCATCACGACACGCCACAGAGGGCTGTAGCTTCTGTCTTGGTTGCCAGCCCCAACGGGGTTTGGAGCTGACTGAAAGATGCTTATTTGCTCTTCTGCAGAAAATTTGTACACCCGTTGGACAAGCGAAGTACCCGCGGGCAGCTTGAGTGCGGCAGAAAGTCCGGGGACATGGTTTGCGCCCATCATTTGGGCCATTGGCAGATCAGAGATGTCCGTGGTCACGTACTCAACAATCCTGCCTTCGACCCAGGCTCTGCTCAGTGGGAGCACAGTTTCGCTTCTTCCAACGTCAAACACCGGAGAAGCGCATGCTGTGAGCAAGGCACTGGCGGAAATGACGGCGAGCAGTTTCAGAGAATGCATGATAGGGTTCTTTTTGACGCGCGGTTTCAAGTCTGAAGTGCAATAACCATTTGCCAATGGACGGAGAGTGGCAGAACTTACTGCTTCCTCTATCTGGCAAGAAGGGCTTGCAACATGGGATATCACCAACTTTCCCAGGAAGAACGATACATCGCGGGCACGATGCCGTCCACTGGGAAAAGCCAGCGGGCGATTGCACTGGCGTTGGGTCGATCGCCTTCGACAATTTGTCGTGAGCGCAAGCGAAATGTGACCACGCATGATGGCGGATACCGAGCGGAGAAGGCTCGCAGTTATGCGAAGACGAGGCGACGACAGCGCAAGGAAGAGAAGCTTGATGCGTCGCAGTGGGGGGGCGTTGAAGAGCTCTTGAGGGAGGAGTACAGCCCCTATCAAGTTGCCCAGACGCTTGCCGCACAGGGTGAATTCCAGATCAGCCATGAGACGGTCTACAAGCACGTGCGCCGCAACAAGGCCGACGGCGGCGTGCTGTGGAAGCACAAGCGCATCATGTGCAAGGTGGGCCGCAAGAGGCGGGGCAGCCCTGTGACACGAGAGAAGATGGCGGGCTAGAAGCACATCAGCGAGCGTCCCGAGGCCGCCAATGAACGGATGAGATTGGGCACCTGGAGGGCGACACGGTGATCGGCTCAGACAAGCGGCACTGCGTGCTCACG
>JBKJKU010000216.1:0-26873 GCA_046597355.1 Aquabacterium sp.
TTCAATTCGTCGACGATGATGGTGGTGACGCGCTCGGGCTTGGAAAGAATGTCGAGCAGGTCGGTAATCTTGTCCATGATCTCCTTGTACTCGGCAACGATCTTGTCCTGCTCCAGCCCGGTCAGGCGTTGCAAGCGCATCTCCAGAATTTCCTGCGCTTGCGTGTCGGACAGCCGGTACAGGCCGCCGGCGCCCATGCCGAACTCGCGCCCCAGACCGTCGGGGCGGTAGTCGTCGGCATTTACTACGCCGCCGTCAGCCCGGGTGCGTGTGAGCATTTCGCGCACCAACTGGCTGTCCCAAGGGCGGTTCATCAGCTCGACTTTGGCCACCGGCGGAGTCGGCGCATTGCGGATGATGGCGATGAACTCGTCAATATTCGCCAGCGCCACTGCCAGGCCCTCCAGCACGTGGCCGCGCTCGCGTGCCTTGCGCAGGGTGTACACCGTGCGCCGCGTTACGACTTCGCGGCGGTGTTCCAGAAAGACCTCGATCAGGTCCTTCAGATTGCACAGCTTGGGCTGCCCGTTGATCAGGGCCACCATGTTGATGCCAAAGGTGTCTTGCAGTTGCGTCTGCTTGTACAGGTTGTTCAGCACCACCTCGGGCACTTCGCCACGCTTGAGCTCAATTACCAGCCGCATGCCGGATTTGTCGCTCTCGTCCTGGATGTGGCTGATGCCCTCGATCTTCTTCTCGTGCACCAGCTCCGCGATGCGCTCCAGCAGAGTCTTCTTGTTGACCTGGTAGGGCAATTCGTCAACGATGATGGTCTGGCGGGTGCCGCGGTCGATGTCCTCAAAATGGCACTTGGCCCGCATCACCACCTTGCCGCGCCCGGTGCGGTAGCCCTCGCGCACCCCGGTGATGCCATAGATGATGCCGGCGGTCGGGAAGTCTGGCGCCGGCACGATCTCCATCAGCTCGTCGATGGTCGCTTCGGGGAACTTGAGCAGGTGCAGGCAGGCGTCAACTATTTCGTTGAGGTTGTGCGGCGGGATGTTGGTGGCCATGCCCACCGCGATGCCGGACGAGCCGTTGACCAGCAGGTTGGGCAACCGCGCCGGCATTACCGTGGGCTCTTTTTCGGAGCCGTCGTAGTTGGGCGCGAAGTCGACCGTCTCCTTGTCAATGTCAGCCAACATCTCGTGGGCGATCTTGGACAGCCGGATTTCGGTGTAGCGCATCGCCGCCGCGCTGTCGCCGTCCACCGATCCGAAATTGCCCTGGCCGTCCACCAGCATGTGACGCAGTGAAAAATCTTGCGCCATGCGAACAATGGTGTCGTAGACCGCCGTGTCGCCGTGCGGGTGGTACTTGCCGATCACGTCGCCGACGATGCGCGCACTCTTCTTGTAAGCGCGGTTCCAGTCGTTGTTGAGCTCGTGCATCGCAAACAGCACCCGCCTGTGCACCGGTTTGAGGCCGTCGCGTGCATCTGGCAGGGCCCGACCCACAATCACGCTCATGGCGTAATCCAGGTACGAGCGCCGCATCTCCTCTTCGAGGCTGATGGGCAGTGTTTCCTTGGCGAAAGGCGTCATGCGGAGACCTGGCAAATAGGGCGTAGCGGCGCCGTGGGCGGAGGTGCTCGCGCAGACACTTCTGCGCGACAACCATCGATTCTAAGCGGCCACAGGTTGTGGCGCCCATGCAACAACACGGTGCGTCAAACGCATCTGGCGGCTGAAAGTCCGGTCTGCCGAAAGCCCTATGGCACAATCACTCATCGGTGGTAAACGCTTGCCAAACCGGGTGTTTGCCGGCTCTTTTTGCTTCCGATTTGGACATTACGCAGAACTCTGCGGCTTTCCTCGAGAGGAGAATCATGAATAAACTGAACAAGGTGGCGGTGCTCTTCGCGTCGGTCGCACTCGCAGCTCCGATGGCTGTTTTTGCTGCTGCGCACACGGGCGGCATGCCCAAAACCAACGACAACTGGCGCGCATCCGACGGTACCGTTTGGAAGAACGGTACCAATGAGCTTTGCTGGCGTAATTCCAGCTGGACTCCGGCCACGGCCGATGCCAACTGCGACGGCGCCCTGAAGCCGCCGCCGCCGCCAGCAGCACCGATGGCCGCACCTGTTGCGCCGCCGGCCCCTGCACCTGCTCCGGCGCCTGTCGTCGTAGCGCCTGTGGTCGTGGCTCCTGTCGTCGTGCCTGCCGCGCCGGTCAGCGAGAAGGTCACGTTTGCTGCCGATGCTTTCTTCGACTTTGACAAGTCGGTACTTAAGCCTGAAGCCAAGGCGAAGCTCGACGACCTCGTTGCCAAGACCTCGGCTGTGGCGCTGGAAGTCATCATCGCTGTCGGCCACACCGATGCGGTGGGTACCGATGGCTACAACCAGAAGCTGTCGGTTCAGCGCTCAGAGGCCGTCAAGTCCTATCTGGTGGGCAAGGGCATCGAGAAGAACCGGGTCTACACCGAAGGCAAGGGCGAAAAGCAGCCGGTTGCAGACAATAAGACGTCTGAAGGCCGCTCCAAGAACCGCCGCGTTGAAATCGAAGTGGTCGGCACGCGCGCCAAGAAGTAAAGCCTGGCCTTCTGGCCACGCCAACCAGCCCGGTTATGTCGGACTGGCCGAAAAACCCCGCCTTGGCGGGGTTTTTTTATGCTCGCGCTCGGTTGTCAGCCGTGCATCCTTCTGCCCGTCTAGCGCTGCTGTCAGCCATGTTGCCCGCCTCTGCCCTTACGATACTGCCATGAGCGTGAACGCCGACCCCCAAGAACTTGCCAAATTTGGTGAATTGGCCCACCACTGGTGGGATCCTGAAGGCGACTTCCGACCCTTGCACCAAATCAACCCACTCAGACTCGAGTGGATAGACCAGCAGGCGCGGCTGGCTGGAAAATCGGTGGTGGATGTAGGCTGCGGTGGCGGCATCCTGACCGAATCGATGGCAGCACGCGGCGCCGACGCCCTGGGCATCGATCTGTCCACCAAACCCTTGCGGGTGGCGCAGTTGCACGCCATGGAGGCCGGACTGGCTGTGCGCTACCGCGAGGTGTCGGCTGAAGCCTTGGCAGCCGAGGCGCCCGCCAGCTTCGATGTGGTTACTTGCATGGAAATGCTCGAGCACGTACCTGATCCCGCGTCTGTCGTGCGTGCCTGCGCTGCCCTGGTCAAGCCGGGTGGTTGGGTGTTCTTTTCGACCTTGAACCGCAATGCCAAGGCCTTTGCGCTGGCCATCGTTGGCGCTGAGCATGTGCTCAAACTGTTGCCCAAGGGCACGCACGAATACGCGCGCTTCATCCGCCCCAGCGAACTGGCGCGCTGGTGCCGCGAAGCCGCGCTCAGTGCCCAGGGCTTCAAGGGCATGGAGCACAACCCCTTGACGGGCCGCTACTACCTGTCAGACGACACATCAGTCAACTACCTGCTGGCTTGCCGGTCTGCGCCTTGACCGGCCCGAGACCCTTGCTGTTGTTCGACCTGGATGGCACCCTTGTCGACAGTGCGCCCGACCTGGCCGGCGCGGCCAACGACCTGCGCCGCCAACATGGCCTGGCGCCCTTGCCCTATGCGTTGCTTCGGCCGATGGTGGGCACTGGCGCCCGCGGCATGATCGGCGTCGCGTTTGGCCTGCAGCCGGCTGACGACCGTTTTGCCGAACTCCGGGATGCGTTCCTGACCCGCTACGCGGCGCGTTTGCTGCAAAGCACGCAGGTATTCGAAGCGATGCGCCCGGTGCTGGACCATCTGGACGCTGCCGGCTTGCGCTGGGGCATTGTCACCAACAAGGCCATGCGCTTTGCCGCGCCGATCGTCGAGGGGCTGGGACTGTCTGGCCGAGCGGCGGTGCTGATTGCCGGCGACAGCACGCCCCATGCCAAACCCCATCCTGAGCCGCTGCTCGAAGCCGCGCGGCGGCTGGGTGTCGCACCCCACGCCTGCGCCTACGTGGGTGACGACGAACGCGACATCGTGGCCGGCAGGGCGGCGGGCATGCTCACTATGGCAGCCGCTTGGGGCTATCTCGGCCAGGGCGAGCCTGTTTTGGCTTGGGGCGCGGACCATGTGCTTTCTTCGCCCGGCGAACTCTTGAATTGGCTGGAACTGGCCTAAAATCCGCAACACCAGGGGCCGACCTGGCTTCGACGTGGGTGCGGAGTCGGTTCAGGGCATGCCGAGCTCCAGTTCGCTCGTAAAACCATTGGAAACAAAGTAACTGCGAACGATACCTCGTACGCCCTCGCCGCTTAAAAACCGGTGAGCTTCGCAACGGTTGGCCGATGGGCCGGGCCTGATGCCTCAAGCAATTGAGGCAAAGGGCTGCGAAGTCATACACATTGGCTGGTGCCGTGCTGTGTCATTCAGCATGGGACGAGAACCAAATGACTGGTGGACCCGATAGCGTGCTGCTGCGCGATCGGAGCCATGAGATTCAAATCAGACAGCTAAGCATGTAGAACTGGCCGGTGAAGGCTTGCGGACGGGGGTTCGATTCCCCCCGGCTCCACCAAGTTACTGTTTGACGATGTTCAAACAAGATCAAGCCCCTAAGTAAATCAACCACTTAGGGGCTTTTTCATGTCCGCTGTGGGCTGTTGAAGTCCAGCAGTAGCCGCCACCTGCTACGGCAAATTTTGCACTCAGAGGATCAAGTTCTCAGCCGTCGCGACACCCGCATAGGCGGATCAAACGACATTGACCTGCCCCCCTCCAGCCGTACCAGCCTGAAGTAGAAGGAGTCCGTCAACCCAGGAGAATGGCGACCAAGGCCCAGTCCCAATTGACGGTGGCCGGCGGTCGTTTGCGTTCGCCCTGTCATGCGGCGTGCACAGTTGATTGCCGTTTCCCCACCTCACCATCGCCATGGCAAGGTCAAATCGGCTGGTGACGGGATCGGCATCCGCGCACAGCTGCTGGACAACCGTTGCAGGTCCCGGTGGACTGCGCCAGGACGTCACTGTGAGCCCGGTTGGTGCTGCCGCCGCGCCGGCTGCTATCGTCGGCGCTTGCGTTTTGCCTGCCTTAGCCGGCCCTCGAATGAACCCATCCCCTCCGCGTCAAACACCATCGGTTTCGGCTGAACCTGCTGCCGTCCCCGCTTCTTCCGCTGCCAGCGCCAAGCCGCGCGGCCGCCTCGACTGGCGTCAACTGCTGGGCTGGCTGCGTGACGATGCCCTGGTGAGCGACGACGACGCGCGGCGCGTGATCAAGCGTTTTGGTGCCGGTGCGTCCAGCCTGCACGCTCTGGTGCGTCTGGGCGGCGCCGGGCTGCAGCGCGAGGGGCGACCGCTGGACACCGAAGCGCTGACCGAATGGCTGGCCCAGCGCGTGCCCATGTCCTACCTGCGCATTGACCCGCTCAAGGTCGATGTGGGTCGTGTCGCCGAGGTGATGAGCCTGCAGTACGCCGAACTGCGCAAGGTGCTGCCGGTCAATGTGGCGCCGGATGCGGTGACGGTGGCCACCAGCGAGCCGTTCGACACCGGCTGGATCGGCGAGATCGAAAGCCACACCCGGCGCCGTGTCAAGCTGGTGCTGTGCAATCCCGACGACATTGCGCGCTACACCGCGGATTTCTACGCGCTGGCCCGGTCGGTGCGCCAGGCCCAAAAGACGGGCGAAACCACCGCCACCGCCAGCTTTGAGCAACTGGTGGAGTTGGGCAAGACCAACAAACAGCTCGATGCCAATGACCAGGGTGTCGTGCAGGTGGTGGACTGGTTGTGGCAGTACGCGTTTGACCAGCGCGCCAGTGACATCCACCTGGAGCCAAGGCGCGAGATGGGCGCGATCCGGTTCCGCATCGACGGCCTGCTGCACACCGTCTACCAGGTGCCGCTGTCGGTGATGAACGCGATGACCGCGCGCATCAAGCTGCTGGGCCGCATGGACGTGGTCGAGCGGCGCCGGCCGCAAGACGGCCGCATCAAGACCAAGCGCCCCGATACCGTGGCCGGCGCGGGCGACGAGGTCGAGATGCGGCTGTCCACGCTGCCCACCGCGTTTGGCGAGAAGCTGGTGATGCGGGTTTTTGACCCCGAGACAGTGGTCAAGAACGTCGAGGCGTTGGGGTTTTCAGCGCACGACGGCGAGCGTTGGGCCAAGCTGATCGGGCAGGCCCACGGCATCATTCTGGTAACCGGGCCGACCGGCAGCGGCAAGACCACCACGCTGTACTCCACACTCAAGTCGCTGGCCACCGAGGCCGTCAACGTTTGCACCATCGAAGACCCGATCGAGATGATCGAGCCGTCCTTCAACCAGACCCAGGTGCAGGCGGCGCTGGACATGGGTTTTGCCGAGGGCCTGCGGGCGCTGATGCGGCAGGATCCAGACATCATCATGGTGGGCGAGATCCGCGATCTGGCCACCGCCGAGATGGCCATCCAGGCTGCGCTCACCGGGCATCTGGTGTTTTCCACCCTGCACACCAACGACGCTGCGTCGGCCATCACGCGGTTGGTGGACCTGGGCGTGCCGGGCTACCTCATCTCGGCCACCGTGATCGGTGTGCTGGCGCAGCGCCTGGCGCGCACGCTGTGCGCGGCCTGCAAGGTGCGCGATGAAGACGCCAGCCGCCAGACGCTGGACGAGTTGGCCAAACCCTGGCGTTTGTCCGGTGGCGTGCGGGCTTACAAAGCGGTGGGCTGCCTGGCCTGCCGCCAGACCGGTTACCGCGGCCGGGTCGGCTTGTACGAACTGCTGGTGATGAGCGACGAGTCGCGCCGCGCGGTGCATCCGGCGCAGGACATGACGGCACTGCGCCGCCGGGCGGTGGACGACGGCATGCGGCCCTTGCGGCTGGCCGGCATGATGAAGGTGGCCGAAGGCCAGACCACAGTCGACGAGGTGCTGCGCGGCACGCCCGCCTGGACCGAAGATTGAGCGGGTCCGCCCGCTGCCGGTTGGCTTGAAGGCCGCTCCAGCGCATCGCGCCGTGCCCCTGCGCGTAGTCGCCGGCGCGACACGGCGGCCGGCGGACTGCTGGTTTCCTTACGTGGAAACCACACCGGCCATGCCGAGGTGCCTCCCTAGAATCGTTTCAATCGGCATCCAGCTGACGAGGAGACACGCAGTGAAGATCAAGAGCCAGAAGGATTTCTGGTCGGGGTTGATGTTCGTGGCCATAGGCATCGGGTTTGCCTGGGGCGCCACCATCTACAACTTCGGCTCATCGGCACGTCCCGGGCCGGGCTTTTTCCCGTTTGGACTGGGTATGCTGATGGCTATCCTGGGGGCGGTAGTGCTCTTCAAGGCGTTGGCGGTCGAGACCGTGGACGGCGAACCGATCGGCACCTGGGCCTTTCGGCCGCTGTTGATCGTCATGGGCTCGGTGGGCCTGTTCGGCTTCACGCTGCCGCTGCTGGGCATGGCCGTCGCACTGCCCATCTTGATCGTGATGTGCAGCCTGGCCGGTGACGAGTTTCACTGGAAGGACGCGATCATCAGTGTCGTCGTGCTCACGTTGGGCTCCTGGCTGATCTTCATCAAGGGACTGAACCTGGTGATTCCGCTGTGGCCGAAGTTCATCACGGGTTGAGGAGAACAGCATGGAATTGATCAACAACCTGATGCTGGGCTTTGGCGTGGCCTTCACGCTGCAAAACCTGTTGTACGCCTTTGGCGGCTCGGTGCTGGGCACGCTGATCGGCGTGCTGCCGGGCCTGGGGCCGGTGGCCACCATCGCGATGCTGTTGCCGTCGATCTACGCGTTGGACGCCACACCTGCGCTGATCATGCTGGCCGGCATTTATTACGGCGCCCAATACGGTGGTTCGACCACCGCGATCCTGATCAACGTGCCGGGTGAATCCAGCTCGGTGGTCACTGCGATCGACGGCTACGCGATGGCCCGCAAGGGTCGCGCCGGTGCGGCGCTGGCAGCGGCTGGCCTGGGTTCGTTTTTTGCCGGTTGCGTGGGCACCATCATCATCGCGGCGTTTGCGCCGCCGCTGACCGAACTGGCTTTCAAGTTCGGGCCGGCCGAGTACTTTTCGCTGATGGTGCTGGGTCTGATCGGCGCCGTGGTGCTGGCCTCGGGATCGCTGGTCAAGGCGATCGCGATGATCCTGCTGGGCCTGTTGCTGGGCCAGATCAACACCGACGTGATCTCGGGCGTGCCACGTTACAGCTTCGACATCCCCGAGCTGACCGACGGCATCGGCTTTGTCGCCATCGCCATGGGTATTTTCGGCTTTGGCGAGATCGTCACCAACCTCAGCAAGCCGGCCGAGCACCGTGAGGTCTTCACCAAGGACGTCAAAGGTCTGTGGCCGACGCTGCAAGACTTCAAGGACGCCTATCCCGCGGTGCTGCGCGGTACCGCGCTCGGTTCGATCCTGGGTGTGTTGCCGGGTGGCGGCGCGCTGCTGGCCTCGTTTGCCGCCTACACGCTCGAAAAGAAGTCCAAAGGCCGCAAAGGCGAGGTGCCGTTTGGCCAGGGCAACATCCGCGGTGTGGCCGGTCCAGAGGCGGCCAATAACGCCGGCGCGCAGACCAGCTTCATCCCGATGCTGACGCTGGGCATTCCGCCCAATGCAGTGATGGCGCTGATGGTGGGTGCGATGACGATCAAGGGCATCCAGCCCGGCCCGCAGGTGATGACCAGCAACCCCGAGTTGTTCTGGGGCCTGATCGCCTCAATGTGGGTCGGCAACGCGATGCTGGTGATCCTGAACCTGCCGTTGATCGGCATCTGGATCAAGCTGCTGACGGTGCCCTACCGCTTCCTGTTCCCGGCCATCGTGGTGTTCTGCTCGATCGGCTCGTACACGTTGAACAACAGTTCATTCGACGTCTACATGACGGCCGGCTTCACCGCTGTCGGCTACCTGTTCTACAAGCTGGGTTGCGAGCCGGCGCCGCTGCTGCTGGGCTTCATCCTGGGCCCGATGATGGAGGAGAACCTGCGTCGCGCGCTGCTGTTGTCGCGCGGTGACTGGTCGACCTTCGCCACCCGACCGTTGTCGGCGGGGTTGCTGGTTGCGGCGGCGCTGATGATCGTGATCGTGATGCTGCCGTCGATCAAGAACAAGCGAGATGAGGCCTTCCAAGAGGAGTAGCGGCCGGGCTGGTTCCAGGGCGCCAGCCCTGTACCGCAATGGCGCCAGCCCTGTGCCGCAACGGCCCCTCCGGGGGCTTTTTCAATGGTCGCTGCATCCACCACCCCACCGCCCCGGCCACACCTGAACCGGCCGCTGCCCAAGTCGCACAATCGGGCATTGCCTCTCCCGATGCCAAGGACCCACACCATGAGCCTCACTTTCGACTACCGCAACGCCTACCGATCCACCCGCCTGCCGGTATTTGCCCGCAACGTGGTGGCCACCTCCCACCCGCTGGCCGCCCAAGCCGGTTTGCGCATGATGGCCGCCGGCGGCAACGCGGTGGACGCGGCAGTGGCCACGGCTGCGGTCATGACGCTGGTCGAGCCCTGCAGCAATGGCCTGGGCTCGGATGCGTTTTGCATCCTGTGGGACGGTCAGCAACTGCATGGGCTGAACGCTTCGGGCTGTGCGCCGGCGGCCTGGACGCCCGACTACTTCAAGCGCAAATATGGGGTCGATGCCCGCAACCTGCCGGTGCGCGGGTGGGACGCCGTGACCGTGCCCGGTGCGGTGTCGGCCTGGGTGGCGCTGAACCAGCGTTTCGGCAAGTTGTCGTTCGAAGACGTGATGGCGCCCGCCATCGAGATCGCCGAGCGCGGCTATGCCATGCCGGTCGTCGTGCAGGAGAAATGGGTAGCCGCAGCCGCGGTGCACGACCTGGCGTCGCAGCCCGGCTGGGCCGAGACGTTCTTGCCGAAGGGCCGTGCACCGGCGGTGGGTGAACTGTTCAAGTTTCCGGGTGCCGCGCGCGCCCTGAAGGCCATCGCTGCCACCCGCGGCCAGGCGTTTTATGCGGGCGAGATTGCCGAAACGCTGGCCCGCCAGGCCGCCGCGCAGGGCGGTGCGATGACCGTGGCCGACATGGCCGCCTACCAGCCAGAGTGGGTCACGCCGATCGGCCAGGACTACCGCGGCCACCGGCTGCACGAGATCCCGCCCAACGGCCAGGGCATTGCGGCGCTGATCGCGCTGGGCCTGCTGGCGCATTTTGATGTGGCGGCGCACGGCGTCGACAGCGTGGCCGCCCAGCACCTGCAGATCGAGGCCATGAAACTCGCCTTTGCCGACGTCTACCGCTATGTGGCCGACCCTGCCAGCATGGATGTAACGGTCGCGCAGATGCTGGACCCGGCCTACCTGGCCGCGCGCGCCAGGTTGATCGACCCGCGCCGTGCGCAGGATTTTGGCGCCGGCAACCCGGTCAAGGGCGGCACGATCTACCTGACCACCGCCGACGAGCACGGCATGATGGTCAGCTTCATCCAGAGCAATTACATGGGCTTTGGCTCGGGCGTGGTGGTGCCCGAGTACGGCGTCAGCCTGCAAAATCGGGGCTACGGCTTCAACCTCGATCCGGCCAGCGCCAACTGCGTGGCGCCAGGCAGACGGCCGTTCCACACCATCATCCCGGCGTTTCTGACGAAGGACGGCCAGCCGGTGATGAGCTTTGGCGTGATGGGCGGCAACATGCAGCCGCAGGGCCACATGCAGACCCTGGTGCGCATGCTGGACTTCGGCCAGAACCCGCAAGCCGCCTGTGACGCGCCGCGCTGGCGTGTCAACGAGGGCCTGTCGATCAATGCCGAGGCCCAGATGGACCCGGCCACCGCGCAAGGCTTGACCGACCTGGGCCACCAGGTCGAGGTGCTGCAAGACAGCTACCAGGATTTTGGCGCCGGCCAGTTCATCTGGCGGCTTGGCGATCCGGCGTCGGACGGTTACGTCGCCGCCAGCGACCCGCGCCGCGACGGGCAGGCGGCCGGGTTCTGAGCGTCGCGGTGGCGCGTCAGGCCGACGCAGCCGCCGCGCCGGCCTGACCGATCAGTCCAGGCCCTCGGCGATGGCCCGCAGCGTCTGCTGCGGCGCCAGCGGTTTGGTCAGGAACTGCGCCGCACCGGCGTCAAAGCAGTCGTCGATGCGCTGCGGCCGGCTCTCGGCCGACACCACGATCACCGGCGTGTTGCGCAACCGGGTGTCGGCGCGCAGTGCCCGCAGCACGTCGATGCCGGGCCGGTCGGGCAGGTCCAGGTCCAGCAGCACCAGGTCGGCATCACCGGCCAGCGCCAGCCCTTCGGCTGCGCTGCGGGCGCAGACCAGCGTGATGCCGGGGCGCTGCAGCAGCAGCTGTCGCATCGCAGCAATGTCGGCCTCGTCGTCCTCGATGTAGAGCACGCTGCCGATGCTCACGCCCGGCACCAGCGGCGCCGTGTTGCTGACCACGGTGCGGCTGGGCTCACCCACCGGACGCGGCAACCGCAGGCTGAACACCGAGCCTTGGCCCTCGCGGCTGCTCACGCCCAGCGCACCGCCCATCAGGTCGCACAGCTTGCGGCAGATCACCAGGCCGATGCCGGTACCCTGGCTGCCTGGTGAACCCGCCAGGCCCTGCTGGTCGCGCCCCAACCGGTTGAAGGGCGTGAACAGTGCGCCGATCTGTGCCTCGCTCATGCCGAGGCCGTTGTCCTCGACCTCGATCTGCACCTCGCCCACCGCGCCCGGCCGGGTGCGCAGCACCACCTGGCCGCCGGGCCGGTTGTATTTGATGGCATTGCCCAGCAGATTGATCAGCACCTGGCGCAGGCGCAGGGCATCGGCCTGCACCCGGTCGGCCTGCGGCGACAGCGACAGCTCGACCGTCACCCCGGCCTGCAAGGCGGCAGGCTCGACCATCGCCACCGCCTCTTGTGCCAGGTCGGCCAGCGAGACCGGCTCCAGCGTCAGCCGCAGGCCGCCGGCCTCCATGCGTGACAAATCGAGCACACCGTTGATCATGTCCAGCAGGTGCCAGCCGGCCTGCCGGATCTGCGCCAGGCCGTGGCGCTGGGTTTCTCGGGGGCCGTCGAGGTCATCGTCGTCGCCGCCGGCACCGCCCTGGCCCAGCATTTGGGCAAAACCGAGGATGGCGTTGAGCGGTGCGCGCAGCTCATGGCTCAAGTTGGCCAGAAACTCGCTTTTGGTGCGGCTGGCGGTTTCGGCGTGCTCGCGCTCGCGTTCGGCCTCGCGCAGCCGCAGCACCTGGGTCAGGTCTTGCAACGCGCCCACCGTGGCCACCGGCTGGCCGGTGGCGTCATGCAAGGTGCGCAGGCTGGCGGCCACCTGCAGCACGCGGCCATCCGGGGTGAGGTAGCGCTGACGCCGGGCCTCGGCCCCGCCCATCGCCACTGCGGTGCCGTCGTCACCGGACACATCGGGCAGTTGGAAGTCGGCCAGCGGACGCTGCAGCAAATCAGCCGCGCTGCAGCCCATCATGTGGCAGAACGCCGGGTTGACCTCAACGATCCGGCCCGCCGGGTCGACCACCGTGACGCCGATGTTGACGCTCTCGAAGATGGCGCGAAAACGCTGCTCGCTGACCGCCAACGCCGCTTCGGCTTGGCTGCGCTCGGCGATCTCGGCGCGCAGCGCGGTCGTGCGCTCCTGCACCCGGTCTTCGATGCGGCGCAGCCGGCCCGTCAGGGCCAGCAGCAGCGCGCTGAGCATTGCCGCACCCGCCACTGCCGGCAGCGCCAGCAGCCAGACGGCGGTAAACAGGCGGTTGTCGGCCGTGGGCGGCTCGCTGATCAGCAGGTCCAGCCGGTGCTCGCCCACGCTGACCCGGCCGATCTGGCTGCGCACCGCCGCGCCAGGCGCGTCGTTTTCGCAGCCTGGCGGGCCGGCCAACCGGTGCCTCGCGGCGTTGGGCTGGGCGGCGCTGTCGGCGTTGCCGTCGCGGTTGTTGTCCGTCAGGCAGGCCCGCAAATTGAGGTCGTCGTTGCTGGGCAGGGCCGAGGCCAGCAACTGGCCCGCATCGACCACGGCAAAGACCAGCTGGTGGCGCGGCGCGCCGGGCGCCGGGGCGGGCACCGACATCAGCATCAGCAATGCCGGGTTGCCCGGCGTGCGCTCGGCGGCAGTGCTGCCGACCACCACCACCGGGCTGGCCGCACCAATGGCGCCGGCCGCTGCCGGTGCCGCAGTGCCCGTCAAGCCGGTGACGGTGACCACGGCATCGCTGGCCAGGGCCTTGTCGGCCGCACGGCGCAGGGCCGGCGCCATCAGCACCCGGCCGTCGGGTGTCAGTTGCGCGCCCGGCAGCGTGCCGGGCGTGTTTGGGGCGGCATGCAGGTGGCGCAGTTGCCAGTCCGGCGGTGCGCCGGGCGCAGGGGCTGCGGTCGGCGCCGCTGCGCCAACCGCCGAGCCCGCGGCGGGCCCCTGTGCCAGCCAGGCCACGCTGCGCAGGCCGGGCACACGCGCGGTCCAGCCACTGGCCAAGGCATTGAACACGCCCGGCGGCAGGCCATCGCCGCCCGCAGCGATCACGCCGCGCAGCGCCACGGCGGCGTCCACCGGGTCGGTCAGCAGCTGGCTGATGCGCAGGCGCCGCGCCGTGGCGTCGCGGTCGAAGGCGCCTTGCAGGCGTTGTTCGTCGCGCCGAGCCACTTGGTTGAAGCCCGGCAACATCACCAGCACCAGCAGCACCAGTGGCAAGGCCACCGGCCGCCGGCGCGGCCGCCACGGCGCCTGCGGCTGGGCCAGCCAGCACAGCAGCACCGGCGCGGTGACCACCACGCCAGCGGTGTCGGCAATGAACCTGCCGACAGCACCCGCCAGCTGCGGCGGTGCCAGTGGCAGGGCGGCGGCGGCGTCAACCCCCCACTGCGCCAGCATGGCCGCGAGCACGCCGACCGCGGCCGCCGCAGGCGCGGCCACCAGCACAAAGCGCCGCAAGCGAGCGGCGGTGTCGAGTTGCAGAAGGTCCGGGTCGGGTGCGTGGCGCATCAGCCAGCCAGCCGTCATCGCCTGCAGGCCCAGCACACCGGCATCGACCAGCGCCACATGCCCGCCGCTGCCGCTGGCCAGGTCGCCCAGCGCCACGCCGGCCAGTGCTGCGGGCACGGTCCAGCGGCCGCGTGACATTGCAGCGGCCACCGCCACGCCCAGCACCACCGACAGCGGCGCCAGGGCCACCGCGCCCAGCGTGTAGCGCGGCAGCAGGGCCTGCAGCACACCGCACAGCAGCGCCAGCGCCACGGCGCGCAGCACGGCGCGGGACAGCGGCTGGGCAGGGAGGGCGGGGTGGTGGGCGTTCATGGTGTTTGGCGTAGCTCAAGAGTATGCCCACGGTGGATGTTGCCGGCATGGGGAGTTCACCGTGTCAGGCCACTCAAACAGGTGCCGGTCCGGCAGGTGGGTCGGCGTGCTGGGGGCTTTCTACAATCCCTGCCATGGCAGATCCCACCCACCCGGACCGCGGTCCTGCCGCTGCCGGCAGCGTGTGGACCGCGCCGTTGCTGGCGATGGCCGGCGCGGTGGCGTTTTCGGGCAAGGCCATCATCGTCAAGCTGGCCTACCGGCATGGGGTTGATGCGATCACGCTGATCATGCTGCGCATGGTGATTGCGCTGCCCTTGTTCCTGCTGATGCTGTGGTGGGCCGGGCGCGGCAAGCCGGCCCTGGGTTGGCGCGACCGCGCTGCCGCAGCGGCGCTGGGGTTTTGTGGCTACTACCTGTCGAGCTTCCTGGACTTTCTCGGGCTGCAGTACGTCACGGCCAGTCTGGAGCGGCTGATCCTGTACCTCACGCCGGCGGTGGTGCTGCTGTTGTCCTGGGCCCTCTTTGGCCGGCGTGCCAGCCCGCGCCAGTGGGCGGCGATGGCGGTGGCCTACAGCGGCCTGTTGCTGGTGTTTGGCCATGAGCTGCACCTGGACGGGCCGCGAGTCTGGCTGGGCAGCGGCCTGGTGCTGGCCAGCACGCTGACGTATGCGGGCTACCTGCTCTACAGCGGCGAGGTGGTGCGCCGCGTCGGCTCACTGCGCTTGACCGGCTGGGCCAGCAGCGTGGCCTGCGGGTTTTGCATTGCGCAGTTTGCGCTGCTGCGCCCGATCGGCAGCCTGGCGCAGCTGGCACCGGCGGTGTGGTGGTTGTCGCTGGTCAACGGCACGGTCTGCACTGCGCTGCCGGTGTTGCTGGTGATGCAGGCCATCGAGCGCATCGGCCCGGCGCGCACCGCCCAGTACGGCATGGTCGGCCCGGTCTCGACCATCGTGCTGGGGGTGTTCATCCTGGGCGAGCCTTTCACCGTCTGGGTGGCCGCCGGCTCGGCCTGCGTGCTGGCGGGCGTGACGTTGCTGGCACGGGTGCGCGGCTGACAACCTGCGCTTGACGGCGCGCGGCGGACGGCGTGCGGTCGGTACACTGGCCAGCCCCTACCCAAGACGCCGCCCTGGCGCCGCCCGCCGTGTCCGACCGCCTCGCCGTCCTGCCGCAATACCTGCTGCCCCAACAGGCGCTCACCCGGTTTGCTGGCTGGGTGGCCGGCTGGCGCGGGGGTGCCCGCACCACCGCATTGATACGCTGGTTTGTCGGCCGCTATGGCGTCAACATGGCTGAGGCGGCCGAACCGCGCATCGAGGCCTACACCAGCTTCAACGACTTTTTCACCCGCGCGCTCAAGCCCGGCGCGCGGCCTCTGGCGGCGGCCCACCTGGTCTGCCCGGTCGATGGTGCGATCAGCCAGTTGGGTACGGTGCAACGTGACCAGATCTTCCAGGCCAAGGGCCACAGTTACAGCACCACCGCGCTGGTCGGTGGTGACGCCGCACTGGCGGCGCCGTTTGCCGACGGCTGGTTTGCCACGCTCTACCTCAGCCCTCGCGACTACCACCGCATCCACATGCCCTGTGCCGGCACGCTGCGCCGCATGGTGCATGTGCCGGGGGCGCTGTTTTCGGTCAACCCGACCACGGCGCGGGGTGTGCCGGGGCTGTTTGCGCGCAATGAGCGGGTGGTCTGCCTGTTCGACGACGACCAGGGCCGGCCGTTTGTGCTGGTGCTGGTGGGCGCCACCATCGTCGGCAGCATGGCCACGGTCTGGCACGGTGTGGTCAACCCGCCCAGACCCGGTCAGCTGCGCGAGTGGCACTACGGCAACGCGCCGGTGCGGCTGGCGCAAGGGGCCGAGATGGGCCGTTTCCTGCTGGGCTCGACCGTGGTGATGCTGTTTCCGGCCGCGGCCGGCGCGGCACTGCAGGCCAACCCGGCCTGGGCGCCCGGCGGGGCGATCCGGATGGGCGAGGCCATGGCGCAGCGCGACGCCTGAGCCGGGGTTCAGGCCTGCTGCGCCAAGGCAGCGGCCAACGCCGCTGTCAAGGCATCGACAAACAACCGCACCCGTGCCGCCAGCTGGTGGCGCTGCGGGTAGACCGCGTAGATGTCGGCGTCGGGTGTGGGGTGATCGGTCAGCAGCGCCACCAGGGCGCCGCTGCGCAGGTGGCGCTGGATGTCCCACTCGGCACGCATCAGGATGCCGTGGCCCTGCAAGGCCCAGCCCACCGCGATCTCGCCGTCATTGGTGGTCAGGTTGCCGCGGGTCTTGATCGCCTGGGTCGGTGGGTCGGTGGGCGCCGTGCCGCGGCCACCGGCCAGCCGCCACAGCCCGAAGGCCTCGTCACCCTGGCGTATGCCGATGCAGTTGTGGCGCACCAGGTCGGCCGGTGTGCGCGGTTCGCCACAACGCGCCAGGTAGTCGGGCGACGCACACAGCAGGCGGCGGTTGCGCGCCACCAGCCGGGCGATGGCGCGGCTGTCGGGCGGCATGCCAAAGCGCACGCAGACATCAAACGCGTCGTCGCTCAGCGGTGGTGGGTTGACCGAGAGCTGCAACTGCACCTGCACCTGCGGATGGTCTTGCACAAAACGCGAGATCACCGGCGCCACATGGCTGCGGCCAAAACCCAGCGTGGCGTTGACCCGCAGCAGACCCTGCGGCGTGCCACGGCTGGCGCCCAGCGAGCGCTCCAGGTCGTCGATCTCGGCCAGGATGCGGCGGGCTTGCGCGAGATAGACCTCGCCCTCGGGCGTCAGGCCCATGCGCCGGGTGCTGCGGGTCACCAGCACCACCCCCAGCCGCGCCTCCATCAGCGCCAGCCGTTTGCTCACCGCGGCGGTGGACAGGCCGATCTCCCGCGCGGCGGCGCTCAGGCTGCCGCAGCGGGCCAGGGTCGAGAAAAAACCCAGCTCGCTGGGTTGGATTGCGGTGGCCATCGGCAGTGTGCTGTAGCGCGGGTCGGCGGTGTGATTGTCAACTTCAGATTGAAGCTGCATTCAATCTGCCCCGTCATTGTCAATCTAATCCGGCCTAGCATTCAGGCTTGACCCACACGGACCGAACACCATGACCGCTGCCATTCGCACCTACGCCATCGCCACCATCCCGGGCGACGGCATCGGCCAAGAGGTGGTGCCGGCCGGCCAGCAGGTGTTGCAGGCCCTGGCTGATGCCAGCGGCGAGTTCAACTTTGCGTTCGAGAACTTCGGTTGGGGCGGCGACTACTACCGGGCGCACGGCGTGATGATGCCCGCCGATGGGTTGGACGCGCTGCGCGCGAAGGACGCCATTCTGTTCGGCTCGGCCGGCGACCCCGACATCCCCGACCACATCACGCTGTGGGGCTTGCGGCTCAAGATCTGCCAGGGGTTTGACCAGTACGCCAATGTGCGGCCAACCCGCATCCTGCCCGGCATCGATGGGCCGCTCAAACGCTGCGCACCGCAGGACCTGGACTGGGTGATCGTGCGCGAGAACTCCGAGGGTGAATATTCGGGCGTGGGCGGACGGGTGCACCAGGGCCACCCGATCGAGGCCGCCACCGACGTGTCGATGATGACCCGCGCCGGGGTCGAGCGCATCATGCGCTTTGCCTTCGGCCTGGCCCGGTCACGGCCGCGCAAGCTGCTGACGGTGGTGACCAAGAGCAACGCCCAGCGCCACGCCATGGTGATGTGGGACGAGATCGCGCTGCAGATCGCGGCCGAGTTTCCCGACGTGCGCTGGGACAAGGAGTTGGTCGACGCCTGCACCGCCCGCATGGTCAACCGGCCGGCCACGCTGGACACGCTGGTGGCCACCAACCTGCATGCCGACATCCTGAGCGACCTGGCCGCCGCGCTGGCCGGCAGCCTGGGCATTGCGCCCACCGGCAACATCGACCCCGAGCGGCGCTACCCGTCGATGTTCGAGCCGATCCACGGCTCGGCCTTCGACATCATGGGCCAGGGTCTGGCCAATCCGGTCGGCACCTTCTGGTCTTGCGTGATGCTGCTGGAGCACCTGGGCGAGGCACTGGCCGCACGCACGCTGATGCAGGCGATCGAGCAGGTCACTGCCAATCCGGCGCTGCACACCCGCGACCTGGGCGGTGTGGCCACCACCGCCGAGGTCACAGCCGCGGTGTGCAGCGCGCTGGCCGCCACACGCCGGCCGCAGCCGATGCGCGCCGCTTGACAACCCCACCGCCACCCGGAGCAATTGCCATGACACACTCACTTTTGTTGTGCTGCCGCCCAGCGCCCACCGGCCCGGCTCGCGCCATCGGACGGCCTGCCTTGGCACGCTGGGCCGGGTCGGTCGGCGTGCTGCTGGCGCTGGCCTGTGCCGCAGCCCCATCGGCCTGGGCCCAGGCCTGGCCGACCAAGCCGGTCACGCTGGTCGTGCCTTTCCCGCCGGGTGGCACCACGGACGTGCTGGCCCGCGCGCTGGCCGAAAAGTTGTCGATCAGCCTGGGCCAGCCGGTGATCGTCGAAAGCAAGCCGGGCGCCGGTGCCACGCTGGGCGCCGACTACGTTGCCAAGGCCAAACCCGACGGCTACACCTTGCTGATGGGCGCGGTGCACCACACCATCGCCACCAGCGTGTACAAAAAACTGGGCTATGACTTTCAGCGCGACTTGGCGCCCATCACCACCGTCGCGCTGGTGCCCAATGTGCTGGTGGTCAATGCCGCCAACCCGGCGCGCAACGTGGCCGACCTGGTGGCCCAGGCCAAGGCAGCACCCGACCGGCTGTCTTACGGGTCCAACGGCAATGGCACGGCCCAGCACCTGATCGGCACCCAGTTCGAGAACCTGACCGGCACCCGCATCGCCCACATCCCTTACAAGGGCAGCGGACCAATCACCACCGACTTGATCGGCGGCCAGATCACGATGTCGTTCGACACCGTGACACCGGTGCTGCCGCACATCCAGGCCGGCAAATTGCGGGCGCTGGCGGTGAGCACGGCCAAACGCTCGTCAGCGTTGCCCGACGTGCCCACGCTGGACGAGGCCGGGCTGAAGGGTTTTGATATCGGCACCTGGTTTGGCGTGCTGGCGCCGGCCGCCACGCCGCGCGAGGTGCTGGCGCGGCTGAACAGCGAGACCGTGCGCATCGTGCGGTCGGCCGAATTTGGCAAGCGCATGCAGGAGATCGGTGCCGAGCCTGTTGGCAACACCGCCGATCAGATGGCGCAGCAGATCAAGTCCGATACCGACCGCTTTGCCCGCCTGGTGCGCGAGGCCAAGGTCACGATCGACTAGGTCGACTAGGTCGACCAGGTTGACGGGGCGCAGCGTCCACGCACTAGCGGAGGGCCGCCAGACACGTCAGCCAGCGCGTGGTGGTTAGCCGCCCGACAGGCTCTGCCGGTCCACCCCCGGTCCGGCCGCCTGGCCAGCAGCTTGACCGGGCTGAAGGTGGGCCACGCAGTCGACCAGGCTGACCCGGTGCGGCGCGGTGGCGCTGGCCAGCGTCACCGATGTGTTGGCCAGGCCGGCTGTCAACACCAGATGGGCGGGCACGGTCAGTGGCCCGCGCTGCAGCCATTCACGGATCACCAGGCCGTGCGTCACCACCGCCAGCGGGCCGCCCAGTGCCGCTTGCTGCGCCAGCACCCAGACCCAGGCCTGCCCGCAGCGGGCGCTGAACTGGGCTTTGGATTCGCCGCCGGGCGGTGCGTCGTCGGCCGTCAACGGGTCAAAGCCCAGCGTGTCGTAGGGCAGGCCACGCAGGTCGCCGAAGTTGCGCTCGTGCAGCAACGCCGAGGTGCTGACGCCCAGGCCGCAGGCATCGGCAATGGCTTGCGCGGTCTGCAAGGCGCGCGGCAAGTCGCTGCTGACGATGCCAGCCGGCGCCGCCGGTGCGCCGCCCCGCAACCGCTGCGCCAGCGCTTTGGCCTGGGCCTGGCCATTGACCGACAGCGGGGTGGCGGCGGGTTGCAGCACGCGGGCCACGTTGAGCGGGGTTTCGCCGTGGCGGATGATCAGCAGGGTCATGGTGGGGTAGGCTCGGTGGATGGACTGGATCAATGGCTGGATGCCGACCTGGCAGTTTGCTGAAGTTCACCACATCCGCAGCCAGGCGTCCCCGGCGGCGCTGCTGGACGCGGCTGCGGCCTACGATCCGGCCGGTGACGCCCTGATCACCGGTGCGCTGGCGTTGCGTGAATCCCCGGCCCGGCTGGCGGCGGCGCTGGGGTTTTCAAGTGCCCTGGCGCAGCGCCCACAGTTTTCCAAGGCCGACTTTCTGCCGCTGGGCCGGCTGGGTGATCAGGCGCTGGCCTACGGACTGGTGGGCCGGTTCTGGGAGCCGGGGTACGGCCTGATGCCCCTGGCCGACGCCGAGGCATTTCGCAGCTTCAGCAGCCCCGGTGTCGCCAAGTTGCTGCTGGCCTTCGAGGCCCGGCCCGAGGGTGACGCCACCCGCATCACCACGCTGTCGCGCCTGGTGTGTACCGATGCCGCCACGCGCCGTCGGGTGGCCACGTACTGGGCGCTGATCCGGCCGGTCAGCGGCCTGATCCGGCAGCGCCTGCTGGGGCAGATCAAACGACTGGCTGAAGGCTGACCGCGTCCACTTCATGGGCCCAGACCTGGAACCGCGTCAGCGTGTTCGGGCCAAAGGTGCTGGCCAGGGCCACATCACTGGCGTCGCGGCCGCGGGCCATCAGCACCCGACCAATGCGCGGCGTGTTGTTGCGGGCGTCAAAGGTGTACCAGCGGTCACCCAGGTAGGCCTCGAACCAGCCGGCAAAGTCCATCGGCCCCGGGATCGGTGCAATCCGGATGTCGCCAAGGTAACCGGTGCAGTACCGGGCCGGGATGTTCATGCAGCGGCAAAACGCCACCGCCAGGTGGGCATAGTCGCGGCACACGCCCTGGCCCTCGTTGTAGGCCTCCCAGGCGGTGCGGGTGCGGCGGGCGTGGTGGTAGCCGAACTCGATGTGGCGGTGCACGAAGTCGCAGATCGCCTGCACCCGCGCCCAGCCTGTTGCGCCGTTGCCAAAGAGCCGCCAGGCGATGTCGGAGAGCTGGTCGGTCTCGCAGTAGCGGCTGCCCAGCAGGAAGACCAGCGTTGAATCCGGCAGGCTTTCGACCGGGATCTGCTGCGCGTCCCAGGCCACCGGATCGGGCAGGCCGGAATCCATCAGCAGGGCGTCGGCGCGCAGCACCAGGCTGCCGGCGGGCGCGACGATACGGCTGCACCAGTTGCCGAACAGGTCGTGGTAGGCGGTGAGCGGCACCGCCGGGCTGGTGGTCAGGTAGTCCGGGTTGATCAGGTCCGCTGTACGCGAATGGTGCACGTTGAGCGCCAGGATCATCGGCGTGGGCGCCGGGCACTGGTATTCCATCTCGAAGCCAACACGTAATTTCAAGGCGTTCTCCGTCCGTGAGGTGTCATCCGCCGCTGTCCCGGTGGCACGGCAGTGCGCGAGCGGGGCGGGTGCAGCAGACGGGGCGCCCGCAAACACAGCGCCGCCGGCCACAGCCTACGCCCGCGCTGGGCTGCTGTCTGTTCGGTGGCGAACCCCGGCCTGGGATCGTATGAGGCGGGTGGTGCGTGCAAGACGCCCTGCACAGGGGCATGCAAGGTCCGGGCCTGGCGGGACAGCCGAGCGCCGGGACGGCCCGGCGCCGCGGGTCAGCGCACCAGGTTCACGCCACCGTCCACCGTCAGCGTGGTACCCACCACGTAGTCGCCGGCGCGCGAGGCCAGGTAGATTGCCGCGGCGGCCATGTCGTCGTCCACGCCCACCCGGCGTGCCGGGATGCGGGCCGACACGGTGTCGGCATGGTCGCGGGCGTCGCGGTTCATGTCGCTGGCAAAAGCGCCCGGACAGATCGCGTTGACCACGATGTTGTCCTGCACCAGGCGCAGCGCCATGCGCTTGCTCAGGTGGATCAGGCCTGACTTGCTGGCGGCGTAGCTGTAGGTCTCCATCGGGTTGACGGTCTGGCCGTCGATCGAGGCGATGTTGATGACCTTCGCGGGCTGGCTGGCGGCGCCAGCCATCAGCAGGGGGTGCAGCGCCTGGGTCAGGAAAAACGGTGACTTGAGGTTCAGGTCAACCACCTTGTCCCAGCCGGCCTCCGGGAACTCGCCAAACGGCGCGCCCCAGGCCGCGCCGGCGTTGTTGACCAGGATGTCGAGCTTGGACTCCAGCGCGCTGTAGGCCGCCACCAGTGCCTGGATGCCGGCGGCGCCGGACACGTCGGCCGGCAGCGCCACGCAGGGCACCGCGTTGGGGTAGAGCGCGTTCAGTTCGGTCACTGTGCTGTCGCAGGCGGCGGCCTTGCGCGACGAGATGTAGACCTTGGCGCCCTGTTGCATGAAACCGGCGGCAATCATGCGGCCGATGCCGCGTGAACCGCCGGTAACCAGCGCGGTGCGGCCTTCGAGTGAAAAGAGTGTGCTCATGAATGTCTCCTGGGGGGCGGGGTGGTCGGGGTGGGGTGGGGTGGGGCGGGGCGGGGTGGAATTACCGCGACGGTCAATGACGCGGACGAGGGGTTTGGGTGGACGTTTTTGGTGGCTTTGCAGCAGGCCGGCGCCGCCGCTCAGCTGAAGCGGGCGGCCGCCGCCATGGCGCCCAGACGCGCGCTGATCGCATGGAACTCGGCCACCGTCTCGTCGATGATCTGCCGGGCGGTCTTGATGCCATGGACCAGCCCCGCCGACTGCCCGGCCAGCGCCGGCGCGGCGTTCATGTCACCGCCGAAATAGACCTGCTGAATGCCCTTGAAGCTGTCGGCCGGCATCAGCCCGGCGTCATGGATCGACTGCGTGAACGCGGTCTTGAGCGCCCGGATGCAGGGCGAGGACTTCTTGTTCAGCACCCAGGTACCGGTGGCCTCGGCCGCGACGATCGCGTCTTTGTAATGCGGGTGCACCGGGCTCTCGGCGCTGGCGACAAAACGCGTGCCCATCTGGATGCCCTCGGCGCCCAGCGCGAAGGCGGCCGCCATACCGCGGCCGTCGATGATGCCGCCGGCGGCGATCAGCGGCACATCCACCCGCTCCCTGATGGCCTGCAGCAGAACCAGCGTGCTGACCTCCTCGGGGTTCTTGAAGCCGCCCCCTTCGCCGCCCTCGACCACCAGGCCGTCGATGCCAGCGTCCACGCACTTCAGCGCGGTGTCCAGCGTGGGCACGGCGTGGTAGACCTTGATACCGGCGGCCTTGAGCGGCGCGATGAACTTGGCAGGGCTGCCGGCCGAGGTGGTGACAAAGCGGATGCCCGACCCGCAGACAAAGCGCAGCATCGCGTCGTCCTTCAAGAACCGGATCGGCAGGTTGACGCCAAACGGCAGGCCGGATTCGACCATCAGCAAGATCTCCTGCTGGCAGTTGGCGGTTTCACCCGACGAGGTCTCGATGATGCCCAGCCCGCCGGCGCGCGACACGGCCGAGGCCAGCGTGCTGCGCGCAATCCAGCCCATCGGCGCTTGCAGGATCGGGTAGGTGGCGCCGGTATCGGCAAGCACGCGGTTCATGGCATCCAGTCGGGGGTCGGCAGGGGTCCGCAGTGTGCGTGCCGGGCCGGCGGGGCGCAGTCGCCTAAGTGCCAGGGTGGGTGCCGGGTGCCCAGTCGCTGATCAGGTCCTGCGCCGGGGCGCGGGGCCGCCTGGGTGCAGGCGACGACGGGCTGCCGATCGAGACAAAACACACCGCCTGCTCACCGTCGGCCAGTGCAAATGCCCGCTCAAATCGGGCGGTGCGCACCGCCCGGCCGCTGGTCAGCATCGCGCCAAACCCCAGGCCGTGCGCGGCCAGCAGCAGGCTCATCAAGGCAGCGCCCAGCGTCACCGCACGTTCGGTCAGCGGCACTTCGGGGTCGTCGGGCGTGCTGCGCAACACCGCCAGCAGCAGCGTGGGCGCGCGGAACGCCTTGTCGCGGCTGCGCGCCAGGTCGGCGCCACTGGCGTCCGGGTCGCGGTCCAGCGTGCAGGCCGCGAACAGGTCGGCCAGCGCCGGCCGCTGGTGGTCGGCGACAAACACCAGCCGCCAGGGCCGCAGCGTGCGGTGGTCGGGCGCACAGGCTGCGGCGTCAATCATCTGGCGCAGCTGGTCGGCATCAGGACCGGGCGACCGCAGCCGCTTGGGTGCCACCGAATGCCGGGTGCCGATCAAGGCCAGCACCAGGCTGGCCAGGTCGGCCGAGCCGCTGCTGCCGGCGTCGCAGTCGGCGGTGGCAGCGCTCATGGTGCAGCGCCGCCGCAGCACCAGCAGGTGTCAAACGGCCCGTCGATGATCTCGCTGCAGCCGGCACAGGCCCAGCGCCGCTCGGGCGGGTGCTGCAAGCTGTGCAGCAGGGCGCGGGCCGGGGCCGCCTGGGCTTCGTCCACCAACCACAGCTCGGGAAAGGCCTGGTCGGGCGGGATCTGGCCGGCGATGCTGCCGGCAAAGGCGCGCTGCACCGTTACCTCAAAACCAGCGCCGCACAGCATGTCGGACCAGAGTGTGGCAATCGCCAGGTTGGGTGCCTGCGCCAGCCGCATCATGAGGCGGCCCCCCTTGTCCCGCCCGATGCGCGCGCCGGGCGCGACGACACCACGATGCCGGCTGCGATCAGCAAAAACGCCAGGCCGTGGAACGGCTGCGGCCATTCGCCCAGCAGTGCTGCCGACAGCAGCGCGGCAAACAGCGGCGTCAGGTTGCCAAAAAAGGTGGCCAGCGCCGGGCCGGCCTCGGTCACAGCCAGGCCCCACAGGCGGTACGCGACCAGTGACGGGAAAATCGAGACATACGCCAGCGCGGCCACCAGCCAGGGCGTCCAGTGCACCGGGCCAGGGCTGGGTTGCAGCCATTCGCCCACACCGGCGCTGGCGGTGGCCCAGGCCAGGCCGATCGCGATCTGCAGGCACAGGAACTCCGACCAGTGCCACTGCGGCCGCTGCGCGCCGCGCATCGATGCCGGCGGGCGCGCCAGCAGCCAGCTGTAGACGCACCAGCTGACCACCGCCGCCATCATCAGCAGGTCGCCCGGCACCAGATGCACCTGCAGCAGTGCGCTGGCCCGGCCCCGTGCCAGCACCACCGCCACGCCCGCCAGCGACAGCAGGGCGCCCAGCACCTGGGCCCGGTGTGGCCGCTCGCCGTAAAACACGGCACCGATCGCCATCGCCCACACCGGCGAGCTGGCAGCGATCAGCGTGACGTTGAGCGGCGTGCTGGTGCGCAACGCCATGTACTGCAGCGCGTTGTAGGCGCCCACGCCGGTCAGCCCCAGCAGCACCAGGTGGGGCCAGCGGGTGCGCAACTCGGCACGGCGCTGGGGCCCGGCAAACACCCGCCAGCCCAGCGGCAGCAACAGCAGCAGGGCGATCGCCCAGCGGCTGGCGTTGAGCCACAGCGGCGAGATGCTGGCAATTGCCAGCCGGCCCACCACGGCGTTGCCGGCCCACAGCAGCGGCGGCACACTGAGCATCAGTGTCAGGCGGGGGGTCAGCTGCATCGCAGCGCGCATCGGATCGGCATGGACCGGTCGATTGTGTCTTGCCGCGACCAGCGCCGATGCCCACCGGACCGCCCAACCTCCGTCGGGCAAGGCCTGCCGCCAGCGGTTAGGCTTTGGTCTTTTGAGGAGACCCAAAATGACCCAGACGACCCAGACCATCCAGATCAGCCAGTTCGGCGGCCCCGAGGTGATGCAGCTTGTCGATGTTGCGGTGGGCCAGCCCGGCCCCGGCGAGATCCGCATCCGCCACCATGCCATCGGCCTGAACTTCATCGACGTCTACCAGCGCACCGGGCTGTACCCGAACGCGCTGCCGCTGAACCTGGGCATGGAGGGCGCGGGCATCGTCGAGGCGGTGGGCGAGGGCGTCAGCCACCTGCAGGTCGGTGACCGTGCGGCCTACGCCAGCAACCCGCCCGGCAGCTACAGCCAGGTCCGTGTGATGCCGGCCAAGACGGTGTGCAAACTGCCCGACGCGATCAGCTTCGAGACCGGCGCCGCCATGATGCTGAAAGGCCTGACCGCGCAGTACCTGCTGAAAAAGACATTGCCGGCCGAGGGCCTGCAGGCCGGCGACTTTGTGCTGTGGCACGCCGCGGCCGGTGGCGTGGGCCTGATCGCCTGCCAATGGGCCCGCGCACTGGGCCTGCAGCTGATCGCCACGGCCGGCAGCGACGCCAAGTGCCAACTGGCGCTGGAGCACGGCGCCAGCCATGCCATCAACTACCGCACCGAAGACTTTGTCGCCCGTGTCAAGGCGATCACCGGCGGTGCTGGTGTCAAGGTGGTGTACGACTCGGTGGGCAAGGACACCTTCGACGGCTCGCTCAACGTGTTGCGTCCATTCGGCCTGCTCGCCAGTTTTGGCAATGCCTCTGGGCCCGTACCGTCGTTTGCGCCGGGCATCCTGGGCGCCAAGGGTTCGCTTTACCTGACGCGCGCCACGCTGTTCACCCACATCGCCACCCGCGAAGCCACCCAGAAAATGGCCGACGATCTGTTTGCGGTGGTGCTGAGCGGCGCGGTCAAAATCCGCATCGACCAGCGCTATCCGCTGGCCGAGGTGTCGCGCGCCCACACGGAACTCGAAGCCCGCAACACCACGGGCTGCAGCATTCTGTTGCCTTGAGGTGGCGGAGTTCGGCTACCGGCTCTTTGCTGCCTTTCCCCTGGTGGGGATGCAGTCGTTCGATGTGCGGCGTTCGACGCGCAGCGTGCGGCCTTGGCTGCCTTGGCGCCGCACGCCGCACGCTGCGCGTCGAACGCCGCACATCGAAC
>JBKJKU010000315.1:0-6653 GCA_046597355.1 Aquabacterium sp.
ATCAGACCGGGCCATGGGGCCCACGCTCCAGGCCGCTGCACTGTTCGGTTTTTTCGCCTACGCCACCTATGACCTGAGCAACCTGGCAACCCTGCGCGACTGGCCGATTGGCTTGTCACTGATCGATATTGCCTGGGGCAGCGTGGTCAGCATGGCGTCGGCAGCGGCCGGAAAGCTGGCGCTGGACCGGATCGCAGCGGCCAGATAAGCCGCTGGCGGCCGCCGCAGTCAGCGCCGTTCCAGTGCGGCCAGCGCCGGCGACAAGCACGCTGGTCGGGCGCTGTCGGCTGCCGTCAGACCCCGGTGATCGCGCAGATCCGTGCGCGCGCGCCGGACCAGCAGCAACTGCTGGGTGGGCACAGCGCCCTGACCCGCAGGCCGTACCAGCGCAGTCAGTGGATGCCCACAGGCCGCGTCCACCGGCACGCCCCGGTCCGGCAACAGCCCCACCACTTCAGCATGGCCCTGGCCGGCGCCGGCGAAAAAGCCCGATCCGCGGCCAAGGGCGGTGCTGTCTATGAATCCCTGGGGGTGGTGTCTGGATGGCTCCGGCAGTGGACCTGGAGCGCAACACCGCGTTCTTCGTCGCCGGCAACCCCAGCCCCGACCTCGACGGCAAAGAGCGCCCGGGCGACAAGCGCTACACCGACTCGATCATTGCGGTGGACCTGAACACCGGCAAGTACAAGTGGCACTACCAGTACGTGGCGCACGGTGTGTGGGACCTGGACGCCGTATCGCCGGTGAACCTGACCGAGGCCAAGAACAAGGCTGGCAATATGGTCAAGGTGGCGATCCACGGTGGCAAGACGGGACAAGTCTATGGGCATGACCGTACCACCGGCGAGTTGTTGGCAGCGTGTCTCGCCACCTTGCTGACTGCCCCCCGACCGACTGACCGCCAGCACGTCGCCGCGACTTGCGGCACACTGGATCAAGCGCTCCGATTAGCCCGTTTTGCCGGAGCCGCACTTTTTACAGAAATCCGCGTCCCATGATCCTGAGCAGAATCTTCAACTTGCTGCGCGCTGCCGTCTTGTTGTGCTGCAGCGCGGCTGCTGGTGCCCAGACCCCAACCGAGCCGCCCAAGGCCGCCCTCTGCGCGGCTTGCCATGGCCCCAATGGCAACCCGACGATGCCCGAGATGCCGGCACTGGCGGGCCAGACTTCACGCTACATCTACCTGCAGCTGAAAGATTTTCAGGAGGGTCGCCGCAGCAACGCGCTGATGTCGTCGATGTCCAAAGACCTGACCCGCGATGAGATGCGCGAACTGGGTGCCTGGTATACCGCGCAGAAGCCGCGACCGGTGCCCTTCCAGCCCGATACCGCCAAGGCCAAGCTCGGCAAGGCCAAGGCCGATGAGACGCTGTGCACCATGTGCCACCTGGGCGGTTTTATCGGGCAGAACGAGATCCCTCGGGTCGCTGGCCAGCCGTTTGACTACATCGTCAAACAGATGCGGGCCTTCAAAGCGCGCGAGCGCACCAACGACGCCGGCAACATGACCTCGGTCTCGTCCACATTGACCGACGACGACATCGAAAATCTGGGCCACTACCTCGCGGGCTTGTGACCTGCGAGTGCGGCGCAACAGCGGCCCAACGGGGTCTCAGTGGTTGAAGGCGTAGCGAATACCCACCCAGAAGCTGCGCGGCGCAGCCGGCGCGTAAAAGGTGGACCGCAGCAAGGGCCGATCGCCATGGGCATTGGCGGCAAACGGCTGCGCCACAAAGTGTCCTTGGGCATCGAACCCTGTCGCGCCCAGTTGGGCTGCGGTGTTGAAGCGCCGGTCGAGCAGGTTGTTGACTTGCGCAAACAGCGTCAGGCCGCGCAGCGGCCGCCAGTCGCCGCCCAGGTTGAGCACGGCATAGCCGGCGCTGCGGCCCGGCCCCAGGTAGTGCACACCATCGGCCTGGTGCGCGCCGTTTTCATTGCCGCGGGCCAGCGCGCCGGCCATCGCGGTCAGGTCAGCATTGAGCGACCAGGCCGCACCCAGCTTCAGATCGGCGAACACCTTGAGCTGCTGGCGCGGGACCAGCGGCAAGTGGTCTCCTGGCCGCACCAGGATGTTGCCGTCCACGCCTGGAAAGCCCGCCTGCGCCGTTTGATTGCTGCTGTTGCCAGCGGCATTCAAGGTTTCGCTGCTGCGGAACCTGGCGTCCAGCAGCGTCAGGTTGGCGCCCAGGCCGGCATTGGCCAGCCGGGTCGAGAAACCCGCCTCCAGGCCCTGTCGCCGGGTTTTGCCAAAGTTCCGAAAATAGCCATAACCCGCGGCGTTGTCGGCCACAAACAGGATGTCGTCCCGGTTGTCGGCGCGGAACAAGCCAAAGCTCCAGGTGGTGTCGGCCAACAGCCGCCCGCGCAGCCCGGCCTCGACCGTGCGGGTAACCACTTGGCGCAGCGGCGGATCACCCGCCATCGCGTTGGGCAGTTTGCAAGGGCTCGACGGGTCAGCACAGCCCAGTTCCACCGCCGACGGCGCGCGGCTGCCCTGGTTGAAACCGGCGTACACCGTCAGCGCCGGGCTGGCAGCAAAGGTCAGGCCAAGTGCCGGATTGAGCCGCGCAAAAGTGTGGTCGCCGTCCAGTGAGCCGGCGCCCCCACCGGGCGTGACCGCATCACGGTTGTGCACCGTTGTGCGGTTGTAGCGGGCCGCCAGCGTCAGGTGGGTCTGCGGGTTCAGCGTCAGCGTGTCGCTGGCAAAAAGGCTGCCGGTGCGGGTGTTGGCTGTCAAGTCCACCCGGGTGTCGTAGGGCATGCCGTCAACATCGCCGCCGGTCACACCGTCACCATAGGCGCCCACGCCGGTCACGCTGTGGTCTGGGTTGAGGGCGCCCAGTTCTGAACCCTGGCGGAACCCCACCCGGCTGGTGTCCAACGCCGCGCCCAGCACCGCCTGGTGCTGGGCGCCGGCCCATCGGCCCTGCCAGTTGAGCTGGGCGGTGATACCGGCGTTGCGTTGGTCGGTGTGGGACTGGTTGATCAGACCACTGCATTGTTCGGCGGGCGCATCAAAGCGCAGTGCGTTGGCGATGCAGCGCCACTTCGGAAACGCCGTGTTGCTGGCGGTTTCTCCCGAGGCTGGATAACCGGTGTAGCCGGCTGCCGCAAGCGTCGCTTGCTCCGCAACGTTGGGCTGGTAGACGGCCTGGCCGAGTGAGGTCTCGTTGATGTCGCCGTTGAAGGTCGAGGTCTTGATGCGCCGGGTGTAGACCTGGCCAGTGATCGACAGGCCATCGCGCAGCGCCAGGCTGATTGAGAGATTGAGCAACAGCGAGCGATTGCGGGTGGTGTCGGGCTGGGTGTAGACACTTTTGCGGTCAGCGTTCAGCAGGCGCATCTCCTGCAGGCCGTTGCCGTTGAGGGTGTTGTCGGCCAGCGCTGCGGTCAGTGACCACCGGGCATCACCGGCCAGCACACCCAACTTGCCCAGCAACTGGCCCACATCGCTGGGTGACTGGCTGCGCCAGCCCAACTCATGGAACCGGTTGCCGGTGACAAACCAATGGAAGCCCTCGGCGCCGCCGCCGGTCTCGAACTCCAGCGCGGCACGTTGGTGGGCGCCGGCCAGGAACTGCACCACGCTGCCCGGGTTCTTGAGTCCGTCCTTGGTTTGCACCACCAGCGCGCCGCCCAGCGTGTTAAGGCCGAACAGCGGATTCGACCCTGGCATCAGCGTGATGCTGGAGATTGCCGACTTCGGGATCAGGTCCCAGCTGACGACATCACCAAACGGCTGGTTCAACCGCACGCCGTCCAGGTACACCGACAGGCCCTGCGCGCTGCCCAGCAACGGCGACGCGGTGAAACCGCGGTAATTGACATCCGGCTGAAACGGGTTGCCCTGCAGTTCGTTGACATGCACGCTGCCCAATTGGCGCGCCATGAAGCCGGTCAAATCGATGGCGTGGCTGCGCCCGAGCTCGGCAGCGCGGGCGGTCTGCACGTTGGCCGGCAGCCTGTCCTTGGGCAAGTCCAGGCCGGGCACCGGGCTGACGCCGACCACCTCGACCTGCTGAGGTGCTGGCTGGGCCAGCGCCGGGCCGGCAAAGCCCAGCAGGGACACGGCAATCCAGACGCGTTGGCATGGCTTGCTGACTTTGCAGGTGGCAAGCGCACGGCAGATCACGGTAGCTTCAGGCCCTCGGTTGAAGAGGCCTCATTTTGGACGGTGCACCCACCCGATGCGCAGACCACCCAGAAAAGTTGCCGACTTCCCGTTTGCGTGGTGCGAGCGCGACAACGCCTGACCGGCTACAGGGCTAAACCTGCTGCGCAGGGCGGCCAATGAAAGGCAGCATCGGCACATGACTTCAACCGTGTGCATGCCACTGGGCCGCCGTCGCCTGCTGTGCTGGCTGGGCGTGCCCGCCTTGTCGGGCCTGGGCGCTTGCGCTGCGCTGCCGTCGGCGCCAGCCGCCTTGTCGCCGGCCATCGCTACCGCCCTGGCGCCCACGGGGCGTCTGCGGGCCGCCATCAACCTGGGCAACCCGATCCTGGCCCACCGGCCGCCCGGCGGCGGTCAGGTCAGCGGCGTCTCGGTCGACCTGGCCCACGCGCTGGCCCAGCGCCTGGGCGTGGGCATCGAGTTGTTGGTGTTTGATGCCGCGGCCCAATCGGTCGAAGCGGTGAGCAGGGGCCAGGCCGACATCGGCTTTTTTGCGATCGATCCACAACGCGCCGGTGGCGGCATCTCGTTCAGCGCGGCCTACGTGCAGATCGAAGGCGTCTACCTGGTGCGGCAGGACTCAGCCCTGACCCACAACAGCCAGGTCGATGTGCCCGGCAACCGCATCATGGTCGGCCGGGGCAGCGCGTACGACCTCTACCTGTCGCGCAACCTCAAGGCCGCGACCTTGTTGCGCACGCCCACGTCGCCCACGGTGGTGGACAGCTTTCTGGCGCAGGGCGCCGAGGTCGCCGCAGGCGTGCGGCAGCAACTGCAAGCCGACGCCACGCGGCTGGGTGGTTTGCGCCTGCTGCCGGGCCGGTTCATGGTGATTGATCAGGCCATGGGGGTGCAGGCCGGCCGTGGCGCGGCGGCCGAGGCTGCGCTGCGGGACTTTGTCGAACAGGCCAAGCGCAGCGGGCTGGTGGCGCAGTCGCTGGCGCGGCACGGCATTTCTGGTGCGGCGGTGGCGCCGCCGGCCTGAGGCTGAGGCCGCAACCCGCCTCAAGTCTCCAGCTTGACGTTGGCCTCTTTCACCACCTTGGCCCATTTGTCCTGCTCGCTGCGGATGAACTGCGCAAATTTCTCGGGCGTGCCGCCGCCGTCCTCGGCGCCGTAGGTGTCCATCTTTTCCTGCACGTCGGCCATCGCCAGGATGGTGTTGACGTCGCGGTTGATTTTTTGAACGATGGCCGAAGGCAGCTTGCCCGGTCCGGCCAGGCCGTACCAGGTGGTGGCGTCGAACCCGTCGAAGCCCTCCTCGGCCATGGTCGGCACGGTCGGATGGCCTTTGGCACGCTTCAAGCGGGTCTGGGCCACGGCCTGCACCCGGCCGTTCTTGACGTGCGGCGTGGCCGCCGTCATGGTCTCGAAGCTGAACTGGATCTGGCCGCCGATCAGATCGGTCAGCAGCGGGCCGCTGCCCTTGTAGGGCACGTGCAGTGCGTCCACCTTGGCACGCAGCTTGAACATCTCCAGCGCCAAGTGCTGGGCCGACCCGGCACCGGCCGAGCCAAAGCTGACCGCGCCCGGCTTGGCCTTGCACAGCGCCACGATGTCCTTGACCGACTTGACACCCTGCGCCGGGTTGGCGATCAGCAAATTGGGCGTGACGCCCACCAGCACGATCGGGGTGAAGTCACGCTCGGTGCTGTAGCGCAACTTGGGCTGCAACGCCGGCGCCAGCGCATGGCTGTTGATGTGGGCCATCAGCAGCGTGCTGCCGTCGCTGGGCTGGGTGGCGACGTACTCGGCTGCGATCACCCCGGCCGCACCCGCCTTGTTCTCGACGATGACCTGCTGGCCCCACATCGCTGTGAGCTTTTGCGCCACCACCCGCGCCAGCGCGTCGGTGCCGCCGCCTGGCGGGAAACCGACCAGGATGCGGACTGGCGCCGACGGCCATTCCTGGGCCCGCAGTGTGGGCGCTGCCAGGGTGGTGGCGAGTGCGCCGCTGGCGGCGATGAAGGATCGTCTTTGCATGGTGAGGTCTCCAGCAGGGTGAGGTGGTGGGCGTGGCGGGTGGAGCTTCAGGCGCCAGCCAGGCCGGCAGCCGCCACCGGATGCGTCGCAAAGTAGTCCATCGCCGCTGCCACGCCGCTTGCGGCCAACGCCACGCCGCTGAGCTGCAAGCCCATCTCGCAGCCGCACAGCGCAGCCATCAGCGTCAAATCGTTGCAGTCACCGAGGTGGCCAATGCGGAACATGCGGCCCTTGACCTGGCCCAGGCCAGTGCCCAGCGACAGGTCGAACCGGTCATGGATCAATTTGCGCACCGCGTCGGCATCGATGCCCAGCGGCAGCACCACGCCGGTCAGCACGGGCGAATAGACCGCCGGGTCGCTGCACAAAATCTCCAGCCCCCAGGCGGTCACCGCTGCCCGCACCCCGGCGGCCCAGCGCTGGTGGCGGGCAAATACCGCCGGCAGGCCGCTCTCCAGCAGCATGTCCAGCGCCTCGCTCAGGCCGTAGAGCAGGTTGG
>JBKJKU010000358.1:0-7934 GCA_046597355.1 Aquabacterium sp.
GCAGCGCGGCCAAGTGCTGTGCAAGCCCGGCAGCGTCAAGCCGCACACCCACTTCACTGCAGAGATCTATGTTCTCTCAAAAGAAGAGGGTGGCCGCCACACGCCGTTCTTCAACAACTACCGTCCGCAGTTCTACTTCCGCACGACCGACGTGACGGGTGCAGTTGAGTTGCCCAAGGACAAAGAGATGGTCATGCCTGGCGACAACGTCAGCATCACCGTGAAGCTGATCAACCCGATCGCCATGGAAGAAGGCCTGCGCTTCGCCATCCGTGAAGGTGGCCGTACGGTCGGCGCCGGCGTGGTGGCCAAGATCATCGCCTAAGCCTTCCATGGCCCGTCGGTCAGGGGCGCTCTGCCTCCGACCGGCTCCACCGCTCTTTTTCAAGGACAAGTCATGCAAAAGCAAAAGATCCGCATCCGCCTGAAGGCGTTTGACTACAAGCTGATCGACCAGTCGGCACTCGAGATCGTGGAGACCGCCAAGCGCACCGGTGCCATCGTCAAGGGCCCCGTGCCCTTGCCGACGCGCATGCAGCGTTTTGACATCCTGCGCTCACCGCACGTCAACAAGACCTCGCGCGACCAGTTCGAGATCCGCACGCACCAGCGCCTGATGGACATCGTTGACCCCACCGACAAGACCGTGGACGCGCTGATGAAGCTCGACCTGCCGGCCGGCGTGGACGTCGAAATCAAGTTGCAGTAATGCGGCCGGCAGTCGGCTCGCCTTGCGGAACAACCCGCAAGCAGGCTATACTGCAAGGCTGTTCGGCGACCGCCCAGAATTTGGAGTGAGTTGCTGTCGGTATAGGAGCACGGGATCAGCAGTCAGCTGCTGACCGAGTGCCTGATACCAAAACCATCCCCGGCCAATCGTTGTCGGGTGTTTGAAACAAAGGCCTCTTCCGTCAATCCGGATTGGGGGCTGGAGAAAAGCCATGACGACAGCTGCAGCCAGCTATCGCCTCGGTTTGCTGGGCCGCAAGGTCGGCATGATGCGCATTTTCACGGACGATGGCGACGCCATTCCCGTGACCGTGCTCGACGTGTCGAACAACCGCGTCACCCAGGTCAAGACCGAGAAGACCGACGGCTACAACGCCCTGCAAGTGGCGTTCGGTTCGCGCAAAGCATCGCGTGTGACCAAGCCGGAAGCCGGCCACCTTGCCAAGGCGGGTGTGGAATCCGGTGAAATCCTGCAAGAGTTCCGCGTGCCGGCCGACATCGTCGGTCAGTACGCGCCAGGCGCTACTGTGCCTGTGTCGCTCTTCGCCGTGGGCCAGGCCGTCGATGTGCAAGGCACGTCCATCGGTAAGGGCTTCACCGGCACGATCAAGCGTCACCATTTCAAGTCGCAGCGCGCGTCGCACGGCAACAGCCGTTCGCACAACGTGCCAGGCTCGATCTCGATGGCGCAGGATCCTGGCCGTGTGTTCCCCGGCAAGAAGATGTCGGGTCATCTCGGTGATGACACCGTCACGGTGCAAAACCTCGACATCATCCGCATCGACGAAGCCCGCCAGCTGTTGCTGGTGCGCGGCGCGGTGCCGGGCTGCAACAGCGGTTTCGTGACCGTGCGGCCGGCCATCAAGGTCAAGGCCAAGAAAGGAGCCCTGTAATGCAACTCGAGCTCCTGAACGAACAAGGCCAGGCAACGGCCAAATTTGACGCGCCGGACACCGTGTTCGCCCGCGATTACAACGAAGCCCTGGTGCACCAGGTGGTCGTGGCCTACCAGGCCAACGCCCGCCAAGGCACCCGCGCCCAGAAGAACCGTGAAGCGGTTCATCACAGCACCAAGAAGCCTTGGCGCCAGAAGGGTACCGGCCGCGCACGCGCTGGTTCCACGTCGTCGCCGCTGTGGCGTGGCGGTGGTCGCACCTTCCCGAACAGCCCTGACGAGAATTTCTCGCACAAGGTCAACAAGAAGATGTACCGCGCCGGCATGGCTGCGATTCTTTCGCAGCTGGCCCGTGATGGCCGTCTGTGTGTGGTGGATTCGATCTCGATCGAAGCGCCCAAGACCAAGCTGCTGGCGGCCAAGTTCAAGGCCATGGGCCTGAGCTCGGTGCTGGTGATCGCCGATGTCGTGGACGACAATCTGGCGCTGGCCTCGCGCAACCTGCCCAATGTGCTGGTGATCGAGCCGCGTTACGCCGATCCGCTGTCACTGGTCTTCTACAAGAAGGTGCTGGTGACCAAGGCCGCGATCGAGCAGCTCAAGGAGATGTTCGCATGAGCCACGGTGCAATGAATCTCAAGTTCACCGAAGACCGTCTGGCCAAAGTGCTGGTCGCGCCGATCGTGTCCGAAAAGGCCACCCTCGTCGGCGAGAAGCACAACCAAGTGCTCTTCAAGGTGCTGCGCGACGCGACCAAGCCCGAGATCAAGGCCGCAGTCGAGCTGATGTTCAAGGTCGACGTGGTGGGTGTGTCGGTGGTCAACCAGAAGGGCAAGACCAAGCGCTTCGGTGGCCGTATCGGCCGTCGCGACCATGCCCGCAAGGCGTATGTGTCGTTGAAGCCGGGCCAGGAGCTCAACTTCTCCGGGGAGGCTGCGTAAGTCATGGCCGTCGTCAAAGTAAAACCCACCTCACCCGGCCGCCGTGCCGTGGTCAAGGTGGTGCACAAGCACCTGCACAAAGGCGCGCCCGAGGCTTCATTGCTCGAGCCGCAAAAGCAGAATTCCGGCCGCAATAACAACGGTCACATCACGGTTCGCCACAAGGGCGGTGGTCACAAGCACCACTACCGCGTGGTCGACTTCGTGCGCAACAAGGACGGTATTCCGGCCAAGGTCGAGCGCATCGAATACGACCCGAACCGTACTGCCCACATCGCGCTGGTCTGCTATGCCGATGGCGAGCGCCGCTACATCATCGCCCCGCGCGGTCTTGAGGTCGGTGCCAAGCTGCTGAGTGGCGCCGAGGCGCCGATCAAGGCCGGCAACACGCTGCCGATCCGCAACATCCCGGTGGGTTCCACGATCCATTGCGTCGAGATGCTGCCTGGCAAGGGCGCGCAGATTGCACGCTCGGCCGGCACCTCGGTAACGCTGATGGCGCGTGAGTCGGTCTACGCCCAGGTGCGGTTGCGCTCGGGTGAGGTCCGCAAGATCCACATCGACTGCCGCGCGACCATTGGCGAAGTGTCGAACGAAGAGCACAACCTGCGCCAGTACGGCAAGGCCGGTGCCATCCGCTGGAAGGGCATCCGCCCGACCGTCCGCGGTGTGGCGATGAACCCGGTGGACCACCCTCACGGCGGCGGCGAAGGCCGTACCGGCGAGGGCCAGGCCCAGGTTTCGCCGTGGAACACGCTCACCAAGGGCTACCGCACTCGCAGCAACAAGCGTACACAGAGCATGATCGTGTCGCGGCGCAAGAAGTAAGGCATCCACCATGGCACGTTCACTCAAAAAAGGTCCCTTTGTGGACCACCACTTGCAGGCCAAGGCTGAAAAAGCTGTGGCCAACAAGGACAAGAAGCCGATCAAGACTTGGTCCCGTCGTTCGACGATCCTGCCTGATTTCATCGGCCTCACGATCGCCGTTCACAACGGTAAACAGCACATCCCCGTGTACGTGTCTGACCAGATGGTCGGCCACAAGCTCGGTGAGTTCGCCATGACCCGCACGTTCAAGGGTCACCCGGCGGACAAGAAGGCCAAGAGGTAAGCGCGATGGAAACCAAAGCAATCGTGCGTGGTGTACGCCTGTCGGCCGACAAGGGTCGGTTGGTGGCCGACCTCGTGCGCGGCAAGAAGGTGGACCAGGCGCTCAACATCCTGGCTTTCACCCAGAAAAAGGCCGCCGGCATCGTCAAGAAGTGTCTGGAGTCCGCGATCGCGAATGCCGAACACAATGACGGCGCCGACATCGACGAGCTCAAGATCACGTCGATCTACATCGAGCAGGGTGCCACGCTCAAGCGCTTCTCGGCTCGCGCCAAGGGCCGTGGCAACCGCATCAGCAAACCCACATGTCACATTTATGTGACGGTCGGTAACTGAAAAGGCTGAAGCAACATGGGACAAAAAATCCACCCGACTGGCTTTCGCCTGTCGGTTACCCGTGCCTGGGCTTCGCGCTGGTACGCCTCACGGCGCAACTTCGCAGGCATGCTGGCTGAAGACCTTGACGTTCGCGAGTACCTCAAGAAAAAGCTCAAGAACGCCGCGGTTTCGCGCGTGCTGATCGAGCGTCCCGCCAAGAATGACCGCATCACCATTTTCTCGGCACGTCCGGGCGTGGTGATCGGCAAAAAAGGCGAGGACATCGAGAACCTCAAGGCTGAACTGACGCGCCGCCTCGGCGTGCCGGTGGCTGTCAACATCGAAGAAGTGCGCAAGCCCGAGATCGATGCCCAGCTGATCGCCGACTCGATCACCCAGCAGCTCGAAAAGCGCATCATGTTCCGCCGTGCCATGAAGCGCGCGATGCAGAACGCGATGCGTCTGGGCGCGTTGGGCATCAAGATCATGTCGTCAGGTCGCCTGAACGGTATCGAGATCGCCCGCTGTGAGTGGTACCGCGAAGGTCGCGTGCCGCTCCACACCTTGCGTGCCGACATCGACTACGGCTTCTCTGAAGCCAAGACAACTTACGGCGTCATTGGCTGCAAGGTCTGGGTCTACCGGGGTGACCACCTGGGCCGCGGTGACGCGCCGGGTGCCCGCCCTGAAGGCCAGGACGATGACCGCCGGCCACGCCGCGGTCCGCGCCCCGGTGGCCCGGGTGCGCCTGGTGGTCCGGACCGCCGTCCGGGTGGCCCGCGTCCCGGATCGGACCGTGGTCCCCGCAGCGATGCGGCGCCCAGTGAGGCCCGGCCTGCTGAAATGGGTGCCGATGGCAAGCCAGTCGCCAAGCGCGTGCGCAAGGTGCCTGCGCCTGGCACCGGCGCTGCATAAGGAGTTACAAACATGCTGCAACCAGCACGTCGAAAATTCCGCAAGGAACAAAAAGGCCGCAACACGGGTGTCGCTACCCGTGGCGCTAATGTGTCGTTTGGTGAATTTGGTCTCAAGGCCACCGAACGCGGCCGCATCACGGCCCGCCAGATCGAAGCCGCTCGCCGGGCGATCTCGCGTCACATCAAGCGTGGTGGCCGCATCTTCATCCGCATCTTTCCGGACAAGCCGATCTCCCAAAAGCCCGCAGAAGTGCGGATGGGTAACGGCAAGGGCAACCCGGAATACTACGTGGCTGAGATCACGCCAGGCAAGGTGCTCTACGAACTGAACGGCGTGCCGGAAGCGCTGGCCCGCGAGGCGTTCACGCTCGCGGCTGCCAAGCTGCCGCTGCGTTGCACGTTCGTCACGCGCATGCTCGGCGCATGAACACGGGGCAAACCATGACCAAAGCATCAGATCTCCGCGCCAAGGACGTTGCTGGCCTCGAAAAAGAGGTCACCGACCTCTTGAAGGCCCACTTCGGCCTGCGCATGCAAAAGGCCACGCAACAGTTGACCAACCACAACACGCTGGGCGAAACCCGCCGTGACATCGCTCGTGCCAAGACCATCCTGGCCGAGAAGAAGAAGGGAGCCGCCAAGTGAGCGAAGCCCACACCAGCGCTGTTGAAGTTTCTGCAGCACCGCAAGCCGCTGTTGTCGCAGCGCCCGCCGCCAAGAACACCCGTACCCTCGTGGGCCGGGTGGTCAGCGACAAGCGCAACAAGACTGTCACCGTGCTCGTCGAGCGCCGCGTCACGCATGAGCTGTACGGCAAGATTGTCGGCCGCTCACGCAAGTACCAGGCGCATGACGAAAAGGGTGAGTACCACACCGGTGACAAGGTCGAGATCGCCGAAGGTCGGCCGATCAGCAAGACCAAGTCCTGGGTAGTGACACGATTGCTGCAAAAGGCGGGCTTGGTTTAAGCCGCACTGGGGCGGGGCTTTGCTGCCCGGCTCCGGTACCAAACGGTCGGAACGCTGGGATACTGGCGTCCGGCCGTTTTCCGTTGTGGCGTCGAGCCGAACTCGACGTGTTGCCCGTTCGCAACCGTTGGCACTTGCCGGCCCGTTATGGCCACCTCCGAACATACCAAGGACATCAACATGATCAAAGTAGGCGACAAGCTGCCAGCCGGCGCACTCAATGAATTCGTCGAGATTGAAGGAAATGGCTGCGCCATCGGCCCGAACAGCTTCGACATCGCAGCGGCCAGCAGCGGCAAGACCATCGCGCTTTTTGCACTGCCGGGTGCGTACACACCCACCTGTTCGGCCAAGCACGTGCCCAGCTATGTTGCCAACGCCGATGCGCTCAAGTCCGCTGGTGTGGATGAAATCTGGTGCGTGTCAGTCAACGACGCGTTTGTGATGGGCGCTTGGGGTCGGGAACAGCACACGCTTGGCAAGGTGCGCATGATGGCCGATGGCAGTGCTGACTTCACCAAGGCCATTGGCTTGACACTTGATTTGACCGCGCGTGGCATGGGCTTGCGCAGCAACCGCTACTCGATGCTCGTGGTTGACGGAGTCGTCAAGTCGCTCAACGTCGAAGCGCCGGGCAAGTTTGAGGTCAGTGATGCCGAGACGATGCTCGGCCAGGCCAAGGCGCAACACGCTTGAACCCGCTGGGCTGAACCGGGCGCGCTGGCCGCACCCCGGGCAATTACGGCAACAGCGCTTGACACGCGCTTTGATTGCCGTCCATAATCTACGCTTCGCCGGAAACACCGCTTAGGCAATCGCTTCAAGCAACTTTCCGGATCCGCCCAAACAAGAGGGTGTGCACCACGTGATGCGCACCGGATTGACGGGCCCAAGACTGACCGACTTGTGTGGTGTGTGCCTGACGGGCGCACTTGCCGAGACGGGACAAGTTGGGGACACAAATGATCCAAATGCAATCGCGACTCGACGTCGCTGACAACACTGGCGCCAAGTCGGTCATGTGCATCAAGGTGCTCGGTGGCTCGCGGCGTCGGTATGCCGGTATTGGCGACATCATCAAGGTGTCGATCAAAGAGGCCGCGCCGCGTGGTCGCGTCAAAAAGGGCGAGGTTTACAGCGCCGTTGTTGTGCGCACCGCCAAGGGCGTTCGCCGCCCGGACGGTTCACTGGTCAAGTTCGACGGCAATGCCGCCGTCCTGCTGAACGCCAAGCTCGAGCCGATCGGCACCCGCATCTTCGGCCCGGTCACGCGCGAGTTGCGCACCGAGCGCTTCATGAAGATCGTGTCGCTGGCGCCGGAAGTGCTGTAAGCACCTGGCCGCATCTAGCCAAAGGACTCAAGAGCCATGAACAAGATTCGCAAAGGCGACCAAGTCATCGTTTTGACTGGCCGTGACAAGGGCAAGCGGGGCGCCGTAGCGTCGCGTGTCGATGATGGCCACGTCATCGTCGAAGGCATCAACATGGTTAAAAAACATGTGAAGCCGAACCCGATGAAGGGTACGACGGGTGGCGTTGTCGACAAGACGATGCCGATCAACCAATCCAATGTCGCGATCTACAACGCCGCGACGGGCAAAGGTGACCGTGTAGGCGCAAAGATTCTTGCTGACGGCAAGAAAGTGCGTATCTACAAGTCCACCGGCGAAGAGATCAAGGCCTAAGGCCAAGGAAGACTGGGGATCCACATGGCTCGTCTGCAACAGTTTTACCGCGAAAAGGTCGTTCCTGACCTGGTTGCGAAGTTCGGCTACAAGTCGGCAATGCAAGTGCCGCGCCTGACCAAGATCACGCTCAACATGGGCGTGAGCGAGGCGGTCGCCGACAAGAAGGTCATGGACCACGCCGTCAGTGACCTGACCAAGATTGCTGGCCAGAAGCCGGTGGTGACCAAGTCACGCAAGCCTATTGCTGGGTTCAAGATTCGCGAGAACTTGGCTATCGGTTGCATGGTCACGCTGCGCGGCGTCCAGATGTTCGAGTTCCTCGACCGCTTCGTCACCGTTGCCCTGCCGCGCGTGCGCGATTTCCG
>JBKJKU010000394.1:0-4802 GCA_046597355.1 Aquabacterium sp.
CGGACTCCGGTGCAACGCCGGGGTTGTCCGCCAGCGGCTGGTAGTGGCCAGCCACCAAGCTTCGGGACGTTTCGCCTCACCGTGTGAGGGCGGGACGGATGCCCGGTGCCAGTCGCCGACGAGACGCAAGCTTGCCCGGGCCTGCGTCATCGACACGGAGTTTCCATGGCGCAAGCAACCCCCTACAGCTATACCGAACGCAAGCGTATCCGCAAAAGCTTCGGCAAACGCGCGAACGTTTTGAGCGTTCCGTACCTTTTGACCATGCAGCGGGAGGCCTATGTGGCCTTCCTGCAAAAAGAACTGCCGCCCTCCAAGCGCAAGCCTGAAGGTCTGCAGGCGGCGTTTCTCTCGGCTTTCCCGATCGTGTCGCACAACAACATGGTCGAGATGAAGTTCATTGAGTACAACATCGCGAAGCCGCCCTTTGACGTGCGGGAATGCCAGCAACGCGGCCTGACTTTCGCCGCTGCCGTGCGTGCCAAGCTGCAAATGATCATCTATGACCGCGAGTCATCGCCGGCCAAGGTGGTCAAGGAGATCAAGGAGCAAGAGGTCTACATGGGCGAAGTGCCGCTCATGACCGACTACGGCTCGTTCATCGTCAACGGCACCGAGCGGGTCATCGTCAGCCAGTTGCACCGCTCTCCGGGCGTGTTCTTCGAGCATGACAAGGGCAAGACCCACAGTTCGGGCAAGCTGCTGTTCTCAGCGCGCATCATTCCGTACCGTGGCTCCTGGCTGGACTTCGAGTTCGACCCCAAGGACATCCTGTACTTCCGTGTCGATCGCCGCCGCAAGATGCCGGTGACGATTCTGCTCAAGGCCATCGGCCTGAACCCGGAAGCGATCCTGGCCAACTTTTTCGACTTCGACAGCTTCCGGCTGATGGACGTCGGTGCGCAAATGGAGTTCGTGCCTGACCGCCTGAAAGGCGAAGTGGCGCGTTTCGACATCACCGACAAGGACGGCAAGGTTGTTGTCGAGAAAGACAAGCGCATCACGGCACGCCATGTGCGCTCGCTCGAGACCAACGGCACGCAGTTTGTGTCGGTGCCCGAGGATTACGTGGTGGGCCGTATCGTTGCCCGCAACATGGTGGACGCCGACACCGGCGAGATCATCGCCAAGGCCAACGAAGAGCTGACCGACCTGCTGCTGAAAAAGCTGCGCGCGGCAGGCGTCAAGGACATCCAGTGCCTGTTCACCAACGAGTTGGACCAAGGCGCCTACATCAGCCAGACTCTGGCCGCTGACGAAACAGCCGATGAGCTGGCGGCGCGCGTGGCGATCTACCGCATGATGCGCCCCGGCGAGCCGCCGACCGAAGACGCCGTGCAAGCCCTGTTTGGCCGCTTGTTCTACAACGAGGACACCTACGACCTGTCGCGCGTGGGCCGCATGAAGTTCAACGCCCGCGTTGGCCGCGACATGCCCGAAGGCGCGATGACGCTGAACAACGAGGACATCCTTGACGTCGTCAAGATCCTGGTGGAGCTGCGCAATGGCCGCGGTGAGGTCGATGACATCGACCACCTCGGCAACCGGCGTGTGCGTTGCGTGGGCGAACTGGCTGAAAACCAGTACCGCTCGGGCCTGGCGCGGATCGAAAAAGCCGTCAAGGAGCGTCTCGGCCAGGCCGAGACCGACGCGCTGATGCCGCATGACCTGATCAACTCCAAGCCGATTTCCGCGGCGTTGAAGGAGTTTTTTGGTGCCTCGCAGTTGTCGCAGTTCATGGACCAGACCAATCCGTTGTCCGAGATCACGCACAAGCGGCGTGTCTCGGCGCTGGGCCCGGGCGGCTTGACGCGTGAGCGTGCCGGCTTCGAGGTGCGCGACGTGCACCCGACCCACTATGGCCGGGTTTGCCCGATCGAAACCCCTGAAGGCCCGAACATTGGCCTGATCAACTCGCTGGCGCTGTACGCCCGCCTGAACGAATACGGCTTCCTGGAGACGCCGTACCGCCGGGTGGGTGATGGCAAGGTCACCGACCAGATCGACTACCTGTCGGCGATCGAAGAAGGCAAGTACGTCATCGCCCAGGCCAATGCCTCGCTGGGTGACGACGGCACGCTGACTGATGAGCTGGTCTCGGCGCGTGAGGCTGGTGAGTCGGTGCTGACCTCGCCGGAGCGCATCCAGTACATGGACGTGGCTCCTGCGCAGATCGTCTCGGTGGCCGCATCCTTGGTACCGTTCCTGGAGCACGACGACGCCAACCGCGCGCTGATGGGCGCCAACATGCAGCGCCAGGCTGTGCCGGTGTTGCGCCCTGAGAAGGCGCTGGTCGGTACCGGCGTTGAGCGGGTAGCAGCGGTTGACTCCGGCACGGTGGTGACGTCGCGCCGCGGCGGCATCGTCGATTACGTCGACACCAACCGCATCGTGATCCGTGTCAATGATGCAGAAACGGTGGCGGGTGAGGTCGGAGTCGACATCTACAACCTGATCAAGTACCAGCGCTCGAACCAGAACACCAACATCCACCAGCGCGCCATCGTGCGCCGGGGTGACCATGTGGCGGCGGGCGACGTGGTGGCCGACGGTGCATCGACCGACCTGGGTGAGCTGGCGCTGGGCCAGAACATGCTGGTCGCCTTCATGCCCTGGAACGGTTACAACTTCGAAGATTCGATCCTGATCAGTGAGCGTGTCGTTGCCGAAGACCGCTACACCTCGATCCACATCGAGGAACTGGTGGTGATGGCCCGCGACACCAAGCTGGGCAGCGAAGAAATCACCCGCGACATCCCGAACCTGAGCGAGCAGCAGCTCAACCGCCTGGACGAGTCGGGCATCGTCTATGTCGGTGCTGAAGTGACGCCAGGCGATGTGCTGGTCGGCAAGGTCACGCCCAAAGGCGAGACCACGCTGACGCCTGAGGAAAAGCTGCTTCGCGCCATCTTTGGCGAGAAAGCCAGCGACGTGAAAGACACCTCATTGCGGGTGGACCAGGGCACCAACGGCACGGTTATCGACGTGCAGGTCTTCACCCGCGAAGGCATCCAGCGCGACAAGCGCGCGCAGCAGATCATCGACGACGAGTTGAAGCGCTTCCGGCTTGACCTGAACGACCAGCTCCGCATCGTTGAAGCCGATGCATTCGACCGTATCGAGAAGATCCTGATCGGCAAGAGCGCCAACGGCGGTCCGCAGAAGATTGCCAAGGGCACGGTCATCGACAAGGCCTACCTCACCTCGGTCGAGAAGTACCACTGGTTCGACATCCGCCCGTCCGAGGACGACGTGGCGAACCAGCTCGAGTCGATCAAGAACTCGCTGGAGCAGACGCGCCACAGCTTCGATCTGATGTTCGAGGAAAAGCGCAAGAAGCTGACCCAGGGCGACGAGCTGCCTGCGGGTGTGCTGAAGATGGTCAAGGTCTACCTGGCCGTCAAACGCCGCTTGCAGCCTGGCGACAAGATGGCCGGGCGCCACGGCAACAAGGGCGTGGTGTCCAAGATCGTGCCGGTCGAGGACATGCCCTATATGGCCGATGGCACGCCGTGCGACATCGTGCTGAACCCGCTGGGCGTGCCTTCGCGCATGAACGTGGGCCAGGTACTGGAAGTGCACCTGGGTTGGGCCGGCAAGGGCATTGGCCAGCGTATCGGCGACATGCTGCAGGGCCATGCCCGGGTGGCGGAGTTGCGCAAGTTCTTTGACGAGCTGTACAACCAGTCCGGCGGCAAGACCGAGAACATCGACCTGCTCAGCGATGACGAGATCATCGAGATGGCGGGCGAGCTGACCAAGGGTGTGCCGTTTGCGACGCCGGTTTTCGACGGCGCCAAGGAGGCCGAGATCCGCGCGATGCTCAAGCTGGCCTACCCGGACGACATTGCGGCCAAGAAGGGGTTGACGTCCACCCGCACCCAGGCCCAGCTGTGCGACGGCCGCACCGGCGAGGCCTTTGAGCGGCCCACGACGGTCGGCTACATGCACGTGCTCAAGCTGCACCACCTGGTGGACGACAAGATGCACGCCCGCTCGACGGGCCCGTACAGCCTGGTCACCCAGCAGCCGCTGGGCGGCAAGGCCCAGTTCGGTGGCCAGCGCTTTGGCGAGATGGAGGTCTGGGCGCTGGAGGCCTATGGCGCAGCCTACATCCTGCAAGAGATGCTGACGGTCAAGTCCGACGACGTGAACGGCCGCACCAAGGTCTACGAGAGCATCGTCAAGGGCGAACACGCCATCGAAGCCGGCATGCCGGAATCGTTCAATGTCCTGGTCAAGGAGATTCGCTCCTTGGGCATCGACATGGAACTCGAACGCAACTGATCGACTTAGGTACAGGAGAAATACATGAAAGGTTTACTGGACCTGTTTCGGCAGTTCACGCCCGACGAACACTTCGACGCGATCAAGATCGGCATTGCCTCGCCGGAAAAGATCCGCTCGTGGTCCTTCGGTGAAGTGAAAAAGCCCGAGACCATCAACTACCGGACTTTCAAGCCGGAGCGTGACGGGCTTTTCTGCGCCCGGATTTTCGGGCCGGTGAAGGATTACGAATGCCTGTGCGGCAAATACAAGCGCATGAAGTACAAAGGCATCATCTGCGAAAAGTGCGGCGTGGAAGTCACCCTGTCAAAGGTGCGGCGCGAGCGCATGGGCCATATCGAGCTGGCTGCACCTGTCGCCCACATCTGGTTTCTGAAGTCGCTGCCATCGCGCATCGCGCTGCTGCTCGACATGCAATTGAAGGAAGTTGAGCGGGTGCTGTATTTCGAGCAGTACATTGTGCTTGAGCCTGGCCTCACACCTTTGAAGCCACGCCAGACCCTGACCGAGAGCGA
>JBKJKU010000195.1:0-12193 GCA_046597355.1 Aquabacterium sp.
CTGGCGGTCAACCTGTCACCGGTGCAGTTGCGCATGCCTGGCCTGATTGCCGAGGTGCAACGCTGCCTGATCGACAGCCAGCTGGCGGCCGGGCACCTGCAGCTGGAGGTGACCGAAAGCCTGGCCGCGCAAGACGACAACGCCCGCGCCAAGCTGCGCGAGCTCAAGGCCATGGGCATCCGCATCGCGCTGGATGACTTTGGTACCGGCTATTCGTCGCTGGCCTGCCTGCACCAGTTGCCGGTGGACACGGTCAAGATCGACCGCTCATTTGTGATGCATGCCGAGACCAGCGACTACCACCGGGTGCTGATCGAAGCCACGATCCGGGTGGCGAAGACCCTGGGCATGAACACCGTGGCCGAGGGCATCGAGACCGAGGGCCAAGCCGCGCTGATGCGCCGCCTGCACTGCGACCGGGGCCAGGGCTACCTCTGGGCCAAACCGCTGGAGGCGGATGCGCTGGGCCAGTGGCTGACACAGCGCGCCGCGCCGCTGGCCGCTGCCGCCTGACCGCCCCAGCGCGCCAAGCGGTCACGACCGACCCTTCACCGCGCCCTCACCGCGCGGTCACCGTGCCCTCACAGCGCAAAGATCTTGCCCGGGTTCAGGATGTTTTTCGGGTCCAGCGCGCGCTTGAGCACCCGCATCATCTGCACCGTGGCCAGCCCGGTCTCGTCGATCAGGAAGCCCTGCTTGTGCAGGCCGATGCCGTGCTCGCCGGTGCAGGTGCCTTCGAGCTTGAGCGCGTGGTGCACCAGTTGCTCGTTCAGCCGCTCGGCGGTCTCGCGCTGCGCGGGCTGGGTAGGGTCGATCAGGTAGGCGATGTGGAAATTGCCGTCGCCGACATGGCCGACGATGTAGTACGGCAGGCCGGCCTCATCCACCTCGCGCACCGCCAGGTCAATGCATTCGGCCAGGCGTGAGATCGGCACGCAGGTGTCGGTGGTCACGGTGCGGCAGCCCGGGTGCGAGGACATGCCGGCAAAGTAGGCCCGGTGGCGGGCCGTCCACAGCCGGGTGCGCTCCTCGGGCGTGGTGGCCCACTCAAAGTTCTCGCCGCCGTGCTCACGTGCCACGTCCTGCACCACTTGGGCTTGCTCGGCCACGCTGGCTGCGCTGCCGTGGAACTCCATCAGCAACATCGGTGCCTCGCGCAGCGACAGCTTGTCGTGCTGGTTGACGGCCCGCACCGCGTTGGCGTCCAGCAGCTCGCAACGCGCAATCGGCACCCCCAACTGGATGATCTGGATGGTGGTCTTGACGGCCGCATCGATGCTGGGAAAGTGGCAGATCGCTGCTGACACCGATTCAGGTTGCGGGTAGAGCTTGACCGTGACCTCGGTGATGATGCCCAGCGTGCCCTCGCTGCCCACCATCAGCCGGGTCAGGTCGTAGCCGGCGCTGGACTTCTTGGCCCGGGTGCCGGTGCGGATCACCTCGCCGGTGGCGGTCACCACCTGCAGCGCCAGCACGTTCTCGCGCATCGTGCCGTAGCGCACGGCATTGGTGCCACTGGCCCGGGTGGCCGCCATGCCGCCCAGCGACGCGTCCGCGCCGGGGTCGATCGGGAAGAACAGCCCGGTGTGGCGGATCTCGTTGTTCAACTGGTTGCGGGTGACCCCTGGCTGCACGGTGACGGTCAGGTCCTCATCGTTGATGCGCAGCACTTTGTTCATGCGCGACACATCGATGCTGATACCGCCTTGCACCGCCAGCAAATGACCTTCCAGCGACGAGCCGACGCCAAACGCGATCACCGGCACGGCGTAGTGATCGGCCAGCACCAGCACCTCGCTCACCTCCTCGGTGCTTTCGGCAAACACCACTGCGTCGGGCGGCGCCACCTCAAACGGCGACTCGTCACGGCCGTGCTGCTCGCGCACGGCCTGCGCGGTGCTGCAGCGGGCGCCAAACCGGGCTTTCAGCGCGTCGATCATCTCGGCGGGCACCGGGCGGCGCTCTACCGCGAGCAGGTGGGCGGGCAGGGTGGCGTTCATGGGGGTCTCCGGCAAACGCGCCGCCGGCCGGGCGGCAAACCGTGATGGTATGACGTTTGGCAGGCAGGCAGGCAGGCCGGGCGGGCGGGCGGGCGGTGCGGGCCGGTGACCGGACAAACGGGCCACTCAGGGTGACCCGGCCGCTCAGGGACGCCCTGCCGCTGGGCTGCGCTTCGGGTGCCGGTCTGTGGCGCGGGTGGGCGCCCCAGACCGGTGGCTGTCAGCCCTGCCGATCAGCGGTCGTGGCGGTGATCGCAACCTGGGCAGCGTGCTGCCGCCTCAAGCGTCCAGAAGACATGGGTCACGTTCTTCGAGCCATCGCCGTTTTCCCGCTCGTAGTACGAGCTGCGGCCATTCGCCGATTGCCGAACAAGTTGGCCCCAGCTCTGCGGATCGTCACTGATGTCGCGGTTGGCCGAGCCCGGGCCCCGGCTCATCGCGGCAACCTCTGCCGCCAGCAGTTGCACGGTGCTGATGCTGTCGAGGTGGGCGTAAATTGTGTTCAGCTGGGCGAAATCGTGAGCGTTCGGCTTAGTGCTGAAGGTGCTGGTCGCGTTGGCGCCAGTATTCGAGAAGTAGTCCATGCACGAGTTCTGCGAGCTGCCGTTGGTCGACTGGTGCTCGAGCCCGAAGGTGTGTGCCACCTCCTGGCAGACGACGTGCAGCCGCTCGTTCGGGTTGTTGTAGGTGGCGGTGTTGAAGTAGGTGTCGTTCATCTTCGCCGAACCCTGCGTGATGTGCGTGCCGCCGCTGAGGTTGATCGACGCCAGGCCGAGCCAGCCGTTGTTGCCGTAGGTGCCGTTGCAGACCTGCGTGGTGCCGGCGACCATCGAGCAGCGTTTGCCCGCGGTGCCGGCGACGATGGCCGTCAGGACAGCGCTATTGCCAGAATTCCAGTCACTTGAGGTCTGGGTGAGGTGCGCCCGCCAGTCGGCGGTCGTCATGTTGTTGCCAAGCTTCAACGTGAACTGGGGCGTTGTCCGCGCCCAGTGGTAGCCGCCCCAGGAGTGCGTGGCAAGCGCAACGGTGGAGAAGCCGATGATCGCCAGTCCGGCGGCGAGGGCAGTGACGAGGGATCGGCGTGGGGTCTTGATCATGAGGAGGCCTGTCTTGACAGTGTTCGAGTGAAAGGAAACCGGTCAGTTTCGACGAAACAGACAGAAATTAAACGCTAAAACTGTCGGGCCCGCAATCTGGTTAACGTAAGGCGTACGGCAACATGTATCCGGCTTTGTCCGGAGCTAACCGCACCGGAGACGACCGCAGCACCGGCCTGGATGACGACACTCGGCAAAAGTCTGCGGCGTGGCGGGAGGGCAAACCGCACACAATTGGAAAAATGGGTATATTTGCCCCATCTGGACCAACGGAGTGACGACGTGAGCTTGCCGATGACGATAGAGGCGCTGGAAGATCTGCCCCGCACGCCGGCCACCGACGTCAAGAAGCAAGGGTGGCGAGGGCTGATGAAGACCGTGGGCCGGGTGGGCAAAGTGGTGGTCACCAACCACAACGCGCCTGAGGCGGTGATCCTGTCAACGCACGAGTACGGCGCCATCGTGATGGCCTTGCGCGAGGCGGCGTCGCGGGGTGATCCGGCGCTGGACGCGTTGCGCCGCCGTTTCGACGAGCGCCTGGCGGCCCTGGATGCACCGGACGCCGCCGACCGCCTGCGCGGCCTGATGCGCGCTCCGGTCCGCCTGAACGGCGTGGTCAAGGCTGGCGACATCGGCTGAGGTGGGCCGACCGGTCCTGTTTGTGCTGGCCGGGGTCAACGGTGCCGGCAAGAGTTCCATCGGCGGCCATGTGCTGGTGCAGGCCGGACTGAACTGGTTCAACCCCGACAGCTTTGCACGGGCACTGATGGACAGCAGCGGCTGCAGCCAGGACGATGCCAACGCCCAGGCCTGGAACGAGGGCCTGCGGCGTCTGGACGAGGCGGTTTTACAAGGCCGCAACCACGCTCTCGAGACCACCCTGGGCGGCAAGACGCTGGTGGCGCGGATAGCGGCGGCGGCGCGCAGCCATGATGTGATGGTCTGGTACTGCGGCCTGGCCACGCCGGAGCAACATGTCGCCCGCGTCAAGGCCCGCGCCGCGGCCGGCGGGCACAGCATCCCCGAGGCGACGATCCGTGCGCGCTGGCACAGCTCGATGGCCAACCTGATCCGGCTGCTGCCGCATCTGGCGCACTTGCAGGTCTACGACAACAGCCACGACGTGGCGGCCGGCGAGCCGGTCCCCGATCCGCTGCTGCTGGCCGAGATGGTGGCCGGCCGCTTCATCGGCCCGGTCGATGCCGAGGCCCTGAAGCGCACGCCCGACTGGGCCAAGCCCCTGCTGGAGGCCGCGCTGTCGCTGGCCGACGGCGCGGCGCCGTCCTGACGTGGCGCACTGGCGGCAGCCGCAGGCCGAGCCGGGGTGGGCACTGCCGCGCCGGGCGGCCCTCAACGCGGTTCGACCACAGCTTGCAGAGGACTACCCTGGCAGCGCTGGGGTGGCACCTGGCCCGCCGCACCGGGCTGCAGGGTTCAGGCAACATCCAGTGCTTTGCCCGCCCGCACCAGGAGTAACCCGCATGGCCAACCGCCTCACCCAGATTGCCACCCGAACCGGAGATGACGGCAGCACCGGCCTCGGTGACGGCACCCGCGTGCCCAAGGACCACCTGCGGGTGCAGGCCATGGGCGACGTGGACGAGCTCAACTCCGGCCTGGGTGTGCTGCTGGCCGACCCCCTGCCGGCCGATGTGCGTGAGTTGCTGGTGGTGATCCAGCATGAGCTGTTCAATCTGGGCGGCGAGCTGTGCATCCCCGGCTACAGCCTGCTCAAGGACAGCGCGGTGGCCCGTCTGGACGACGCGCTGGCGCACTACAACGCGGCGTTACCCCGGCTGGCCGAATTCATCCTGCCGGCCGGCACCCGCAGTGCCGCGCTGGCCCATGTCAGCCGCACCGTGGCGCGCCGTGCCGAGCGTGCGGTGGTGGCCTTGGGCGCGCAAGAGGCGGTCAACGACGCGCCGCGGCTGTATTTGAACCGGCTGTCCGACCTTCTGTTTGTGCTGGCCCGTGTGCTCAACCGGGCCAATCTGGACGGCCTGGGCGGCGATGACGTGTACTGGCGCAGCGAGCGGCTGGCGGCGCAGTCCGAGGTGCAGGACAGCCCGGCCGACGCGGCGACCCCGGACCTACCGTCCGATCAGCAACGGATCAACAGCTGACCGCGCCGGCCCGGCCGCCGAGTGGCGCCGGGACGCCAGCGGCCGACCGATAACCGACTGGCAAACACCGGCCTCAGGGCGCTGGCAGCGTGATCTTCAGCAGTCGGGCCAGGCGCTGGGCGCAATCGCGCAGGGCCGGGATGTGCGATGCCGCACCCTGCCCCAGGCAGACGGCTGCGTAGTCGCGGTCACACTGGAGCCGCTCGACATGCACCCGCACGCCCTCACCGGCCATCAACCATTTGAAGTCGATGATCACGACCAGGTCGGGCAGCTGCTGCAGGTCGGTAAAGGTGGCGGTGTTCATGGCGGCGCTGGGGTAGCGCAAAGATGGCGCATACGGGAATACCCCAGAATAACGTTTGAAAGCGCCGCCAGGCTGACACCCCACCCCAAACGGGTGGGGTGGTGCGTCTAAGCGGGGGGGTGCTGTTGCGCCGCGCCGACGCTGGCTGTCGTGGTATTTACCGCTGGCGGCGGGCCAGCACCGCGTCGCTCAGGCCTTGCAGCACGCCCAGCGAGTCGTCCCAACCAATGCAGGCGTCGGTAATGCTCTGGCCATAGGTCAGCTTGGCCGGATCGTCTTTGCCGGCACTGAACTTCTGCGCCCCGCCCAACAGGTGGCTTTCCACCATCACGCCGACGATGCAGCGGTTGCCGGCGGCCATCTGGCTGCCAATGTCGCGGGCCACGTCGATCTGACGCTGGTGCTGCTTGCTGCTGTTGGCGTGGCTGCAGTCGATCATCAGCTGGCAGGGCAGCTTGGCGGCCTTCAACTCGTCGCAGGCCGCAGCCACGCTTGCGGCGTCAAAGTTCGGCGCCTTGCCGCCCCGCAGGATGACGTGGCAGTCGGTGTTGCCCTTGGTCTGGACGATTGCCACCTGGCCGTTCTTGTGCACCGACAAAAAATGGTGCGGCCGTGCGGCAGCCTGGATCGCGTCGGTGGCGATCTTCAGGTTGCCGTCGGTGCCGTTCTTGAAGCCGATCGGCGCCGACAGGCCCGAAGCCAGTTCGCGGTGCACCTGGCTCTCCGTGGTGCGCGCGCCTATCGCGCCCCAGGCAATCAGGTCACCGATGTACTGCGGGCTGATGACGTCGAGAAACTCCACCCCGGCCGGCACGCCCAGGCGGTTGATGTCGACCAGCAGCTGTCGGGCGATGCGCAGGCCCTCGTGGATGCGGTAGCTCTCGTCCAGGTACGGGTCGTTGATCAAGCCCTTCCAGCCGACGGTGGTGCGGGGCTTCTCGAAATAGACCCGCATCACGATCTCCAGCGTGTCGGCGTACTTTTCGCGCTCAAGCTTCAGCTTGCGCGCGTAGTCCAACGCCGCCGCGGGGTCGTGGATCGAGCAGGGGCCGATTACCACCAGCAGCCGGTCGTCCTGGCCGTCGAGGATGCGGCGCACGTTGCGGCGGGTGGCGGACACCAGCTTTTCCACTGGCGTGCCGGCAATCGGGAAGAACCGGATCAGGTGCTCGGGCGGCGGCAGCGGCGTCACCTCCTCGATGCGTTGGTCATCGGTCTCGCTGGTCTTTTCGCTCAAGGCGTAGCCAAAGCCCGTTTCGCTGCCGGCATGGGCGGCGCTGGGGTGGCTGGGCGATTTGGGGGCCATGGTTTGCTCCTGGGGGTCAAAGGGATGAACGGGGTGGAGGGTCAGGACGAAAAAAAACCGCCGGGGCTGCCGGCGGTTGGTTTGTTCGGGTCGCTTCTTGCTTACGCGCGATTGCCTCTCAAGCCGCCGGTCAGGGGCGAGAACCAAAAATACGCAAAGAAAAATCGCGACGAACACATGAGGCGAAATGTAGCACGCAGCCGCTGACGGCCCGATGACGCGCGATCAACCCGCATTGGCCTCGAACCCGGCCGCCTGCAGCCGGTCGACCACCTCGCGCACATGCGCCGGATTGCGGGTTTGCAGCACCAGCTCCACCTCCACGCTCTGCACCGACAGCGACGAAAACGCGCGCTGGTGATGCACCTCGTCGATGTTGGCGCCGGCTTCGGCCACGACGGTGGTGATGCGCGCCAGCACACCCGGTGCGTCGCGTGCACCGACGCGGATACGCGCCAGCCGGCCGGCACGCACCATGCCGCGCTCGATGATCGACGCCAGCAGCAGCGGGTCGATATTGCCACCGCACAGCACCAGCCCCACCCGCTTGCCGGCATAGCGTGCCGGTTCTTTCAGCAGCGCCGCCAGACCGGCCGCGCCGGCGCCTTCGACCAGGGTCTTTTCGATCTCCAGCAGCATCAGCACCGCCTGTTCGATGTCGCCCTCGTCCACCAGCACCAGATCGTCCACCTGCGCCGTGACGATGTGCCGGGTGATCTGCCCGGGCTGGGCCACGGCAATGCCCTCGGCGATGGTGCTGGCGCCGATCGGCAGGTCAGTGCCTTTGGCCAGGTTGAACATCGCCGGAAAGCGGGTGGCCTGCACACCGATGATTTCAATGTCTGGCCGCAGCGCCCGCGCTGCCACGCTGATGCCGCTGATCAGCCCGCCGCCGCCGATCGCGATCACCAGCGTGTCCAGGTCGGGTTGCACCCGCAGCATCTCCAGGCCCAGCGTGCCCTGACCGGCGATCACCAGCGGATCGTCGAAAGGGTGGATGAAGGTCAGGCCCTGTTCGGCCGCCAGCGTCAGCGCGTGGGCGCGGGCCTCGTCGAAACCGTGGCCGTGCAGCACCACCTCGGCGCCAAACCCGCGGGTGCGCTCGACCTTGACGGTGGGTGTGAGCACCGGCATCACGATCACCGCACGCAGCCCCAGCCGCTGTGCATGGTGGGCCACGCCCTGGGCGTGGTTGCCGGCAGACGCCGCGATCACCCCGCGCGGCGTGGCACCGGACGCCAGCAGCGCGGCCAGCTTGTTGAGCGCGCCGCGCTCTTTGAAGGACGCGGTGAACTGCAGGTTCTCGAATTTGAGGAAAACCTGCGCGCCGGTGATCTGCGACAGCGTCTTGGATTCGACAAACGGGGTGTCCAGCACATGACCTGCCAGCCGAGCAACGGCTTGCTCGATGTCGCCAAGCGTGACGGCAGTCACCGGTACGCGTGCCTCGGTCATCGGCCCACCGGCGTGCGACCGGCTTCGGCAGTGCGGCGGTGCAAGCAAGCCGACGGCATGCAAGCGGCATCGCCGGGCCACCAGCAGCTGCACCGCCCGGGTGCAGCGCCACAGGCGCTTTGCAGGGCGGGCGTCATGCCGTGCCGGTGCTGTGCCACCATGGCAGTTGCTGCCAAACAGACCCGGACATCCATCCCCCCATGTTGCGAGCCCTCCTTGCCCTGTCCTGCGCTGCGGTGGCGGCGGCGGCCACGGTTGCTGTGGCCCAGCCCACGCCATCCGATGACGCGTCTTTGATCGCGCGGGTCGTTGCCAACCTGCCGGAGGCGATTGTGACCCAGCACAGCCGGCCGCAAAGCCTGCAAGCCCGCATGGCCGCCGCCGGTGTGCCGGCGGTCAGCGTGGCGGTGTTCCGTGACGGTCAACTGGCCTGGGCTCGGGCTTGGGGCCTGCGCGATGCGGCCGTCGGCGGGACGGTCGATACCCGCACCTTGTTCCAGGCGGCGTCAATCTCCAAACCCGTGACAGCCTTGGGCGCGATGCTGCTGTCCGAAGACGGCCGGCTGGCGCTGGATGCCGACATTGGCCAGGCCGTGCCCGGATGGGTGGCACCTGCCCCGATCACGCCGCGCCAGTTGCTCAGCCACACGGCGGGGCTGTCGGTGTCGGGATTCCCGGGTTATGCGGCGGGTCAGCCGCTGCCCAGCACCGCCCAGGTGCTTGCCGGCGGTGCACCGGCCAACACGCCGGCGGTGCGCGTGGACGGGCCGGTGGGTCAGCAGGCGAGGTACTCGGGCGGCGGCTATGTGCTGCTGCAGGCGCTGATGAGCGAGCGCGCCGGCTTGCCATTTGCCGCCTGGATGCAATCGGCGGTGCTGGCGCCGTTGGCGATGGGCCACAGCAGCTTCGAGCAACCTCTGCAGGGGCTGGCCGCGCTGAACGCTGCCAGCGGCCACCGCCAAGGCCGGCCGATACCGGGCCGCTGGCATGTCTATCCCGAGCTGGCCGCTGCCGGCCTGTGGACCACACCGTCCGACCTGGGCCGCGTGGCCGCTGCGCTGCAGGACAGTCTGGCCGGCCGCCCGGCACCCCTGCTGACACCGGCAACGGCGCGGCAGATGCTGACACCGCAGCCCGGCGGCTACGGCCTGGGCTGGGTGCTGGAGACCCGTGCCGGAGAGCCGGTGTTCGGCCACCTGGGACTCAACGAGGGCTACGAAGCCCTGCTGGCGGCCAGCGCCAGCCCGCACCGCCCCCAGCACGCGGTGGTGGTGATGAGCAACGGCCAGGGCGGCACCGCCGTGGCCCAGGCCCTGGTGCGTGCGGTCGCGCGCGAGCTGGATTGGGCGGCCTATGCACCGCGCCAGGTGGTGGTTCAGGACCTGGCGCCGGCCCAGTGGGCCGCGCTGGAAGGCCAGTACCGCGGCGGCGGTCAGACGCTGGCGGTGGAAGTGGCGGGCGGTGTGGCCTATCTGCGTGATGGTGGCTGGCAGCGCGCGCCGATGCTGCCGCTGTCGGCCACCCGGTTCGCGGTCGAGAACCGCAACTTCGACCTGGTATTCAGCCCAGCCGACAGGGCCGGTCCGCGCAGCGTGGCCCGGGTTGCCGATGGACGCGCGACGCCGCTGGTGCAGGTGGCGTTGCCGCTGGACAGCGATGCCGGCGCGGCGCCGCTGTTACGGGGCAGCCTGAACCACTGGGGCACGGACCTGGGCTTCAGACCGGTTGGCGAGCGCCGCTGGGGGCTGACTGCCGTGCTGGCCGCCGGCCAGGTCGAGTTCAAGGTGGCAGCGGCCGACTGGGACCGGTTGAACCTGGGGGCTGGACTGGACGCCGGTCTGATCAGCCCGGGCCAGGATGTGCGGCTGGCACCGATGGGTGACAACCTGCGGCTGGTGATCGACCGCCCCGGGCGCTACCGGTTTGAGTTGTCGGCGTCAGACCCTCAGCGCCCGCGCCTACAGGTTGAGCGCCTGCCGGACTGATGCAGCCCGGCCACGCGTCAGGCCGTACCGCCCACCGTCAGACCGTCAATGCGCAGCGTCGGCTGGCCCACGCCCACCGGCACGCTCTGGCCCTCTTTGCCGCACACGCCCACACCCGAGTCCAGCGCCAGGTCGTTGCCGATCATCTTGACGCGGGTCAGCGCGTCCGGGCCGTTGCCGATGATGGTCGCGCCCTTGACCGGGTACAGGATCTTGCCGTTCTCAACCCAGTAGGCCTCGCTGGCCGAAAACACGAACTTGCCGCTGGTGATGTCTACCTGCCCGCCGCCAAAGTTGGTGGCGTACAGCCCACGCTTGATGCTGCCGACGATCTCGTCCTGGGTCTTGTCGCCGTTGAGCATGTAGGTGTTGGTCATGCGCGGCATCGGCACATGGGCGTAGCTCTCGCGGCGGCCGTTGCCGGTGGGCTTGACGCCCATCAGCCGGGCGTTCATCGAGTCCTGGATGTAGCTTTTGAGAATGCCGTCCTCGATCAGCACATTGCGATGGCTGGCATGGCCCTCATCATCGACGTTGAGCGAGCCGCGCCGGTTCGGCAGCGTGCCGTCGTCCAGCACGGTGACACCCTTGGACGCCACCCGCTGGCCGATCTTGCCGGCAAAGGCCGATGAGCCCTTGCGGTTGAAGTCGCCCTCCAGACCGTGGCCGATGGCCTCGTGCAGCAAGATGCCGGGCCAGCCCGGGCCCAGCACAACGGTCATCACGCCGGCCGGGGCCGGGCGGGATTCGAGGTTGGTCAGTGCGGCATTGACCGCCTGATCGACGTAGAGCGAGAGCTGCTCGTCCTGAAAGTAGCCCAGGCCGAAGCGGCCACCGCCACCGCCCGAGCCGACCTCGCGCCGGCCATTGGATTCGGCGATCACGGTGATCGACAACCGCACCATCGGCCGCACGTCGGCAGCGCGGGTGCCGTCGGCACGCGCCACCAGCACCACGTCATATTCGGCGGCCACACCGGCCATCACCTGCACGACCCGCGGGTCGCGGGCACGGGCCATTTTTTCGATCTTCTCCAGCAGCGCTACTTTCTGCGTGCTGTCGAGCGTGCCGATCGGGTCGGTCGGCAGGTACAGCGCGTGGCTGCGGGCGATCTTGGGCGGTCGGTTGATCTTGACGCGGCGGCTTTGGCCGGCGGCGGCAATCGAGCGCACGGTGCGTGCGGCGTCGAGCAGCGCGGCCTCGGAGATGTCGTCGGAGTAGGCAAATGCGGTTTTCTCACCCGCCACTGCACGCACGCCCACACCCTGGTCGATCGAGAAGCTGCCGCTCTTGACGATGCCCTCTTCCAGGCTCCAGCCCTCGTGGCGGGTGATCTGGAAGTACAGGTCGGCGTCATCGACCCGGTGCTCGCCGATCACGGCCAGCGCTGCGGCAAGCTTGGCCTCGTCCAGACCGAAGGGATCGATCAGCAGTTGCTGGGCGATGGCAAGGCGTTCTAGGGTGGGTTCGCGCGAGATCATGCGCAGATTGTAGGTTTGGGCCGCAGACCCTGCGGTTGGCGTATTTCGGGCCGTTTTTCAGCGTGGGGCCGGCCGGTTTCAGGCGCCATCGTCGGCGTTGGCGTCGGCGTTGTTGCTGTTTTTGCCACCGTCGCCCGCCTGGCGCAACGCCAGCGCACGTTCGTACAGCGCGTTGCGCGGCGCGCCGCTCAGCTCGGCGGCCAGCGCCACGGCCTGCTTCAACGGCAGGTCACGCAGCAGCGGGCCCAGCAGGCGCTCGGCCTCGGGGCTCAGGCCCTCGGCGCCAGCGGCCACCGCTGTGGCGGGCACGGCGTGCAGCACCAGCACAAATTCACCGCGGCTGCGGTTGGCATCAGCGGCCAGCCAGGCCGGCAGCTCGGCGCCCAGCATCGTGGCGATGGTCTCGAACTGCTTGGTCAGCTCGCGGCACAGCGTGGTG
>JBKJKU010000017.1:0-11857 GCA_046597355.1 Aquabacterium sp.
GGTGCAGTCCAGCGTGGCAGCGGGGGTTTGACCTGCGCGGACACCAGAGGCGCAGCCCCGTCGTGCCGAGGCGCCGGCCGGGCAACCGGGACGGCTGTGGTTTGGGCCGCCCGCGGGGCGTTGCTGCCCAGCTGGAAGCGGCCCACCACGTCGGCCAGGCGCTGGGCCTGGTCTTTCAGGCTTTCGGCGGCGGCGGCCGATTCTTCGACCAGCGCTGCGTTCTGCTGCGTCATCTGGTCGAGCTGAATGACGGCCCCGTTGACGGTGCCGATGCCGGCGCTTTGCTCGGCCGCGGCGGCGGTGATCTCGCCGATGATGTCGGTCACACGCTGCACGCTGGCCACGATCTCGGCCATCGTCGCGCCGGCGTCCTGCACCAGGCGGGTGCCGTTTTCGACCTTCTCGACGCTGGCGCCGATCAGGGACTTGATCTCGCGGGCGGCCCCGGCGCTGCGCTGGGCCAGGCTGCGCACTTCGGCGGCAACCACCGCAAAGCCTCGGCCCTGCTCGCCGGCGCGGGCCGCTTCCACGGCGGCGTTGAGCGCAAGGATGTTGGTCTGGAAGGCGATGCCGTCGATCGTGCCGATGATGTCGGCGATGCGCTTGGACGAGCCGTTGATCTCGTCCATCGTGCTGACCACCTGGGCCACCACGTCGCCGCCGCGCCGCGCCACTGTGGAGGCCGACACCGCCAGCTGGTTGGCTTGAGACGCGGCATCGGCGCTCTGGCGCACGTTGCCGGTGAGTTGTTCGAGTGAGCCGGCGGTCTGCTGCAGGCTGCTGGCCGATTGCTCGGTGCGCTGGCTCAGGTCGGTATTGCCGGCGGCCACTTCCGCGCTGGCCACCTGGATCGATTGGGCCGATTCACGCACCTGACCGACGATGGCCCGCAACGAGGTCTGCATCGTGTCCAGCGCAGCCAGCAGGCCGGCGGTCTCGTCGCCGCCGCCGGTGGCAAGTGGCGAGGACAGGTCACCGGCTGCAATGCGCTCGGCCAGTCCGCGCGCCTGGTCGATCGGCCTGCAAATCGACGACATGTTGAGCAAAGTCAGCGGCACCACCAGCAGCACCGCCGTGGCCAGGGCTGCGGCGAAAACCATCCAGGCGAGTCGGGACGCCTGCTGTTGTTCGGCCACGGCCGACAGGGTTTGTGCCGCCATCAGCGCGGCCATTGCGTCGATCTGCAAAGCAGCGGCATAGGCCAGCTTCTTTGCCGGATCTATCGCCTTGTTGGCCACTGGCGCGTCGTTGAAGCCACCAACCTCAACGGCCTTGAACACCGGTGCGGCCAGCGCGGCATAGCCGGCCAGGCCGGCGTCGATCTGCGTGGCCGCGTCGTGCTGCGCGGGCGTTCCGGCCGTCGCAAGCTGGCGGGCCCGCGCCCGCACCGTATCGACCGCGCCTTGCCACTTCGGCCGGTAGGCCGCCTGCTGCGCAGCGCTGTCGTAGTTGATCAACAGGTCTTTTTCGTAGCGGCGCACATCGCCCATCGCCGTGCGCAATTCGGCCAGCATCACGGTGCTGGCATAGGTGCTGGCAATGAACCGTTCATTGCTGGCGCTGACCTGGCTGAGACCCCACAAACCAGCGCCCCCGACCCCGACGAGCAGCGCGATAACCATGGCGATGGCACCCAGCATGCGGGTTCTGATGGTGAATCGGCGCAGGGCCAGAGCCAGGGTCAGGGTCAGGTTCATGGTCGCTCTGGGGTCGAATTGGGGCGTGCGGTACGGGCCATCGGTTCGGTGTACCGAAATCAGTGCCGGCTGCGGCGCACCAGCGTGCTGATGTCCAGGATCAGCGCCACCCGGCCGTCACCCATGATGGTGGCGCCGGACACGTCCGGCACCTTGCGGTAGTTGGCCTCCAGGTTCTTGACCACCACCTGCTGCTGGCCCAGCAACTCGTCCACCAGCAGCGCGACGCGGCCACCTTCGGCCTCGACCACCACCATGATGTTGCTGATGTTCTCGAAATCAAAACGCGGCACCTCGAAGACTTTTTCCAGGTCGATCACCGGCATGTACTCGTCGCGCACCTCGACCACCCGGCCCGTGCCGCCGATCGTCTTGACCATGCCGTCCTTGACCTGGAACGACTCCACCACCGAGCCGAGCGGCAGGATGTAGACCTCGTCGCCCACGCCCACGCTCATGCCGTCCATGATCGCCAGGGTCAGCGGCAGCCGCACCTTGACGCTCATGCCGTAGCCCTCGGCCGAGTCGATGTCGACCGTGCCGCCCAGCGCGGTGATGTTCTTCTTGACCACGTCCATGCCGACCCCGCGGCCCGAGACGTCGGTGACGACATCGGCGGTGGAGAAGCCCGGCGCAAAGATCAGGTTCCAGACCTCGTTGTCGGTCATCGAGTCGGGTGCGTCGATGCCTTTTTCGCGCGCCTTGCTGATCAGCTTTGCGCGGTTCAGGCCGCGGCCGTCGTCGCGCACCTCGATCACGATGCTGCCGCCCTGGTGGCTGGCCACCAGCGTCAGCGTGCCGGTTTCGGGCTTGCCACGGGCGGCGCGCTCGGCGGGCAGTTCGATGCCGTGGTCGCAGCTGTTGCGCACCAAATGCGTCAGCGGATCGGTGATTTTTTCGACCATGCCCTTGTCGAGTTCGGTCGACTCACCCAGTGTCACCAGCTCGACCTTCTTGTCCAGCTTGGCCGCAAGATCGCGCAGCATGCGTGGGAAGCGGTTGAACACCATCGACATCGGAATCATGCGGATCGACATCACCGCTTCTTGCAGGTCTCGGGTATTTCGCTCCAGATTGGCCAGGCCCGCACTGAGCTGCTGGTGCAGCGCGGCGTCCAGGCCCAGGCTGTTCTGCGCCAACATGGCCTGCGTGATGACCAACTCACCCACCAGGTTGATCAGTTGGTCGACCTTTTCGACCGAGACCCGCAGCGTGGCCGACTCCAGCGCGGCGCTGGCCTTGGCTTCGGCGCGCGGCGCGGCCGGCCGGGTGGCCGGCGTGGCCGCGCCGCTCTCAGCGCTGGCGCTGCCGCTGGCAACGTTGGGACGGGCGGCAGCGCCACCCGGCGCACCCGGAGCGTTGTCGAAAAAGCCGTAGCCGGTCTCGGCATTTGCAGCCAATGCGTCGGGCGGGGCGCCGGGCGCGCCGTCATGAAAGCCATAGCCCAGGCCCAGCGGGGCGAGTTGCACCGACTCGCGAGGTACATGGAACGTGAACAGGTCCAGCAGGTCGCTGTCGCTGCTGGTGGTGGTGATCTTGAAACGGCGCATGCCGTCGGCACCTCGGCCGGCGTCCAGGGGCTCGATCTGGCCCAGGCCGTCAATCTCCTTGAACAGCTCGACCAGGCTGTCGGCCAGGCTGTCGTCGGCCAGAGCGCCCACCGTGAGTTCGAGCACCCGGGTTGTGTCGTCTTGTGGTACGGGGGCCGCAGCAGCCAGCGCGAAGGCCGGTGTGCCGGCCTGCCGGGCCGCGTTGTCCACGGCGCTGCCGGCGCACAGTGACTTGATCGTCGCCAGCAGGTCGGTGGTGTCGGGCACGGCCTGGCCGGTGCCCTGGTGCCGGGCCAGCAGCGCGCGCAGCGCATCACCGGCGCTCAGCAGCACGTCCACCATCTGGGTGGTCGGGCTCAGTTCGTGGCGGCGCAGCTTGTCCAGCAGCGCCTCCATCTGGTGGGTCAGCAGGGCCACATCATTGAAGCCGAAGGTGGCAGCACCGCCCTTGACCGAATGCGCGCAGCGGAAGATGGCGTTGAGCTCCTCGTCGTCGGCGGCAGTCACATCGAGTTCGAGCAACATCTGCTCCATCGTCTGCAGGTTCTCGCAGGCCTCTTCAAAGAAGACCTGAAAAAACTGGCTCAGGTCGATGCCGGCGGACATGTGTGCGCCTTCGTTGCTCATCTCAGCCATTGCTGGAGGTCTCCGGATGGGGGTTCACTGGCGCGGCGGGGGCCGACACGCACAAAGGGCAGGTCAGCGGATCACCTTGCCGATCACCTCGATCAGCTTGGCCGGATCAAATGGCTTGACCAACCAGCCTGTGGCACCGGCAGCGCGGCCGGCCATCTTCATCTGGTCGCTGGACTCGGTGGTCAGGATCAGGATCGGTGTGGACTTGAACTTGGGGTTCTCGCGCAACTTCTTGGTCAGCGAGATGCCGTCCATGCGGGGCATGTTCTGGTCGGTCAGCACCAGGCTGAAATCGCGCTGGCCGGCTTTCTCGAACGCGTCTTGACCGTCAACGGCCTCGACGACGTTGAAACCAGCATTCTTCAGGGTGAACGAGACCATTTGGCGCATCGAGGCCGAATCGTCTACGGCAAGGATTGAGTGCATCGCTATCTCCGGGGATCAGGTGGGTTTTCGGCAGTGGGCCGGGAAACTTGAAACGTTAGGAAACCTCTAGAACAGCTCGACTGAGCCGGCGTCCATCTCGTCCTGGGTCACCGGATTGGGGCGCAGCGGTGCTTCTTGGACCACCGCCTCGCCGTCTTCATCGTCATCGCCCATCACGTCACGCGCCAGCTGGTCCGCGCAATTGCGCAGCCGGCGGTGGGTGTGGTCGATCAGTTGCGAGGCCATGTCCTGAAACTGCAATGCAGTCACTGCACCTGCCAGGTGGCCCATGGTGGCGTGCAGATGGCTTTCGGGCAGCTCGGGGTGCTGCGCCGCCAGCCGTGACAGCTGGGTGATTTCGGACGACGCACCGTAGAAGTGACCCATCAGGGTTTCGGTAGCGTCCGTGAGCAGGCGCTGCAGACGGTTCAGGTCGTTGGTGGCGACCATCAGGCTGTCTTGCAGTTCGGCTGCTGCCAGCAGGGGCAGCGTGGCCAACGCCATCTCTGGCATCGGTTCTTCATTGAGCATCGTCTCTCCGCTGTTGCGCGTAAACGGCCGGCCCGCACGGGTCGGGGCAAGCACAGGCTTGAAAGTTTTTTCGGCGCGCCGGCCCCGGAGTTGAGGCAAAGATGCGGCACAGGCGGGCTCAATTCGGGTCAGGGCCACCGCAGGGGGGCGGCTGTAGCGCGGTGCCAGTGCCCGCAGGTGCCCGCACAGGACAGGATGTGCAGCGGGCTTTGCCATACTCGGGACATGCCCGACCCTGCCTCGTCCACGCGCCTGACTGCTGCGCCGCCCGCGTTGCCGGTCGCCGCGCCAACCGGGGCTGCATCCGCCACTGCGTCCGGACGGCGCCTGCGCGTGCTGCACCTGGAGGACAACGAGCTCGACCAGGCGCTGGCTGCCGTGCACCTGCAGCGTGCCGGTCTGGCGCCCGAGGTGGTGCGGGTCGACACCGAAGAGGCTTACCGCCTGGCATTGACCCGCCAGGACTGGGACGTGGTGCTGTCAGACTTCAATCTGCCCGGCTTCAATGGCCTGCGGGCGCAGCAGATCCTCAAGGACAGTGGCCGGCAGATCCCGTTCATCCTGGTCTCGGGCGAGATTGGCGAGGACACGGCAGTGGCCGCCATGCGCAACGGCGCGTCCGACTACCTGCTCAAGAACAACCTGGCCCGTCTGGCGCCCGCGGTGGAGCACGCCATTGCCGCCAACCGGGATCGCCTGGCCCGGCAGCAGGCGGACGCTGAACTGGCGGCCAGCCGGCAACGCCTGTCCGCACTGGCCCAGCACCTGCAGACCAGCGTAGAGACCGAGCGCGCGGCCATTGCCCGCGAGATCCATGACGACGTGGGCGGCAGCCTGACCGCGATCAAGTTCGACCTGGCCTGGATCGGCCGCCATGCCCAGTCGCCCGAGGTTTTGCAACGGGTGGCCAGTGCACTGGAGACGGTAGGCCATGCGCTGGAATCCAGCCAGCGCATCATGCACAACCTGCGCCCGGCCATCTTGGAGCAAGGCCTGGTGGCGGCGCTGCACTGGATGGCCGGCCGGTTCGAGCGGCGCGAGGCCGTGACCTGCCTGTTCCGCACCAGCAGCGACAGCATGCAGCTGCCGACTGGCGTGCCGCTGGTGGCCTACCGCTTTACCCAGGAGGCCCTGACCAACATCAGCAAACATGCGCAAGCGTCGCGGGTCACGATTGATTTGTCGCTGAGCCGGGGTGTGCTGTCGGTTGAGGTCAGCGACAACGGCCGCGGCCTGGACCGCAGCGACCTGGACAAGGCCCGCAGTTTTGGTTTGCGTGGCCTGCATGAGCGCGCCGGCACGGTGGGCGGCTGGGTGGAGGTGTCCAGCAGCGCCACCGGCACGGTGCTGATGTTGTCGGTGCCGGTGCGGCCGGTGGGCGCCGCCGATGCCGGCCAGCCGGCCTTCGACCAGTACGACGACCACGACCCATCTGCCTGGGGCACCCCATGATCAAAGTGATTCTTTGCGACGACCACGCGCTGATCCGCCGTGGTATCCGCGACACCCTGGCCGACGCGCCCGACATCAAGGTGGTGGGCGAGGCCGGCGACTACGGCGAGTTGCGCAGCCTGATGCGCAGCCTGGCCAGCGGTGGCCGCGAGGGTGGTGCACCCGGCGCCCATGCTGGCGTGCACGGCATTGGCTGCGACGTGCTGGTGCTCGACATCAACCTGCCCGGACGCAGTGGGCTGGACGTGATCCATGTGCTCAAGGACGAGGGCTCGCCGATCAAGGTGCTGGTGGTCAGCATGTACCCCGAAGACCAGTACGCGATCCGCTCGCTGCGCGCCGGCGCCTACGGCTATGTCAACAAGGGCGGTGATCCGCAACTGATCGTGCAGGCGGTGCGCACGGTGGCGCAGGGCCGAAAGTATGTGACGCCCGAGATCGCCCAGATGCTCGTGGAGAGCCTGACCACCACCGTGCCTGAGCATGCCCATGACAAGCTGAGCGACCGTGAGCTGCAGACGCTGGTGATGATCGCGTCGGGCAAGCGCTTGTCCGACATCGCCGAACAGCTCACCCTCAGCCCCAAGACTGTCAGCGTGTACCGCGCCCGTGTGCTGGAGAAACTGAGCTTGCAGAACAACGCCGAGCTGACGGTGTATGCCATTCGGCAGGGGTTGGTTGGTAGCTGAGCGGGCGAGCCGGGGGCGGCTTGCGGCTCTTTGCTGACTTTCGTTTTTTGGCCTGAAAGCTGCAGGTCGTGGGTTTTGCGCGACCGCGCCGCGCCGGGCTGGCGTGCCCCGCTCCGTGTCATTCCGGGCCGGACAACCACCGGCCCTCCCTTCTTTACCTGCGCGGGACACGCCAGCCCGACACGGCGCTACCCCACCCGCACGGCATGCCGGCCTTTCAGACCAACGCCCGCGACAACGCTTCGGGCGACCAAGGGCGTTGGGTGACCAAAGCAGGTGGCAACGATTCGGGCGGCCAAGGGCGTTGGGTGACCGGATCCCGTAAGTAAAGGAGGAGATGTCGGCCAGCCGGCCGGCATCGGAGGACATGGAGGGAGCCGGTTGCCCGACGACCTTGGCTGCCTTGGCGGTGAACGCTGCACGCAGCAAACCGCACGCCGCACGTGGAACGTCGAACGACTGCATCCCCACCACGCGAAAGACAGCTCAGAGCCGACTGCTCAATGCCAGACGGACACGTCGAGCCAGTCGGCACGCTTCAATACGTCGCCCGGCCACCTGACAAGTCAAAGACGGCGCCGGTCGAAAAACTGCAGTCTTCCGAGGCCAGCCAGGCCACCATCGCTGCCACTTCGGCCACGTCCACCAGGCGCCCCATCGGGATTTTGCCCAGCATGTAGGCGATGTGCTCGGGGGCCATCTGGTCGAAGATTGCGGTGCGTGCGGCGGCAGGGGCCACGGCATTGACCAACACGCCTTGTGTCGCCAATTCCTTGCCCAAGGACTTGGTCAGGCCGATCAGGCCGGCCTTGCTGGCGCTGTAGTGCGACGCGGTGGGGTTGCCCTCCTTGCCGGCCACTGACGCGATGTTGACGATGCGGCCATAGCCTTGCGCAATCATCTGCGGCACCACCGCGCGGCAGGTCAGGAAGGGCGCGATCAGGTTGACCTCCACCACCTGGCGCCACACCGCCGGGGACAGTTGCCAGGTCGGCGCGTTGCCGCCCGTGATGCCGGCGTTGTTGACCAGGATGTCGATTCGGCCGTGTCGGGCCAGTGTGGCGGCGGTGGCTGCGGCCACGCTGGCTTCGTCGGTCAGCTCAACGGTCTCGCCGCTGGCAGGCCCGGCGGCCGACAGCTCAGCCACCGCCTGGGCCAGCCGTGCGGTGTCCATGTCCCACAGCACAACGCTGGCGCCCGAGGCCAAAAAGCGCTGCGCGGTGGCAAAGCCGATGCCCTGCGCGCCGCCGGTGATCACCGCAATCCTGCCGCTCAAATCGATGGCGTTCATGCCAGGCCTTTCAGTGCGCCGGGCGTGTTGGCGCTGTCCGCGATGTACTGGCGGATGATGGCGGCAAAGTCGGGTTCGGGTTGGAGGCCCAGCGCCGCGGCGCGGTCGGCGCGGGCGCCTGTGGGCCAGTTGGCGACGATGCCGGCGATTCGCTCGTCACGCTCGAAACGTACCCTGGCGCGCACCGCGGGGCCGGCGACTTCTTCCAGCGCGGCCAACATCTGCGCCACCGTGACGTTGAGCGCCGGCAGGTTCAGCGCGGTGCGGCCGCCGTAGGCTTGGCGGCTGGCCTCGTAGACGGCGATCAGGCCTTCGACCGTGCGCTGGGGTGAGGACACCGGGTGCGCCACCTCCAGACCGACCGGACAGATCGATTCGATACCCGCCAACGGCTCGCGGATGATGCCGCTGAAAAACGACGACGCCGCACCGTTGGGCCGGCCCGGCCGGACGGTCACGGTCATCAGCCGGGCGCTGCGGCCGTCGATGTAGCCCTTGCGGGTGTAGTCGGCCACCAGGTGCTCGCAGATGTGCTTCTGGATACCGTAGCTGGTCTGGGGCGTGGGCAGTGTGGTGTCGGTGACGATGGGGGGCATGGCCACCGCGGCATCGGGGCCAAACACCGCCACCGAACTGGAAAACACCAGTTTGGTGGCGGGCGCGCCGGTGTTGCCGGGCAACGTGGCCCGGTGGCGCAGCGCATCCAGCAGGGCGCGGGTGCTGTCCAGGTTGCTGCGCAACCCCAAGTCGAAATCGGACTCGCACTCGCCCGAGACCGCCGAGGCCAGGTGAAACACGCCGTCGAAAGCCTCGTCGCGCAGGCCTTCGCAGTGCGCCAGCAGCGGGCCGACCCGGGCCTCGACGCGGGCATCAGCCAGCAGGTCGGCGGGGGCGGGTGCCTGGTCGGCCAGCACGATACGGGCTATCGCCCGGCCATCGATGGTGCCGCGTTGCAACAGGGTGCGGGCGAGGCGGGTACCGACAAATCCGGCGCCGCCGGTGATCAGGAGTTTCATGGCTGTGGCTCGGGTTGAATGGTGAGGGGGGACATGACAGCGGGGTCGGTGACGGCTTGGGGTGCGATCGACGGCGAGGCCCGCGCCGCGCCAGTGTCAGCCCAAAGGTGTCGCCGGCGCACGCGCTTTCAGGCGCGGTGCCGGCACTGCCAGCGAGGGCAGTTTGCGGCGTGAGTTGAGCACCGCCTCGATGTCATCACCGGCACCATCGATCAGCACCAGGATGGCCTTTTCAGCTCTGGCCGGGGCCCGCGCGATCACCGCGTCCAGCACGGCCCGGTGCAGCGGCAGTGAGTTGGACGGGCCATCGGGCCGCGCCGTGGACAGCTCAAACGCGGTGCGCAGCAGTGCACCCAGCGCCTTGCTCATCTGGATCACCATGCGGTTGTGGCAGGCGCGCAGCAGGCCCTGGTGAAACCGCAGGTCGTGGGTGACGTAGTCGCCGCCGTTGTCGATGGCGTTTTTCATGCCGGCGTAGGCGGCCTCGATGTCGGCGATGTCGGCCGGGGTGGCGCGGTCGGCCGCCAGGCGCACGGCGGCGGGCTCGACCACCCGGCGCAGCTCTTGCAGATCACGCAAGAACTCGCGGGTGAAGCCAATTTTGGATTGCCAGACCACGACATCGGGGTCGAACCAGTTCCAGTGTTCTTCGGGCATCACCCGGGTGCCCACCTTGGGTCCGGTGACCAGCAAGCCCTTGGCCACCAGCGATTTGACGGCCTCGCGTATGACCGTGCGCGACACGCCCAGCGCCTCACACAGCTGCGGCTCGGGTGGGATCGCCACGCCCACCGGGTAGTGGCCGCTGACGATGTCCTCGCCCAGCTGGTCGACGGTGTTGCCGTGCACGTTCTTGATCATCGGGTGACTGGGCTGGGCTGGTGGGGGCGGCATTGGGCGGGTTCAGGCCCGGACAAACAGCGTCTCCAGGGCGTCGGGTCCGACCTGTCGGCTCCAGTGGCCGTGTACCGTGGCATTGAAGCTGGCGCCTGCCGGCAGCGTATCGGCCGAGAAAAAATGCTCGCCCGCCGCAAAGACCCGTGTGCTGCCGTCCTGCAGGCCGATCTCCATCTGGCCGCGCAGGATGAAGACCCATTGCGGGTCGCCCGTGCAGTGAAACTCACTGCGGAACCCGACCGGACTGCGGCGCAGTTGCAGGCCACCGCTGGGCATCAACGGCGACAGCAAGGCCTGCGGCTTGCCTTCGGTCAGGCCGATCGCCGACTCACGGAAGCGCGCCCGACCGTCACTGTCGGTGAACAGCGTGACTTGGGTGAAGCTGGCAGCAGGCAAGGTCATGGCGGGGGCCTCTAGAGCGTGGCGGTGACACCGCCATCGACGTACAGGATATGGCCGTTGACAAAGCGTCCGGCATCGCTGGCCAGGAAGACGGCTGCGGGCGCCAGGTCCTCCACCTCGCCCCAGCGCCGGCTGGGTGTGCGGTTGATCAGCCAGGCTGAAAAAGTCGGGTCGTCCACCAGCTTTTGCGTCAGCTCGGTCTTGAAGTAGCCCGGTCCGATGCCGTTGACGGTGATGCCGTGCGGCCCCAAGTCGATCGCCATGCCTTTGGTCAGCATCTTGACAGCGCCCTTGCTGGCCGCGTAGGGCGCAATGCCGGGCCGGCCCAGCTCACTTTGTACCGAGCAGATGTTGATGATGCGGCCCCGGCCGCGCGGCACCATGCGCTTGGCCACGGCCTGGCCGACATAGAACATGCTGTCGACGTTGGTGCGCATGATGTCGGCCCAGTCGCCGGGTGCAAATTCATGGAACGCGCCGCGGCGCTGCAGGCCGGCGTTGTTGACCAGGATCTCGATGGCGCCGATGTCGGCCTCGACCGCTGCCACGGCAGCGTCGCTGGCGGCGGCATCGGTGACATCAAACGCGCAGCAGTACACCGTCAGGCCCTCGGTGCGCAGCAGGCTTGCGGTGGCAGCGAGCTTGGCCTGATCGCGGCCGTTGAGCACCACGGCAGCGCCGGCCTGGCCCAGGCCACGCGCCAGCGCCAGGCCGATGCCCGACGAGGAGCCGGTGACCAGCGCTAAGCGGCCATCGAGACGGAAGGTGTCGGCAGTGATCATCGCGCGGAGGAGATAAGTTGCGCCACGGCCGCAGCAGTTATCTGATGGGCCGGCAGGTTGATGTCGAAACTGAGCGCGTGCTCGTCCGGGCCGGGTGGCTCCAGCGTTGTCAGCTGGCTCGCCAGCAGCGAGGGCGGCATGTAGTGGCCGTGTCGGGCCTGCAGGCGCGCCTGCAATTGCGCGGCCGTGCCATGCAGGTACACCAGCCGAAGGCCGGGGCAGCGGGCGCGCAACCCGTTGCGGTAGCTGCGTTTCAAGGCCGAGCAAGACACCACCAGGCCGGCGTTGCCCGCCTGGGCCTGGGCCAGCCGGTCGGCGATCATGGCCAGCCAGCCGGCGCGGTCGTCATCGGTCAGTGGCGTGCCCGCTGCCATCAGGGCGACATTGCGGGGCGGGTGCAGGCTGTCACCCTCGATAAAAGCCAGGCCCAGTCCCTGGGCCAGCGCCGCACCCACCGTGCTCTTGCCGCAGCCGCTGACGCCCATCAC
>JBKJKU010000097.1:0-19114 GCA_046597355.1 Aquabacterium sp.
GCGTCCAGCTGCCCGAGGGCGCGGTGGCGCTGGCGGTCAGCGACGATCCGCTGGGCAGGCTGGCCGCGCTGAAGCCGAAATTGGTCCAGCTGCCCAGACCCAGCTTGGCAAAGCTGCCGGCGTAGTTTTGCGTCGTTGCGCCGGCCATGTTCTTGGCCGTCAGCGTGAAGGGTGTGGTGAAGCCGTCCTGGCCGAAGTAGGTGAAGCTGGCGCTGCAGGCCGGCACCGGCGTGCCGGTGGTCAGCGCGAACTGGTTGGGGTAGAAGCGGCCGATGTTGCCGCTGGTGGTGCCGCCCACGCTGCCAGCGCCCAGATAGTCGCCGTCGGCCAGGCTGGGCGCGAGTGTGACGATGCCGACCTCGCTGTAGGCCAGGTTGGCCACCGTGGCTACTCCGCTGGCAAAGCTGCCGCCGGCGATGGTGGCGTTGGCCAGCATGCCGGCAACGCCGCCGGCGGGCAGTACCAGCGCGGGGGTCAGCAGCACACCTTCGGGCGCGGTCTCGCGCCCGAAGTTGGGCGTTGCCGCGCCGCCCGTGGTCAGCGCGGTGACGATGGCGGAAAAGCTCTCGCCCGCCTTGACGAACTTTGCGCCCGCCGCGCCAGCCGCAGCCGGGTTGGCGAGGAAGGGGCTGGCTGTCTGCTGAATGTTCGATAGGGCGAAGCCTGCGGGCTTGACGACGAAGGCGTTGGACGCGCCGCTCAGCGCAGTCAGCAGCGCGCCGCCGGCGGCCTTGCTGGCCGACAGCGTGATCTGGCCGACGTCAGCGTAGTTGAAGGTGAAGGGCGCGTTGCCGTTGGCGTCGAAGGTCATCGCTACTGCGGTGGTGCTGGTCACGCCGGTGTTCGGATTGGCGGCAATGGTCGTTGCGGCGTTTCCCGTCAGGGCCAGGAGGTTGCCGGCCGAGCAGGTGGTTGGGTTGTTGCACTGGTAGGCCCAGTTCACTGAGCTGACGCCACTGATCGCCGTTTCGCAGGCTTGGGTCGTGGTGTTGGACTTCACCGCGCGCAGGGTGTAGCTGGCCGAGGCCGTGCCCGCGGTTTGAGTCGGCAGCGTTGTGCTGGCGCCACCTGCGCTGCCCGCGAAGATGAACGCGGCGGTGTTGAAGGTGCTGCTGCAACTGTTGGCCGCGACGCAGCTCGCGCCGTTGGGGCAGCATTGGCGCGCGTTGGCTCCCGCTATGGATTCACCCGACAGTGTCACCGTCGCGACCGCGCCGTTGGTCGCAGCCGCGTGGCTCAGCGTCGTCGTTGCCACGCCCGAGCCGTTGAAGGTGATGCTGGTTGCACCCAGCGTACCGGCGCTGGTCGCCAGTGACGCGGTGCTGCCGTTGATCGAGCCAGATGGGTTGCTGCACGGGCTCGAGCTGTCGAGACAGGCGGTGATGGTGACGCTGCTCGCCATACAGGCGAGGCTCGTGCTCGGCAGCGAAATCTCATAGTGATCGACTGCGATTTCGCCAAGCGCGAAATCGCCGAAGCCAGTGAGGCCGGTGAGCTGGGTGCTGCTGGCCCCGGCCGAGCTCACCGTCGCCCGCGTCCAGGCTGACGCGGCATAGCGGGAGGCCATGAAGGTGCCGGTTACCGCGCCGGCGTCAACGTCGCCGGTCAAAAAGGGCAGCAGCAGGGCGTAGCTGGTGAACGGGCTGCCGGGGCCGTAGTTGCTGAGCTTCCAGTAGCGGTTGACGCTCTTGTTGGGGTTGATGCCCGACAACGCAATCTGCGGGTGGTCGCCAGCGGCCTGGCTGATCCCGGCGCTGACTGCGAAAGGCGTCGACACGCTGGTAAAGGCGACGCTGGTCAGCGGCCGGTAGGTGCTGGCGTCGCCGATCTCGTAGGCGCAGGTCGGTGACCCGGTAGGCACCGTCTTGCGCAACACGCCGGCGACGTAACCGCTGGTGCGTGTGACGCCGGTCACGCAAGACGCGCTGGCGATGACTTCGACGCCTGCGCCCGAAGTGACCACCTTGCCGCTGGTCAGCGTCAGCAGCATCGTCGCGGTGACGTTGTGCTGCACCGTCAGTCCGGCGCTGTTGTTGACGATCAGCTTGCCGAAGGTGGTCCCGGCGGCGCTGCCCGATAGCAGCTGCGCCGACGCCCCGTTGAAGGTCCAGTTGCCCGTGCCGGCATTCAGGGTGCCGTTGTCCGTGAAGTTGCCGGTGATGTTGACCGTCGGGTTGTTCGTCGCGCCGTCGAGCGTCGTTCCGGCGCCAATGGTCAAGCCGCCGGTATAGGCCAGCGTGCCGCTGGCGATGGTCTTGCTGCCCGTTCCGCTGACCGCCAAGTTGGCCCAAGTGAAGCCCGTGGTCGGGATGGTCTGGTTGCCCAGCGCGTTGAAGTCCCAGCTCATGCCGGTGGGCGACGTGATCGTGCCATTGAGGATCGGCGTTGGCGCGCCGAGGTTCACCGTTGCCGTTGGGTTGGAGAGGAAGGACAAGCTCTTGTTGTTGAGATCCCACAAGTACAGGTTGAGCGTGCCCGACCCGCTGAAATCGGTATTGGCTCCGAGCACCAGGTGCCCAGTCGCGACTGTTGCTCCCCCCGATTGGGCTTGAAAGTCGAGCCTGCCGTTGATCGTCATCGCCGCCGCACCGCTGGCCATCGTGATCGTGTAAGACGAGCCGACCGTGCCTTGCAGCACGCCACCGGCGTTGACCGTCAGCCCTTTAAGCTGCGAATTGGTGGTCAGCGTGATGGTGTGGCCGTTGTTGATCGTGACCACGGCGCCGCTGGGCCCGGGCGTCGATCCGCCCCAAACGGCCGGGTCGCTCCACAGCCCCGACCCGGTCGTCGAGCAGGCCGTGCAGGTGCCGGCCTGCGCCAGCGCTGCACCCAGGACGAGCATCAGCCCGACCAGGGCGCGCAAGCCCCGCTGGACGCTCAAGGAGGGAACATTTGGCATGTGCCGATGTAGAGGGCGGTCGACGGTCGGTTTCCGGCGCCGATGGAGGTGAAGGCCTGGGTCTCGCGGCCCTGGCCCGTGTCGGTGCAGGTGGCGGTCAACCCGTTGCTGGCCAGCGCTTTGGTGTCCACCGGGTATCCCGAAGCCAAGCCGCGCAGAACCGTGCTGGTGACGTCGTCGCGATTGCCAGTCTTGACGCACTTATTGAGGGTGTGAGCATGGGAGGTTCGCAATCAGCCACCGTAGTTGACCGGCATCGCCGATGCCGCGCTGCCGGCCATGCCGTACACCGCGCCCTGCTGCGCTTGGGCGCGTAGGTCGATGATCTTGGGCAGGGCGGTGGCCGCCAGGACTCCCAAGATCACAATCACGACGATCAGCTTGATCATCGTGAAGCCGTGTTGCTGGGCTCGGCTCATACCAACCTGCGGTGCCGTCGGGGATCAGACGCCGGCCGAGATGCCGGTGAAGGTGCCAGTGGCGCTGCCATCGGTCTGGGTGATGGTGCAGGTGCCTTCAACGCCGTTGCTGCCCGCCACACCGGTGCCCAGCGCTGCGGCCGCCACGGTGTAGCCTGCCGGCAGGCCCCCGATCAGGATCGTGCCCACGCTGCTGCAGTTGTTGACCTGAACGCACTTGCCGGTCGTCGCTACATGCGATTTGACGGCACAGCCGGCGTAGTTGACGCTCATCGCGCTGGCGGCAGCGCCGACCACACCCTTGAGTGCGGCCGCTTTGGCGTCGCTGTTCATGTCGATGAACTTGGGCAGCGCGGTGGCGGCCAGGATGCCCAGGATGACGATGACGACGATCAGCTCGATCATCGTGAAGCCGGATTGGCGATTGCGGTTGGGGTGAATGTTCATCTCAGTACTCCAGTGGGATGGCAGGGGGTTGGGGAGGCGGGCTAACCCGAAGCCAGCCGGCCGTGGGGTTGAAGGGAATATCGGTTCGGTCAAGTCACTTCTTTAGCGAAACCCGACCCAGGTCCCACAAAGGGAGAAAGACGCCCAGCGCCAGCAGCAGCACCAGCGCGCCCAGGAACACGATCAGGATCGGCTCGATCTGCTGAGACAGGGTCTTGAGCTCGTACTGCACCTCGTTGGTGTAGAGCTCGGCGATCTCCTCCATCAGCTCGTCGATGGCGCCTGTCTCCTCGCCCACGGCGATCATCTGCAGCACCACCGGCGTGAAGATGCCCGAGGCGACCGCCGCCCGCAGGATGGTGTCGCCGCGCTCCACCGCCTCGCGCATGGCCTCGATCTTGCGGCTGATGTAGGCGTTGTCCACGGTTTGCGACACCACGGTCAGCGCCTGCTCGATCGGTACGCCGCTCTTGAGTGCAATCGCAAAGCTGCGTGAAAAGCGCGACAACGTGGCTTTTTGCACGATGCGGCCGGCCAGCGGCGCTTTCAACATCCAGCGGTCCCAGGTCAGGCGCCCGGCGGGCTGGGCCTTCCAGCGGCGCAGCACAAAAAAACCAACCACCAGTGCAATGCCCACGGCCCAGCCGTAGCGCAGCGTGAACTCGCTGCTGCCCACCAGCAAGCGGGTGGCCAGCGGCAGCTGGGCGTTGAAGCTTTTGAAAACGTTGGCAAATGCCGGCACTACCAGGGTGTTGATCACGCCCACGGCGATCGCCATCGCGCCGATCACAAAACTCGGGTAGCGCACCGCCGACTTGACCTGCTGGTGCATGAAGCTCTCGAACTCGATGTGCTTGAACAGCCGCAGGAACACCTCGTCGAGCCGGCCGGTCATCTCGCCTACTCGCACCATCGAGACGTAGAAGTGGTCAAACACGCCGCTCTGCTGGGCAAAACACATCGACAGTTCGATGCCAGATTCCAGGCTTTGACGCACGCTGGCCAGCGTGGACTTCATCTTCGGGTTGACGGCCGACTCTTGCAGCCCGGCCAGCGCACGCAAGATGGGCACGCCGGCACGCAGCAGGGTGTGCAGCTGGCGCGAGAACAGCATCAGGTCGGCCGGCAGCACCTTGGGCTCGAACAGTTTGGGCAGCGCCAGGTCGCCCGGCTTGGCGCCATCCGCCTTGGCGCCCGCGGCACTGTCGGCGCTGATCCGCAGCGGCGTGACGCCGCGTGACATCAGCATCGTGGCCACCGCACCGGCGTCCACGCCGTCCAGCTCGCCGCTGACGGCACCGCTGGCGGCACGGCCGGTGTAGGCAAATCTTGGCATCGCAGCGCTGCTTATTCGTCGAGTTGCGAGCCGACCCGCATCGCTTCGTCGATGCTGGTGCGGCCGGCGGCGGCCAGCCGCAGCGCGTCGCGCCGCAGCGTCTGGCCGGCCATCTGGCGCCGGCCGGCCTGGGTGAAGCGGGCCGGGTCGTTGTCGTTCATCGCCTCGACCAGCTCTTGGGTCATCTCGATGAACTCGTAGACGCCCGTCCGGCCGGTGTAGCCGGTCTGGTTGCACTCGTCGCAGCCCCGCGGCTTGCGCCAGCGGGCCGGTGGCGCGTCGGGCTCGGCGGCGCCGTCGGCGCCCAAATCGCTGCGGTCGAGTTCAAACCCGCCGCCGCCCAGCGCCAGACGCAAGAATTCATGCTCATGCGCATCGGGCGTGTGCGGCTCGGCGCAGTGGTTGCACAGGGTGCGCACCAGGCGCTGCGCCAGCACCAGGTGCAAGGACAGCGCCACCATGTAGCGCGGCACGCCCATGTCGATCAGCCGCAGCGGGGTGGACAGCGCATCGTTGGTGTGCAGCGTGCTCAGCACCAGGTGGCCGGTCAGCGCCGCGCGCAGGCCGATCTCGGCCGTGGTCTGGTCGCGCATTTCGCCGATCAGGATCACGTCCGGGTCCTGGCGCAACGCAGCGCGCAGCACGCGGGCAAAGCTCAGGTCGATCTTTTCCATCACCTGCACCTGGTTCAGGCCGGGCAGGCGGTACTCGATCGGGTCTTCAACCGTGATGATCTTGCGCTCGGTGTCGTTCAGCGCGTTGAGTGCGGCGTACAGCGTGGTGGTCTTGCCGCTGCCGGTGGGGCCGGTGACCACCACCATGCCGCTGGGCCGCTTGAGCGTGCGGGCCAGCGCCTGCGACACCGCGTCGGGCAGGCCCAGGTTGTCCAGCGACAGCAGGCCGGCGCTCTGGTTGAGCAGCCGCATCACCACCGACTCGCCGTGCTGGGTGGGCAGGGTGGAGATGCGCACGTCTACCGCGCTGGTCTTCAACTTGACGTGGAAGCGGCCGTCCTGCGGCAGGCGTTTTTCGCTGATGTCCAGACCGCTCATCAACTTGAGCCGCAGCGCCACCGCGCCGGCGATCTTGGCGTCGGCCTCGGTCTGCACATGCAGCACACCGTCGATACGGAAGCGGATGCGCAGGTTGCGCTCCTGCGGCTCGATGTGGATGTCCGACGCCCGGGTGCGCAGTGCCTGCTCGAACATCGACGACAGCAGCCGCACCACGGGTGCGTCTTCGGTCGTGACATTGCCCATGCCCAGCAGGTCGCCGATTTCGTCCTGGACGGAGTTGATGTCGTTGGTCAGCTCGCGCGCCAGGCCGGCGATCTCGTCGCCGCTGCGGTAGACCCGGTCCAGCGCGGCCAGCAGCTGGCTCTCGGCCACCACCGCCAGGTCGATCTCGCGGCGGGTCAGCCGGGCCAGTTCGTCGTAGGCGTTGATGTCGGTCGGGTCGGCCATGGCCACCCGCAGCGGTCCGCCGGGGCCGGCGTTGTCCTCGATCGGCAGCGCCCGCAGGCGGCGGGCGTGGGTCTCGGGCAGCAGCGCGGCCACTTCGCGCCGCAGGTTGCGGGTCGACAGGTCGATGAACGGCGCCCGCAGCTGTCGCGCCACCGCCTTGGCGATCTGCACCTCGGTCACCCACTGCCGGTCGATGAAGATGCGGCCGAGCTTGCGGCCGCTCTTTTTCTGCTCGACCAGTGCCTCGTCGAGCTGGGCAGCGGTGAGCAGCGATTCCTGGATCAGCAGGTCGCCGAGTCGGATGCGTTCGGGGCGGGCCATGGGCGGTATCGGCTGCGGTGGGTGATCAGCGGGCGGGCGCGGGCGCCGGCACCGGCTTGGCCAGGCCGCCAAAGGTCGGTGCGTCGGGCCAGGCGCCGTCTTCGTGGATCACGGTGGGCTTGAGCATGATGACCAGCTCGCGCTTGCTGGTGATGGTGCTGGTCTGGCGGAACAGCCCGCCCACCACCGGCGCTTCGCTGATCACCGGCAGGCCGGTGCGCTCGTCACGGCTTTCTTGCTTCATCAGGCCGCCGATGGCCACGATCTGGCCGTCGCGCACCCGCACGATCGAATCGGTCTCGTTGACCGCGCTGGACGCCAGTGGTAACTTGAACTGCCCGAGCGAGCCCAGGTCGATGTTCTTGTTCTTTTCGGTCACGTGGCTGACGGTCGGGTGGATGTGCAACATCACGTTGCCGACGTCGTCGATTTGCGGCGTCACGTCCAGCGAGATACCGGAGAAAAACGGCTGCAGCGTCAGCGTCGGGGTGGTCACCGAGTTGCTGCCGCTGCTGGTGACGCTGCTGGACACGCCGGTGACATACAGCTCGTCACTGCCGACCTTGAGCACCGCTTTCTGGTTGTTCAGCGTGGCGATGCGCGGGCTGGACAACACCTGCACGTCACCCTGGGTCTGCAGGAAGTTGAGCAGCGCGGCAAAGTTGGCCGCCTGGAACGCCAGGCCGTAAAAGCCGCGGCCAATCGCCGTCGCGCTCAGGTCGGCGCCCGGGGTGATCAGGTTGCCGTCGGCGCGCAGCGGCCCGGTGGGGCCGAGCGCGCTGCCGGGCCCGGCCGTGCCCAGCGTCAGCAGGCCGTTGCCCAGCTTGCCGAAGGCGGCCCAGTTGATGCCGGTCTGGGCGTCCTTGCTCAGGCTGACCTCGACGATCTTGGCCTCCAGCATGACCTGGCGCTCGATCGAGACCTGCACCGCCTTGAGGTACTGCTCGACCTGGCGCAGCTCGGCCGGCGTGGCCTTGACCACCACCACGCCCGCGGCCGGGTTCAACACCACGTTGCGCCCGCCCAGCGTGCCCACCAGGGCCGACAGCGAGGCCTGCACCTCGCGCCAGAAGTCGGCGTCCGACGAGGTGCGCACATGGGCGTTGTCGTCGGCCCGGCTGTTCATCCCGCCGCCGTTGCTGCCATTGCTGCCGCTGCCTGTGCTGTTGCCGCTGCCGGTGCTGTTGCCGTTGCCGGAACTGCCGGTGGCTGTCATCGAGCTGGAGCTGACGCGGATGTCGCTGGCGCCCTGGCGCCGGCCCGGTAGGTAGTTGACGCGGTAGAGCCGCGTCTGCACCGTGTTGGGGTAGACGAAGACCCGGTTGCCGGTGATGCGGTATTCATAGCCGAACAGCTCGCGCAGCGTGTCCATCGCCTCGGGCAGGGTGGTGTCCTTGAGGGTGATCGACAGCGTGCCGCTGACCTCAGGCGAGACCAGCATGTTGTAGGGCGTGCCGCTGGCCAACTGCAGGTAGACCTGCGCGGCCGGTGCGTTGTTGATCGCCAGGTCGAAGCGCGGCTCGGGCGCGGTGGTGGCGGCTGGGCTGCGGATGCTGACGGTGGCCACCAGCTGCGGGTTGGCTGCGGCCACCTGGGCATTGGCCAGTGCCGGGGCTTGCGCCTCGACGCTGTCCAGAGCCGCCACCGGCACCGGCACCGGCACCGTCACCGGCACCTGCACCTGCACCGGCACCGGCACCGGCACCGGCACCGGCACCGGCACCGGCACCGGCACCGGCACCGCCACGGCCACCTGCACCGGCACGGCCACCGATTTGGGGGCCAGGGCGGCCACTTGTTGCGGGGCCCGGCTGTCGTTGACCGTGCTGACCAGGCCGCTCTGCGGCCGCGGCAAGTCGTCCCGGTCCTGCACGGTTTCGCTGCTCGTCCGGCCGAGATCGGGGGCGTCGGTGTCGGCGCGGGCCGTCGGTGACAGCAGCAGCGGTGCGGCCATGGCCAGTGCCAGGCTGCGGCGCAGGCCAGTGGCCCGCAGCGTCTTGTTCATGGCTTGATCCTTCCGACCAGTGACATCGTGCCGCCGTTGGGCAGCTGAGCCGGCCCCGCGGGGTTGCGCTCGGTTTGGGCAAGCGGCGTGGCGTCCAGCGCCGGTGCCGCAACAAAACTGGGGGTGTGGTTGATGGTGATGCTGCCGGGTGCCTGTTTGGCGCTGCCACCCAGCAGCGACAACCGTTCAGTACCGCTATCGCCGCGCAGCACCAGCCCCTGGCTGTCGATGCTCAACACCGTGCGTGTGCCCACCGTGTCGCCGGTCGTGACCAGCCGGCCATCGACCATGGCCACTGCCGGTCCGCGCAGCGGCATCTGCACCGATTGCAACAGGGGGGCGGGCAGCGCCACAGCGGCTGGGCTGGCCAGGCTGCGTGTGCCGGTGGCGGCCGTGGCGCTGGCTGGCAGCGCCGCGGCCGCGCCGCGCAGGGGCACCGCGGCCAACAAGGCGGCAGGCGGGCGCGTCGGGTCGGCCAGCGCGGCGACAGCGGGCTTGCCCGTTGGGCCGGTGGTTGCGGGTGCGCCGTTTGGGCCGGCCAGCGCACTGGCGCTGCAGCCCAGCAGCAGCGCCGCCAGGTTGCGCCAGGCCAGCGCGCGGGTATCGGGTGGTGTCGGGTGGCGCACGGTCAAATCTCCAACCAGTGCCGGTCACGGCTGATGGTGTAGACGCGCAGCGTCAGCACCGACTTGGGGTGTTGCTCGACCTTGAGGCTGATGCTGCCCCACAGCACACGCTGCGGCAGGGCCTCCACGGCGCGCAGGTACTGCAGCAGGTCGGCAAAGCCGCCTTCGAGCACCAGCTCCACGCCGTGGCGGTAGAGCGACGGCGCCGCCGCGTCGGGCGCCGCGGCAGCGGCCGCCGGCACGGCGCCAACGGCCTTGTCGGGCAGGGCCGGAACGCCGGGCGTGCCAGGGTTGAGCAGGTCCGCACGGCCGAGTGAACGCATCGCCCGCACCCGCACCTGGCCCTGGTGCGCCAGCAGTTGTTCGAGCAGGCCGACCATGCGGTCGGAGCCGACCAGGGTTTGCACGTGGCGGCGCAGCGCGATGTCACCGTCCCGGACTCGCTGCCGCCAGGTGGCCAGGTCGGCTTGCTGCTGACGGGCCTGGGTGTTGTCCAGGTTTTTCAGGGTCTGGGTGTCGGCCTGCAGGGTGAGCATCGCCGTGCGGGCGGTGGCTTGCTGGGTCCGCGCCTGTTTGAAGGCCGCAAGCGCCGGGCTCAGCCACAGCCGGTCGGCCAGCACCAGAGTCAGTGCCAGCACGGCGCCGATCATCAGCAGGCGCTCGCGCTCGGCGCGCTGGTCAAAGCGGCGCTGCAGCGTGCGCCAGCGAATGTCGGCCGTGGCCTGGCGCCAGCGGCTGGCCCAGCCGGACCTACCGGTGCCGTGGACCGTGCCGGTCAGGGGTGTCCGGGTGGTCGCGATCATGGCGTGCTGCCCGCACCTGTGGCCGCTGTCCCTTGGCCCGGCGGTGCGACGGACCGCAAGGCAAATTCGGTGTAGGACCCGCCCACGCCGTCCACCGCCTTCAGGCTGAGCTGGGCAAACGGCCGGCCCTTGAAGCGCGGCTCGGCATTGAGGCTGCGCAGGTAGTCGGTGAGCACGGCGGCATCGCTCATGCGGCCTTCCAGCTCGATCGCCGTACCGTCTTCGGACACCGCAAAGCCGGTGATCCAGAGCGACGCCGAGGCCCGGCGCGCCAGCGCCACCAGGTAATCGGCATGGCCCTCGTGGGCACCCGCCAGGCCGGCCGCCAGCGCGGTACCGATGCGCCGCTGGCCGGCCTCCAGCGCCTGCAACTGGGCCAGTTCTCGGACAGCACCGCCCGTGCCCACGGCCGCCAGCGCCTGGGTCTGGGCGCGCAGCGGCAGCATCTGGTCGTCGGTCGCCTGGGCATCTAGGGTGGCGCGGCGGCTGGCCCAGCCCAGGGCCTGGGCGGTGAGGGCACTGCCCAGCAGCACCGCCACCACCAGCAGCAGGCCGTGGCGGGCCGAGAAGCGCAGCGATTGCGGCGCAAAGCGGGCGTCATACAGGTTGAGTTGCTGGGCCATGGTCAGCGTCCGCCAGGCGGGACGGGGCGCACGGACGCGTGTCTGCCGGGGCAGCAACGGGGCAAGCGGGGGTGTGCTGTCATGCTAGGCCTCGCGCAAGGCGGCGCCGATGGCGCACAGTTGCCGGTTCAACAAGCTGGCGTCCGTCAGCAGTTCGGGGACGTCGCTGAAGTCCAGCACCGCGTCGAGCTGCAGCGGCGCCACCGGCACGTACAAGAGCGGGCCGAGGTGCTCGCAGAGCGCAGCCGCGCCCGGCATCGGGGTGATCAGCAGCCGGGCCAGCGTGACCTGGCCAAAGGCGCGTTCGATGCCGTCCAGCGTGCGCTGCAACTCCAGCCCGGCCTGGTCGTAAGCCTGGGCGCGGACCGCAGCGTCGGTCTCGTCCGGCAGCAGCAGCGCCAGGTCCATTTGGCGGGCCGACAGCAACTCACCGCCGTAGGTGACGACCAGCGTGGCATGGTGGGGCTGGCAGTGCAGCAGGGCCTGGGCGCGGCCCTCGGGCTCGACCAGGGCGCTGAGGTTGCGCAGCGCGGTTTCGGTGATGTCGATGGCTTGCCAGGGCGTGCCGGCATCGATCGCCTGCTCGACCAGCGGGTGCACCTGGTCGGCCGCCGCCGCCACCGCGATCAGTTGGGCCTGGGCCCGGTAGCTGGTGCCTTCGGGCACGGCCAGCACGTCGATGGCAGCGCCGTCCACCGCAAAATCCACGGTGTCCTTGAGCTGCCAACGCACCGCGGCGGCCCAGTCGGTGCGCGGTACATCGGCCGGCGCGTCCATCGCCACGCACTGGTATTGGCTGCGCTGCAGCAAGGCGACGCGGCGGTGGCGGTGCAGCGCACGGCTGCGCCGCAGCGACTGCAAGGCGCGGGTGGGTTGGTCCCAGGGCGCGTGCTCGGTCCAGCGGATCGCGGGCTTGCCACCGGCCACCGGCTGCACCAGCACCACGGCAATGTGATCGCCTTGCGGCGCACAACCGATCCAGCCTGGCAAAAGTGATCCCCGTGAAAGTCCGAACACCCAGATTCCCCATTGGTGAGTGCCGGCATGATTCCACGGGGGCCGCAGTGGCCAAGCCTGGAGAAACGGGGTGTTTCCGGTGGTGTTGGTGCCCGCAACGCGGCTTGACGCAGCGCGGTGGGTGGGTGGCGGCAGGGCGGCCGCCAAAGACCTCGCGCCGCACCGTCTTGCCACCGATGCTGACGCCGGCGCCAGCCGGTGGCGCGTCGGGCTTGAACGGGCGCCGGGCGGCCAGTGTCGAGTTGCCAGGCTTGAACCGGGCGTTGGTGGTGCCGGTCTCGCGGTTGGCCCCGCGGCGTCCGTTGGCCGCGATACCGGGGCTGACCCGGCATTGCGGTGCGACAGCGGCCCCGCCGCCGACCTACGGCCTGCCGGCGCGGTGGGCCCGCCAGTCGTCGTCGGTCCAGGCCAGCAGGTCGTCGGCACCCGAGCTGCGCAGGTGGGCCGCGCCGTCGATGGCCACGGTCTCGCCGGTCACAAAGCCGGCTTCGTCCGACAGCAGGTAGGCCGCCAGGTTGGCCAGTTCAGTGGGGTGACCGACCCGGCCCAGCGGCACCCGGGCGGCGGGGTTGCTGCTGGCGCTGCGTTGGGCCGGCATCAACTGGGCGCTGGCGCCGGGCGTGGGAAAGCTGCCGGGTGCAATCGCCACCAGCCGGATGCCGCGCGGTCCCCACTCCACCGCCAGGCTGCGGGTCATGGCCTGCAGCCCGGATTTGGCGATGGCCGACGGCACCGTGAACGCGCGGCCGGTGCGCACCGAGGTGGACAGGATGCTCAGCACCACGCCGGGCCGGCCGGCGTCGATCCAGCGTCGGCCGACGCCCAGCGTGCAGTACAGCGCGCCGTGCAACGTGGTGCCCAGCACCGCATCGACCGCGCGCGGCGACAGCCGCTCGGTCTGGGCAATGAAGGTGGCAGCCGCGTTGTTGACCAGCCCGTCCAGCGGCCCGGTGGCCCAGACCTGGTCGAGCATGGCTTCGACCTGGGTGGCGTCGCGCACATCGCAGCGGTAGACGGCCACCGTGGCATCGGCGCTGCGGTTGTCCGATTGACGCAGCCGGGCTGCGGTCGCGTCCAGCACGTCTTGGCGCCGGCCACACAAGACCAGCGACGCACCCAGCCCAGCCAGGCGCTCGGCCATCGCCGCCCCCAGGCCGCTGCCACCGCCGGTGATCAGGAACCGCTTGTGGGCCAACAGGTCGGTGCGGAACATGGCTTGGCCTTTTTCAGGAGGTGGGGCGGTGTTGGCGGTAGCCGCGGTGCCGGGGCTCAATCCACCTTGGCACCGGACGCCTTGACCACCGGACCGTACTTGGCGAGTTCGGCCTTGACGAAGGTTGCAAACTGCTCGGGCGACATCGGCGCGGGCTCGGCCATCAGGCTGGCCATGCGGGCCTTGGTCTCGGGCGCGTCCAGCGCGGCGACAAAGGCCTTGTTCAAGCGCGCCAACACGTCGGGCGCCAGGCCGGCCGGACCGAACAGGCCGAACCAGGTGCCGACATCGAAGCGGGCCAGCCCCAGGTCGCGGCCGGCCTCGGCGATGGTGGGCAGGTCGGGCATGGCCGCGCTGCGCTGGCTGCTGGTCACGGCCAGTGCCCGCAGCTTGCCCGCGCGGATGTTGGCAGCGGCGCTGGCCAGGTTGTCGAAGTTCAGGTCGACCTGGCCGGACAGCAGGCCCAACTGCGCCGGGCTGCCGCCAGCGTAGGGAATGTGCACCATGAACACACCGGCCTGGGCCTTGAACATTTCGCCCGCCAGATGCCCGGCGCTGCCATTGCCGCCCGAGCCGTAGTTGAGCCGGCCGGGGTGCTTGCGGGCAAACACCACCAAGTCGCGCAGGCTGGTGATGCCCAGATTCTTCGCTGTCTCGGCATTCATCACCAGCACGTTGGGCACTTGCGCCACCAGCGTGATCGGGCTGAAATCCTTGACCGGGTCATAGGGCAGCTTGGCAAACAGCCAGGGGTTGATGGCGTGGGTGGCCACCGCGCCCATCACGATCGTGTGGCCGTCGGGTGCGGCCTTGGCCACCAGGTCGGCGCCCAGGTTGCCACCCGCGCCGGGCCGGTTGTCCACCACCACCACACCGAGCGTGTCCTTGACCCGCTCGGCCAGCAGCCGCGCCACAGTGTCCAGCGGCCCGCCGGGCGGGTAGGGCACGACCAGCCGAATCGGCCGGGCCGGTTGTGCGCCGGCAGCCAGGGGCAGACCGGCCAGCAGGGCGGTCAGAAGCAGCAGGGGGCGGCGGTGCAGGGTCATGGTCGGTAGGGATGCGGGTGGCGGTGGCGGTGGCGGTGCGGGTGCGGGTGCGGGTGCAGGTGCGGGTGTGGGTGTGGGTGCTGGCGGGCGTGGGCGCTGCTCAAGCGCCGTGTTTGTCGGCCTCTGACGTGAAGGCGTCGGCCAGGAACTCCTCAGCCGGCAGGCCGCAGGCGGCAATGAAGTCGCGCTGTGCGGCGTCCACCATCACCGGTGCACCGCAGGCATACACCTGGTAACCGGACAGGTCGGGCCAGTCCGCCATCACCGCCTGGTGAACCAGTCCGGTCCGGCCGGTCCAATGGTCACCCGGTAGCGGCTCGGACAGCACCGGGATGTAGCGCAGGTCGGGGTGTTCGGTGGCGGCCTGCTCGGCCCAGTCGTTGAGGTACAGGTCTTGGCGGCTGCGGCAACCCCAGTACAGCTGTACCGGGCGGGCCGAGCCACTGTCCTGCAGTTGCTCGACCAGTGCCTTGATCGGCGCCAGGCCGGTGCCCGAGGCCAGCAAGATGATCGGCTTGGCCGATTCGCGCAGGAAGAAGCTGCCAAACGGTCCTTCCAGCCGCAGGATGTCCTTGTCCTTCATCGTGCCGAACACCGCATCGGTGAACAGCCCGCCCGGCATGTGCCGGAGGTGCAACTCGATGGCCGGCGGGCTGCCGATGCGGCCGGGTGCATTGGCCATCGAGTAGCTGCGCCGGGCGCCGCCGGCCAGGATGAACTCGACATACTGGCCGGCGTGGTACTGGAAGCGCTGGTTGGCCGGCAGTTGCAGGCGCAGCAGGGCCACGTCGGGCGTGGGCTTGCGGATGCTGATCACCCGGGTCGGCATCTTGAGCACTGCAAACTCGCCGGCACCGGGCACGCTGCGCGCCTCGACCACACAGTCGGTCTGCGGTGTGGCGCAGCAGGTGAGGATCAGGCCGGCTTCTTCCTCGGCCACCGTCAGGGCTTTTTGCTGGTGCGCGCCATGGATCACCCGGCCGGCCAGCAACCGGCTTTTGCACGAACCGCAAGCGCCGTCGCGGCAGCCGTAGGGCAGGCCCAAGCCCTGGCGTATGGCCGCGGCCAGCAGGGGTTCGTCACGCTGTACTTCGAAGGTGCGGCCCGAGGGCTGGAGGGTGACGTGGAAGTTCATGGCGGCGGGGTCGGGCAAGGGGATCTCGCCGGGCACGTAGACTGAAAATCTGATTGTGCCCGCCATGCCGCCTGCCCCACTGTCCTGCACCCCGTTCCGCCCGGCCCCGTCGCCCGACCGCCCCAGCCTGCTGGTGGTGGGCTGCGGCGACGTGGGTCTGCGGGTGCTGCGCCTGCTGCGGGGGCGCTGGCGGCTGCTGGCGCTGACCTCGTCGGCCGCAAGGTTTAACGAATTGCGCCAGGCCGGCGCGGTGCCGCTGCTGGGCAACCTGGACCAGCCCGATACGCTGCGCCGCCTGGCCGGCCTGGCCGACGCGGTGCTGCACCTGGCGCCGCCGGCGGCCAGTGGCGTGTCGGACCGGCGCACCGCCCACCTGGTGCAGGCGCTGGCGCGTTGCGGGCGGGTACGCCGTCTGGTCTACGGCAGCACCACCGGGGTTTATGGCGATGCGGCGGGCGCATCGTTCGACGAGGCCCGCCCGGTCGCGCCGGCCACCGACCGGGCGCGCCGCCGGGTGGATGCCGAGGCCCGGTTGCGGGCCTACGGCCTGGCCTGCGGCGTCAAGGTCAGCCTGTTGCGCATCCCCGGCATCTACGCCGGCGATCGGCCGGGTGGCCATCCGCGCGAGCGGCTGGCGCGCGGAGCGCCGGTGCTGCGCGCCGAGGACGATGTCTACACCAACCACATCCACGCCGACGATCTGGCGCGGGCCTGCGTGGCGGCGCTGTGGCGTGGCGGGCCGCAGCGGGTGGTCAATGTCTGCGACGACACCGATCTGCGCATGGGCGACTATTTCGACCTGGCGGCCGACCTGTGTGGCCTGCCGCGGCCGCCGCGCCTGTCGCGGGTGCAGGCCGCTGCGGTGCTGTCGCCGATGCAGCTGAGCTTCATGGGCGAGTCTCGCCGGATCCAGAATCAGCGGCTCAAGCAGGAGTTGCGGCTGCGGCTGCGCTACCCGACGGTGCAGCAAGGCCTGCTGGCGTGAATCAGATGCCTTCAGCGCGCCGCAGCGTTTTCATGCGGTCCACGCTGTAGACCTTGAGCGTTTGGGGCAGGCGGTCGCGCACGATCTCCAGCGTGACCTCGCGCTCCGCCGCGCCACCGGCCCACAGCGCCTGCCACAAGGCCGCCAGCGCCCGGACCTCCTGGCCGTCGATGCGCAGGATGCGGTCTCCCACCTGCAGCCCGGCCACGTCTGCCGGGCTGTCGTCGCTGACCCGCACCACCCGCAGGCCGCCGTTTTGCTCGACACAGTTCAGGCCCAGCCAGGCGCGCTGGCTGGCAGCGCTGCGCCCCTGTTGGCGCAACTCGTCCAGGATGGGCAGCAGCAGGTCCACCGGCACGAACATGTTGCCGCTCTGCCGCGGCTGCGCGTCGTCCGCCACGCCACTGGCATCGGTGACCAGCAGCGAGCCGATGCCGACCAGTTCTCCCGCCGGGTTGAACAGCCCGGCGCCGCTGTGGTCGCGGCGCGGCGGCGCGGTGAACAGGGCGCTGTCGATGTGGTACTCCCAGACCCCCGAAAACGGCCGGCGCGAGACCAGTTGCGCGTTGCTGACCGTGGCATCGTCGCCGCCGCTGGCAATCATCAGGGGCTGGCCGGCCAGCAGGTGCTGGGCCCGGCCCAGCGTCACCGGTTGCAGCAGGGGGCTTGCGGGCACGGGCGGCGAGGGCGATGCCGGTGATGCCGATGATGCCGCCGGGGTGGTCGACCGTGATGGCCCCAGTGTTGGTGCGGATTGCACCAAAGGCGCCAGCGCCTGCACCAAGCCGAAGCCGGTGGCGACGTCGTAACCCAGCACGCGGGCCGGCACGCTGCGGCCGTCGTCGTGTACCAGCAGCACCTGATCGACCTCCAGCACCAGGTAGCCGATGGTCAGCACCAGGCCGTCGGCCGAGATCAGCACCCCGGAGCCATTGCGGGCCTGGCCCAGCACGGTGCTGGACCTGGCGCCGTCCAGCGCGATGGCCTGCACCCCCAACATGGCCTGGTGGGCGCGCTGCAACGCCTGCGATTGTGCGATCAGGGACGGCGCGGCCGGGTCGGAACCCGCACCAGCAGCAGATTGCCGCGCGTCGGCTGGCAGTGACCAGGTCAGCAGCCAGGCGGCCAGCAGGGCCAACAGCGTGATCCACGCGATGGCCGGCACAGTGCGAAGTCGAGGCTTCATCGTGGCGCTCCCTGTAAGGCTCACGATGACAAGCATGATCTGTTCCCGTCAACCCTGCCGTTGCGGGGTTGTTGTGCCGCAGATCGGCGGCGGTGCGTGCTGCGCGTCAGTGGCGCCTGCGTGGGCCGGCGCCGGGACCGCTGCTGAACGGCAGCTTGCCGCGCCACCAGCTGATCATCAGCCAGGCGCCGAGCATGCCGCCCAGGTGCGCAAAGTGCGCCACGCCAGCACCCGTGCCGGTGACGCCCATGAACAACTCCACCGCGCCGTAGATGGCCACCATCGTCAACGCACGGATCGGGATCGGCCGCAGAAACGACAGCGACGCCCGGCTCGTCAGCATCACGACAAACAGCACCAGGCCGAGCATGTTGACAAAGCTGTTGGGCACCATCATCAACAGCATCGGCAGGAAGCCCATCAGGTCGAACTGGCGCTGCGGGAACATCAAGCCGTAGGCCAGCAGCAGGCCGAAGATGGCGCCAGACGCGCCTATCGTGGGCGCGCCGGAACCCAGCAGCAAACCGACCAGCAGCTGGGCCAGTGCGGCAGTCAACACGCTGGCGCCGATCAGGCGCAGGTAGCGGTCACGGCCCCACAGGCGCTCAAGGTCGGAGCCGAACATCCACAGGCCCAGCATGTTGAGCAGCAGATGGGCCAGGCTGCCGTGCAGCAGACCGTAGCTGACCAGTTGCCAGGGCCAAAAGTTGCCGCTGCCCAGCGGCCACAGTGCAAACAGCGCGTCCACCGGCAACACCGGCAGCAGCGCTTGCAGGCAGTACACCACCACACAGATCAGCATCAACGCCTTGGTGACGGGAGGCAAGGTCGGCATGGCAGCGGGTGGGGGAATTGGTGCCCTCGGCCAGACTCGAACTGGCACGCCTTGCGGCGGCGGATTTTGAATCCGCTACGTCTACCGATTTCGTCACGAGGGCGGGTCGCACACCAGGGTGGGTGCGGCGTGATCCCGGATTATGTCATGCGCACCCAGCGCGTCCGGACGGCCGCTGACACAATCGACGCAAGAGGAGACTTCTTGCCCATGCCCAAATCCACCGCCGGCACGCCGGCTGCGCCCCACAGCCCGGTGAAATACCCCACGATCGAGGAGATCATCGGCAACACCCCGCTGGTGCAACTGCAACGGCTGCCCGGTGCGGCGGGTGATGCGCGCGGCAACGTCATCCTGGGCAAGCTGGAGGGCGACAACCCGGCCGGGTCGGTGAAGGACCGGCCCGCAATGAGCATGATCCGCCGCGCCGAGGAGCGTGGCGACATCAGCCCCGGTGACACCCTGATCGAGGCGACCTCGGGCAACACCGGCATCGCGCTGGCGATGGCGGCGGCGGCGCTCGGCTACCGCCTCGTCATCACGATGCCCGAGACGATGAGCAAGGAGCGCGTCAGCCTGCTACGGATGTTCGGCGTCGAGGTCGTGCTGACGCGCGGTACGCTGATGCGGGACGCCGTCGAGAAGGCGGAGGAGCTGGCCCGGACCACGCCCGGCGCGGTGATGCTCCAGCAGTTCAAGAACGCGGCGAACCCGGACATCCACTACGGCACCACGGCGCGCGAGATCTGGGCCGA
>JBKJKU010000141.1:0-13041 GCA_046597355.1 Aquabacterium sp.
GCCCAGGATCTCGCCGGCGATTTGCTTGACCTCGTCGATCGAGCGCGCCAGCTTGACACCGCCGCCCTTGCCGCGGCCACCAGCGTGGATCTGGGCCTTGACCACCCAGACCGCGCCACCCAGCTTTTGCGCCGCCTCGACCGCCTCTTGCACGGTGAACGCGGCAATGCCGCGCGGCACAGGGATGGCGAACTGGCGCAGGATGTCCTTGGCCTGGTATTCGTGGATTTTCATGGGGGCTCGCAGCGAGGGGGTGGGCGCATCCGGCAGGTGCCGGGCAGGGCTTCGATAACGGGAGCGACCCGAACCGGGATTCGCAACAAGCGAAGCAGCGGGCCAGGTCAACCGTCAGCAACAAAACCCCCGCAATTTAGCATGCTGCGCTGCGTCAAAACCGGGTCGTTGTGGCCGCCGCACCTGAGCGGTGCTGCGCTGGGCAGCAGGCGGCGCTCAGAAACCGACCGGATCGGTCTCGGTCCCGGTATCGGAATCGGCACCCGCGCCGCGCCTGCCCACCCGCACCACCTGGCGCACCACATCCATCGAAAACCCCCGACCGGCCAGAAAACGCGCCTGCTTGACCCGGCCTGCGGCATCGGGCGCCGGTGTGGTGTATTTTTTGCCCCAGACCTCGCGGGCCCGCTGCAACTCGGAGTCTTTCAAGGCCTGTTTGGCCTCGGGGTCGAGCTTGGCGCCGTGCTGCTGCAGCTCTTGTTGTATGCGCAGGTTGCCGAACTTCGCCTGGCGGGCGTGCACCCGGGACTCCACAAACCGCTGCTGCGACAGGTAGCCGTGCGACTCCAGCCAAAGCAGCAGGGCGTCGACCTCGATGGCGGGGTCGGCGGGGTCAGCGGGGTCGGCCTGCGCCAAATCCACTGCGTCTGGCGCCCGGGCAGGGCCGCGTGACAGCAGCCGCAACAACTTGTTCCGCAACTCGACGCGGCTGTGCTCACGCTGCGACAGCCACTGCAGCGCGCGGATCTTGATGGAGGCGGGACGGGGCGGCATCGGGGTGCTGGCAGATCAGCCCGGCATCAAGCCGCGATCAAACCGCGATTTGCCCAGGCGCACCGGTTGCGCGCCTGCTCACTCTGCCGCGGCGCGGTCCACCGCGGGCGCCTGCAGTGGCACGCCCAGCGCCTCGCGCACCTTGTTCTCGATTTCCAGCGCAATGTCGGGGTTCTCGCGCAGGAACTCGCGGGCGTTGTCCTTGCCCTGGCCGATTTTCTCGCCCTTGTAGGCGTACCAGGAGCCGGACTTTTCGACGATCTTGGCCTCAACGCCGAGGTCGATGACCTCACCCTCGCGGCTGATGCCCTCGCCGTACAGGATGTCGAACTCAGCAGTCTTGAACGGCGGCGCCACCTTGTTCTTGACGACCTTGACCTTGGTCTCGCTGCCGATGACCTCTTCACCACGCTTGATGCTGCCCGTGCGGCGGATGTCCAGCCGCACCGAACAGTAGAACTTCAGCGCGTTGCCGCCGGTGGTGGTTTCGGGGCTGCCGAACATCACGCCGATCTTCATGCGGATCTGGTTGATGAAGATGACCATGGTGTTGGTCTTCTTGACGGTGCCGGTGAGCTTGCGCAGCGCCTGGCTCATCAACCGGGCCTGCAGGCCGGGCAGCGAGTCGCCCATCTCGCCTTCAAGCTCGGCCTTGGGCGTGAGCGCCGCAACCGAGTCGATGACGACCAGATCGACCGAGCCCGAGCGCACCAGTGCGTCGACGATTTCAAGCGCCTGCTCGCCGGTGTCGGGCTGGCTGATCAGCATTTCTTGCAGGTTGACGCCGAGTTTTTGGGCGTACTGGGCATCGAGTGCGTGCTCGGCGTCGATGAAGGCGCAGGTGCCGCCCAGCTTTTGCATTTGCGCCACGACCTGCAGCGTCAGCGTGGTCTTGCCCGAGGATTCAGGGCCGTAGATCTCGACCACCCGGCCGCGCGGCAGGCCGCCGACGCCCAGCGCGATATCCAGGCCGAGCGAGCCGGTGGAGACGACCTCGATCGCCTCAACGACCTCGCCGGCGCCCAGGCGCATGATCGAGCCCTTGCCGAACTGTTTTTCAATCTGGGCCAGGGCGGCCGCCAGGGCTTTGGCTTTTTCAGTGTTCAAGGCTTTCACGGGTGCATCCATAACGGCTCTCCTGTTGCGAGCGCCGATTGTGTTGAAGAGCTGGCTTTTTGTACAGTACTTTTTGTGGGTTTCGCCGGCACGCTCAGGCTTGACCTTTCCCAAGCTTCGCGTCAGCGGGGCTGGCCACAATCGCCGGACGAAGGTGTTGCATTCGCCAGCACCGGCCGGCAGGAGAACCGCAATGCGAATTCTGATCGCTGAAGATGACCAGGTGCTGGCCGACGGATTGTTGCGCGCCTTGCGGGCCACCGGCTATGCGGTAGACCAGGTGGGCAATGGCAGCGAAGCCGATGCGGCGCTGGCGGCGCATGAGTTCGACCTGTTGATCCTGGATCTGGGCCTGCCCAAGATGCACGGCTTCGAGGTGCTGCGCAAGCTGCGCAGCCGCGGGTCGTCGGTGCCGGTGCTGATCCTGACGGCTGCGGACAGTGTCGAGCAGCGGGTCAAGGGCCTGGACCTGGGCGCGGACGACTACATGGCCAAGCCGTTTTCGCTGCAGGAGCTGGAGGCGCGGGTGCGTGCGCTGACCCGGCGCGGCCTGGGCAGCGCCAGCAGCGTGATCAAGCACGGGCCGCTGACCTTCGATGCCACCGGGCGGGTGGCCTACATCGCTGACCAGATGATCGAGCTGTCGGCGCGTGAGCTGAGCCTGCTGGAGGTGTTGCTGCAGCGCGCTGGCCGGCTGGTCAGCAAGGACCAATTGGTTGAGCGGCTGTGCGAGTGGGGCGAGGAGGTCAGCAACAACGCGATCGAGGTCTACATCCACCGGTTGCGCAAAAAGATCGAACAGGGGCCGATTCGCATCGCCACGGTGCGTGGGCTGGGCTACTGCCTCGAGAAGATTCCGGGCTGACCGCCCGCGGAATGTCGTGGAAATGGCGGGACGATTGCCGGTGCACAGGGCCGGCACGCTGATGCCACCCGCGGCCGGCGCAAGCCCTATGCTCAGGCCCGCCATGCCAAGCCTCGACGAGCCGGACCCGCCGCCCAAAGAACAGCGATCGCTGTTCGGCGAGATCCTGGACTGGATGCTGGCGCCGCTGCTGCTGCTGTGGCCGATGAGCGTGGCGCTGACCTGGCTGGTGGCCCAAGGCATTGCCAGCCGGCCGTTTGACCGCGACCTGGCCGAGATGGCCCGCACCGTGGCGCGCCAGGTGGTGGTGGTGCCCGGCACGCCGGGCATGCCCAGCGCGATCCGGCTGCGTCTGCCGGAGGTGGCGGCCGAGGTGCTGCGCAACGACGACGCCGAGAAGGTGTACTTCCAGCTGCTCGGCTCACGCGGTGAGTTCATCGCCGGCGACCGCAACCTGCCGGTGCCCGACGAGGCCGCAGCGCCCGCACAGACGCTGCGCTACCGCGACGACGAGGTGCATGCCGATGCGGTGCGCGTGGCCTACCTGTGGCTGCCGACCACCGGCGTGCCCGGTGAGGTGGCACCGCTGGTGCAGGTGGCCGAGACGCTGGACAAGCGCTCGCGCCTGGCCACCGAGATCATCAAGGGCGTGATCGTGCCGCAGTTTGTGGTGTTGCCGCTGGCGGTGCTGCTGGTGTGGTTTGCGCTGGCGCGTGGCATCAAACCGCTCAATGAGCTGCAGCAGCGCATCCGTCGGCGCGAGGCCAACGACCTGAGCCCGCTGGCCGAGCGGGATGTGCCCGAGGAGGTGGCGCCACTGGTGGGCGCGATCAACGACCTGCTGGGCCGGTTGGACCAGTCGATGAGCGCACAGAAGCACTTTCTGGCCGATGCGGCGCACCAGCTGAAGACACCGCTGGCCGGGCTGCGCATGCAGGCCGAGCTGGCGCAGCGCGAGATCGATGCCGGTGAGCACGACCCGGTGCAACTCAAGCGGTCGCTGCAGCACATTGCGCACGCCAGCGAGCGCGCCGCGCACATGGTCAACCAGTTGCTGGCGATGGCGCGTGCCGAGGCCAAGACCCTGGCCCGCCCGCCCGAGCCGGTGGACCTGGCCGCGCTGGCGCGCGAAACCGTACGCGACTTTGTGCCCAAGGCCATGGACAAGCGCATCGACCTGGGCTACGAGGGCCCGGACGAGCCGCCGGCCAGCGTCCCGCCCGACTCTACCGACGTACCGTCCGCCACCTGCATGCTGGGCCAGCCCACGCTGGTGCGCGAGCTGGTGCGCAACCTGGTGGACAACGCGTTGCAGTACACACCGGCGGGCGGCACGGTCACGGCGCGGGTGATGCACGACCCGTTTGGCCAGGTCGTGGTGCTGCAGGTGGAGGACACCGGCCCCGGCATCCCCGAGGCCGAGCGTCTGCTGGTGTTGCAGCCGTTCTACCGGGCGCTGGGCACCAATGTGGACGGCAGCGGGCTGGGTCTGGCGATCGTCAACGAGATCGTGCAGCAGCACGGCGCTGAGTTGTCGATCGCCGATGCGCGGCCGCGCGCCAGTGCGGCCGCCCAGGGCCTGGGCCCGGGCACGCTGTTTACAGTGCGGTTTGTGCTCAATCGGCGGCCGGCGCCGCAGGGCTTGCCGGGGCCACCGCCACCCACTGGCGCTGGACCAGGCTGAGCAAGCCCGCCGCCGTCCTCGGCAGCGAAACCGGCGTCCGGCGCGGCCTGGAATATCGTCGCCGGCTGGCCGCCCCCGCGGGCGTGACGCCGGCTTGTCTTGCCAGCGCTCATCGCTGCATCAGCCCGCGGCTGCGGGCAATCGACATCAGCATGCCCAGCGACACGCCCAGCGTGACCATCGCCGTGCCGCCGTAGCTGACGAACGGCAGCGGAATGCCCACCACCGGCAGGATGCCGCTGACCATGCCCATGTTGACAAAGGCATAGGTGAAAAAACCCAGGCTGAGCGCGCCGGCCAGCAACCGCGAGAAGACGGAGGGCGCCTGGCCGGCAATCCACAGGCCCCGCAGGATCAAAAAGGTGAACCCGCCGATCAGACCGACCACCGCCACCAGGCCGAACTCTTCGGAGAAGGCCGCAAAGATGAAGTCGGTGGTGCGCTCGGGGATGAACTCGAGGTGGGTCTGGGTGCCGCTCATGAACCCCTTGCCGGTCAGCCCGCCCGAGCCGATCGCGATCATCCCCTGGATGATGTGGAAGCCCTTGCCCAGCGGGTCGGTGGTGGGATCAAGCAGGGTGCAGACCCGCTGCTTCTGGTAGTCGCGCAGGCCGTGCCAGGCGACTTCGGGCTGGCACAGCGCGTCGCCGCTGAGGATGATGGTGGTGATCGCCAGCCCCGCCAGCAGCATCACCGGCACGATCAGGCGCCAGGACAGCCCGGCGAAGAAGATCACATACAGCCCCGCCGACAGCACCAGCAGCGAAGTGCCCAGGTCGGGCTGCTTGGCCACCAGCGCCACCGGCACCCCCAGCAGCAGCCCGGCGATCACGAAGTCGAGCAGGCGCAGCTGGCCTTCGCGCCGCTGGAACCACCAGGCCAGCATCAGCGGCATCGCCAGCTTGAGGATCTCGCTGGGCTGGATCACCACGCCCAGGTTCAACCAGCGGGTGGCGCCCTTTTTGGTGACACCAAACAGTGCGGTGGCCACAAGCAATGCCACCGCCAGCGCGTACAACGGCACCGCCAGCGCCATCAGGCGTTGCGGCGGGATCTGCGCCACCGCAAACATCAGCAGCCCGGCCAACACCATGTTGCGGCCGTGGTCCTGGAACCGGGAGCCGTGGTCGTAACCGACCGAGTACATCGTGACCATACCCAGCCCGGACAGCGCCAACACCACCAGCAACAAGGGCAGGTCGAAGCCCAAAAGAACCGGCCGCAGCCGGCGCCAGACCGACGGGCGCGCAAACACCGCGCTCATGGCAGCCTACGGGGCGCAAGCCGCGCTGCGTTGACTTTTGCGGTGGCTGCTGGGGCGGTGGCGGTGGCGGTGGCGGTGGCGGTGGCGGTGGCGGTGGCGACCACGCTGACCGGTGCCGCACTGGCGGCAACCGGCGCCGGCAAGGGCACGGCCAGTGCCGCCACCGGCACCAACGCGGGCAGGCCCAACTGCTCCATCGTCACGTCGGCGGCGCGCCGTGGCACGCCGATCGGCGCGACGCTGCGGCCCTCACGGGTGGCGGCCATGTCCTCGTCGCTGGGCCACTGGCCGGCCAGCAGGTAGTCGAAAACCCGGCGGGCGATGGGTGCTGCCGCCGCCGCGCCAAAGCCAGCGTTCTCGACGATCACCGCCAGCGCGATGCTGGGTGCGTCCAGGGGCGCAAAGGCGGTGTAGAGCGAGTGGTCGCGCTGGTACTCGGTCAGCTTGGACGCGTTGTACTTCTCGTTGGCGCGTATGCCCACGGCCTGCGCCGTACCGGTCTTGCCGCCGGTCTTGTAGGGTGCGCCGGCAAAGATGCGTGTCGCGGTGCCCTCTTGCGTCACGCCGTAAAGCGCGTTGTTGATCAACGCCACATGCTCGGGCTTGAAGGCCAGCGGCGCCTGCGCGTTGCCAGCAGCAGCCCCGGCGACTTGGCCGATGTTGGGCGTGACGCTGTGGCTGACCACGTCGCGGATCTCGCGCACCAGGCGCGGTGCAAATCGCTGCCCGCCCGAGACCAGCGTGGACATGGCGCTGGCCAGCTGCAGCACCGTGAAGTTGTTGTAGCCCTGGCCGATGCCCAGCGAGATGGTCTCGCCGGCGTACCACTTTTGCTGCTCGGGCTTTTTGTAGGCGCGTTTTTTCCAGGCGGTGGACGGCAGCAGGCCGGTGACCTCGCCGTCCAGGTCGATGTCGGTCTTGCGGCCCAGGCCCATCGGTCCGAGCTGGTCGTGCATCAGGTCCACGCCCATCTCGTTGGCCAGCGAGTAGAAGTAGACGTTGCTCGACTGCACGATGGCACGCCGCATGTCGACCGGCCCGAGGCCGATGTCGCCATGGCTGCGGAACACATGACCGCCAAAGTTGTAGCTGCCACCGTCGTGGATGATGGTGCCGGGGCCGCGTTTGCCGGTGTTCAGGGCAGCCATCGCCATGAAGGGCTTGAAGGTGGAGCCGGGCGGGTAGGTGCCGCGCAGCGCCCGGTTGAGCAGCGGCTTGTCCAGGCTCTCGTTCAGGCCGCGCCAGCTGTCGACATCGATGCCGTCGACAAACAGGTTGGGGTCGAAGCTGGGCTTGGAGACAAAGGCCAGCACCTCGCCCGAGCGCGGGTCGATCGCCACCAGTGCGCCCCGCCGGTCGCCAAACATCTGCTCGACCAGGGCCTGCAGCTTGATGTCGATCGACAGCACCAGGGTGTTGCCGGGGGTAGCGGGGTGGCTTTTCAAGCGCCGCACCGCCCGGCCGCCGGCCGAGGTCTCGACCTCCTCGAAGCCGGTGGTGCCGTGCAGTTGCTGCTCGTAGTGCTGCTCCAGCCCGAGCTTGCCGATCACGTCGGTGCCGCGGTAATTGGCCAGCACATCGTCGTCCCACTCCTGCATCGCCTTTTTCTCGGCAGCATTGATGCGGCCGATGTAGCCGATGATGTGGCTGCCTACCTCGCCCGCCGGGTAGCTGCGGAACAGCCGGGCCCGTACGTCCACACCGGGAAATCGGAAACGCTGCGCCATGAAGCGCGCCACCTCCTCGTCGCTCAGCTTGGTGCGGATCGGCAGCGATTCGAAGCTCTTGCTCTCGTCTTGCAGTCGCTTGAAGCGGCGGCGGTCGCGCGGCTGCACCTCCAGCACCTCGGCCAGCCGGTCGATCGTCGCGTCCAGCTCACCCAAGACCCTGCTGGGCGTGATCTCCAGCGTGTAGGCCGAGTAGTTGGTGGCCAGCACCACGCCGTTGCGGTCGACGATCAGGCCGCGGTTGGGCACCACCGGCACCACCGCCGTGCGGTTGGCCTCGGCCTGCTGCGCCAGGTCGTCATGGCGGAAGACCTGCAGCCACACCAGCCGGGCGGTCAACACACCGAAACACAGCAGCACAAACAACGCAGCGGCGATCAACCGGAGGTTGAACCGGTCGAGTTCACGGGCCAGGTTTTTCAGCTCGGTCATGCGGGGACGGGGGTGGCAGGTGTGGCGGCTGTGGCTAGAGCGGCCGATTCTGGTCCGGATCGGGCGCCCGGCGCTGCGGCGCCAGCAGCAGCAGCACCACCACCGGCCACATCAGCGCCTCGAACACCGGCGCGGCCAACAGCCACCAGCCCGGAAACATGCCGCCCGCCACCAGCCGCGCCAGCAGCGACGCCGCGTGCGCGGCGACAAACACCGGCAACACATGCAGCGCCTGCGCGGGCACTGAAAACCACAGCACGCGCCGGTGCACCGTGATCGCCAGATAGCTCAGCAGGCTGTAGGCCAGCGCGTGCTGGCCCAGCAGCGCGCCCTGGTGCACGTCCATCACCAGGCCGAAGGCAAAGGCCAGGCCGACACCGACACGGCGTGGCTGGTGCACGTTCCAGAACACCAAGACCAGCGCCAGCAGGTCGGGCGACGCCGGATGGCGGCCCAACGGCAGCATCTCCAGCAGCATCGCGGCCACCAGCGTCAGCGCGATGAAAAACGGGTTGACCGGCAGCAGCAGCTGGTCCGAGCCACGCGGCATGATCATCGGGACAGCTCCTGGCCCTTGGCCGGCCGGCCGGGCAAGCCGGTCGCGCTGGCCCGCCCGGCCGCCTTGGCGGTGGCCTTGTCCGGCACCGGCGGCTCGGGCCGGGCCGGCATCTGCAGACCCATGGGTTCGAGCACCAGCAGGTGGCGCACGTTGTCCATGCCGGCGGCCGGGGCGAGCAGGATGCGGGCAAAGCCCGCGTCGGCGCGCCGGTCCACCCTGGCCACGGTGGCCACCGCCAGCCCCGGCGGGTAGACGCCGTCCACGCCGCTGGTGGTCAGCACGTCGCCAACCTGCACGTCGGCATTGCCGGCCATGAAGCGCAGCTCCATTGCTGCACCGCCGTCGGCCCCGCCAAAGGCCGCGCCGCGTTGCTGGGTGCGGGTGTTGAGCACGGGAATAGCGGCCTCGCGGTCGGTCAGCAGGGTGACCACGGCGCTGAGCGGATACACCTCGGTGACCTGGCCCAGCACGCCGGCCTCGTTGACCACCGGCGCGCCGGGCAACACGCCAGCGCTGGCGCCCCGGCTGATGAACAACTTGCGCGAATACGGATCACCGGCCTCGTACAGCAGTTCAGCGGCGATCGAGCGCACCTGCAGCGCGGGCTGCAGCGCCAGCAAGGCCCGCAGCCGGGCGTTTTCAGCCCCCAGCTGTTCCATGCGGGCGGCCCGTTCGGACTGGCGGGCCAACTGGATGCGGGCGGCCATCTCGGCCGACTGTGCCTCTTTAACGCCTTGAAAATAGCTTTGCCCGTTGCCCACCAGGTCGACCGGTACCTGCAGCGCCCGTTGCACCGGCAGCAGGCCGGTGGCCAGCGCGGCCCGCAGCGGCAGCGTGACATGCCAGCGGCTGTCCGCCGCCATCAGGAACACCGCCAGCGCCGAGAACAGCGCCAGCTTGGTCAGCGCCGACGGCCCTTGCCGGAAAAACGGCGGCGGCGTGCGGTCTATCGAGCCCAGCGGCATGGCGGATCAGCCACGACCGGGCCGGCGGACGACCGCGCAGACCCAACGCACAAACCGGCGCCGCACAAGACGGGCCGGCCGTTGCAGCAACATCGGGCACTTACTCCGAGGTGAAGATCGACCCCAGCCGTTCCATGCGCTCCAGCGCCATGCCACAGCCACGCACCACGCAGGTCAGCGGGTCTTCGGCCACCCACACCGGCAGGCCGGTTTCTTCGGCCAGCAGACGGTCCAGGTCGCGCAGCAAGGCGCCGCCGCCGGTCAGCATCATGCCGCGCTCGGCGATGTCGGCACCCAATTCGGGCGGGGTTTGCTCTAGCGCGTTCTTGACGGCCGAGACGATCTGGTTGAGCGGGTCAGTGAGGGCTTCGAGGATCTCGTTGCTGCTGATGGTGAAGCTGCGCGGTACGCCCTCACTCAGGTTGCGGCCCTTGACCTCGATCTCCTTGACCTCGCTGCCCGGAAAAGCCGAGCCGATGCTTTTCTTGATCAGTTCGGCGGTGGGCTCGCCGATCAACATGCCGTAGTTGCGGCGGATGTAGTTGATGATGGCCTCATCGAACTTGTCGCCGCCCACCCGCACACTGCCCTTGTAGACCATGCCGCCCAGGCTGATGACGCCGACCTCGGTGGTGCCACCGCCGATATCAACCACCATCGAGCCCGACGGGTCGGACACCGGCAGGCCGGCGCCGATCGCCGCAGCCATTGGTTCTTCGATCAGGAAGACATCGGACGCGCCCGCGCCCAACGCCGACTCGCGGATGGCGCGGCGCTCGACCTGGGTCGAGCCGCAAGGCACGCAAATGATGATGCGGGGGCTGGGCCGCAGCAGCGAGCGCGGGTGCACCATCTTGATGAACTGCTTGAGCATCTGCTCGGTGACGGTGAAGTCGGCGATCACGCCGTCTTTCATCGGCCGGATGGCCTCGATGTTGCCGGGCACCTTGCCCAGCATGGCCTTGGCCTCCTTGCCGACGGCCTGGATCGTTTTTTTGCCCTGGGGACCGCCCTCGTGGCGGATGGAGACGACCGACGGTTCGTCGAGCACGATGCCTTTGCCACGCACATAAATCAGCGTGTTGGCGGTGCCGAGGTCGATCGCAAGATCGGTGGAGAAGTAGCTGCGCAGGAATCCGTACATGGGACTGTCGGGCGGTCAGGACAAGCGCCGGGCTGGGGCCGCAGGGTGGTGCGGCGGCTTGGCGCAGGTCAGGGGTCTGGGGCGGGCCCGGCGGGCGCGGCAAAAGCACGCACCGGGCAGCAAATGAACTTGGGTTTTGGGAGGGGCCTGGGCCTGCGGCGCGCCATCGGTGGTTGCTGGCAGCCCGGCTGTCGCAACAGCCGGTGGCGGGGTGCCGTGGCTTGTGGATAACCAGAGATAATACCCCATCACCCCGGTGTTTCCACTATGGAAACCCGTTGCAGGACACCACGCCCCATGGCCTTGACCCCCCAGGACACCAGCCGCATTGCGCAGCTGGCCCGCCTCGAACTGTCCCCCACCGAAGCGCCCGAGATGCTGGCCTCGCTGAACGATTTCTTCCGCGTTGTCGAGCAGATGAGCGCGGTCGATACGGCCGGCGTCGAGCCGCTCTACACCCCGCTCTCAGCCATCCAGGCGGTCACGCTGCGCCTGCGCGACGACATGGTGACCGAAAGTAACCAGCGCGAAGCCAACCAGCGCAGTGCGCCATCGGTCGAGGACGGTTTGTTCCTCGTGCCCAAGGTCATCGAGTGAGCCAGCCATGACACGTCAAACGTCATTGCACACGCCTTTGCACCACATGGGTGTGGCCGACCTGGCCCGCGCGCTGGCCGACAAGTCGGTGTCTTGCAGCGAGATCACCCGCCACCTGCTGGGCCGCATCGAGGCCGAACGGGCGCTGGGCGCGTTCTTGCAAGTGGATGTCGAAGGCGCCACCGCTGCGGCACGCGCGGCCGACCAGCGCCGCGCCGCCGGTGACACCGCGCCGCTGCTGGGCATCCCGATTGCGCACAAGGACATCTTTGTCACCGCCGAGATGCCCACCACCGCCGGCTCCAAGATCCTGGCCGGCTACCGCAGCCCATTTGATGCCACCGTGGTGGCGCGGCTGGGCGCGGGCGAGGCGGGGCAGCCCGGCGCGGGCGCGATCAGCCTGGGCAAGCTCAACTGCGACGAGTTTGCAATGGGCTCGTCGAATGAAAACTCGGCGTTTGGTGCGGTGCTCAACCCCTGGGACCGCAGCCGCGTGCCGGGCGGCTCGTCCGGCGGCTCGGCGGCGGCGGTGGCGGCGCGTTTGCTGCCGGCAGCCACCGGCACCGACACCGGTGGCTCGATCCGCCAGCCGGCCAGCTTCACCGGCATCACCGGCATCAAGCCGACCTACGGCGTGTGCAGCCGCTACGGCATGATCGCCTTTGCCTCCAGCCTGGACCAGGCCGGCCCGCTGGCCCGCTCGGCCGAGGACTGCGCGCTGCTGCTCTCAGCCATGAGCGGGTTCGATGCGCGCGACGCCACCAGCGCGCAGCGCCCGCCGCAAGACTTTGCCGCCCAGATGCGCCAGCCGCGCGAGGCCGCCAGCCCCGGCAAACCGCTGGCCGGTCTGCGCATCGGCTTGCCGCGTGAGTTTTTTCCGGACACGGTGGCTGCCGACGTGGTCTCGGCCGTGCGCAACGCTCTGGCCGAGCTTGAAAAACTCGGCGCCACGCTGGTCGATGTCAGCCTGCCGCGCACCGAGCTGTCGATCCCGGTCTACTACATCATTGCGCCGGCCGAGGCCAGCTCCAACCTGAGCCGCTTCGACGGTGTCAAGTTCGGTCACCGCGCGGCGGTCTACGGCGACCTGAACGACATGTACAGAAAGAGCCGCACCGAGGGCTTCGGGCCCGAGGTCAAGCGCCGCATCATGATCGGCACCTATGTGCTGAGCCACGGCTACTACGACGCCTACTACCTGCAGGCCCAAAAGCTGCGCCGCATGATCGCCGACGACTTCCAGCGCTGTTTTGCCGATTGCGACCTGATCGCCGGCCCGGTGGCGCCCAGCGTGGCCTGGAAGCTGGGCGAAAAAGGCAACGACCCGATCCAGACCTACCTGGCCGACATCTTCACGCTGCCGGCCAGCCTGGCCGGTTTGCCGGGCATGAGCCTGCCCGCCGGCCTGGGCGCCCACGGCATGCCGGTGGGCCTGCAACTGATCGGCAACTACTTCGCCGAAGGCGCGCTGCTGCATACCGCCCACGCCTTCCAGCAGGCGACCGACTGGCACACCCGCGAGCCATGACCGCACCGGCGCTCATACGTGGTTTCGAGGTCGTGATCGGCATCGAGACCCACACCCAGCTCTCCACGAAGTCGAAGATCTTCAGCGGCTCGTCGGTCGCCTTCGGGGCGGCGCCGAACACGCAGGCCTCGGCGGTCGATCTGGCGCTGCCG
>JBKJKU010000152.1:0-4121 GCA_046597355.1 Aquabacterium sp.
TGCGGTGCGGTGCGGTGCGGTGCGGTGCGGTGCGGTGCGGTGCGGTGCGGTGCGGTGCGGTGCGGTGCGGTGCGGTGCGGTGCGGTGGGGCAAGATCATCGCCGATGCGATGCGGGCGGCAGCGCTGCGGTCAGTTCTCGAACAGGTCGGCCTGGTCGGCCTGGTCGACCTGACCGTCCGACCGCACCCGGTGCCAGGCCTGGTGCTTGTCGTAGCCGCGGGTGGCCTGGCGCCAGAACTGCGAAAACGACGGGCAGGGCCGCTCGGGCTCGGTCAGCAGACGGGCCGCCGGCAGGCGCCAATCGGCGGGCCAGTCGGCGGGCAGGTGGCCGTTGTCGGTGCAGCGCACGCTGGCGGCCTTGGCCAGCGCGTGTTGCAGCGTGCCGCTGTCGGCCCAGACCACCTGGTCGCTGGCAGCCACCAGCGCCGTGCGGACAAAATGCCAACGCGCGGCCGACCAGGGCCAACGGGCGTGGAACTCGGCCGGCCAGACACCCAGGCGCAGCACCTGGCCCGGTGTACCGCTGCGCTGGCCCGACACCGGATCGACCAGCGCCCACGGATGCACCAGCCAGACCTCGCGGCCGGCCAGGGTCTTGGCCAGCACGCTGGCCTGGCTGGCGGTGAGCAGTGCAGGCACCGCCACATCGGCTGGCGGCCGGTGGCCCAGGGCCGGCTCATCGACACCAGCGCCGCCCGCCCGGGCAGACGGCGCCGGCGGCAGGGCCGCGGTGCCACGGGCCCAGCGCTCGAGGGTGGCGTAGTCGGTGTCGACCACGCTGCCCGGGCTGGCCCAGCCGCGCTCATTGCCCTCGAACCGGGCCACGTTCTCGGCATTGAACAGGTAAGGCTTGTGGCTGCCGGTACCGGCCACCCACTGCCAGGACAGGTGGTTGCTGGCCAGGTCGCCGTCCAGCAGGTGGGCCACCAGCCAGTCGGCACCGGCGCGCCAGTGCACACCCCGCACATGCACCACGTAGCTGGCCAGCCACATCCGGGCATGGTTGTGCAGCCAGCCGCAGGCGTAGAGCTGGCGCACCGCGGTGTCGATCACCGGCACGCCGGTGCGGCCCTGGCGGATGTCATCGGGCACGGCGGCGGCGTAATCGGCGTCGGGCCGCGGGCCCGCGTGCAGCGAGTTGAAGATGGCCTCGCCCTGGTGCCGCCAGACATGGTGAAAAAACTCGCGCCAGGCCAGCTCTTGGACAAACTTGTGCTCGATCGGCAGCGCATGGCGGGCCGCGGCCAGCGCCGCCACCTCGGGCAGGTTGAGCAGGCCGTGCGTCAGGTAGGGCGACAAATGGGTGACCGCGCCATCCAGGTGGTTGCGGCTGCTGGCGTAGGACTGGGTGCGCATGGCACCCAGACCGGCCAGCGCGGCGGCCCGGGTGGGTGGGAAGCTGGGGTTCATGGCGCTCTCGGCAAGGTCGGTGAAGGGGTGGCGCTCAGGTCGGGTCGAGCAAGCCGCCGCGGATCGCCTGCGCCCGGTCGGCGATGGCGGCACGCTGGTCGGCGGACAACCGCAGCTCGTTCTTGACCTGCAGCGCCATCCGCGGGTTGCGCGCCAGGCGGGTCGAGTGCCGGGTCAAAAAGTCCCAGTACAGCGTGGTGAACGGGCACGCATTGTCGCCGGTGGACGCGGCCGGGTCGAAGCGGCAGCCGGCGCAGTGGTTGCTCATGCGCTGGATGTACTTGCCGGTGGCGGCGTAGGGCTTGCTGGCCATCAGGCCCACACCCTCGGGCAGACCGGCGGCCGGCCCGCCGTCGGCAAACTGGCTCATGCCCAGCACATTGGGCAGCTCGACCCACTCCACCGCGTCAACGTAGACCGCCAGGTACCAGGCGTGCACCGCCTGCGGCCGCACCCCCAGCAGCAGCGCGTACAGGCCGGTGACCATCAGGCGCTGGATGTGGTGGGCGTAGCCGTGCTCCAGCGTCTGGCCGATGGCGTCGCGCAGGCAGGCCATCGGGGTGTTGCCGGTCCAGTAGAAGGCGGGGAGCGGCTCGGTCGCCTGCAGCGCGTTGAGCTCGGCGTAACCGGGCATGCGGGTCCAGTAAATGCCGCGCACGTACTCGCGCCAGCCCAGCACCTGGCGGATGAAGCCCTCGGCGGCGGCCAGCGGCACCGCGCCGCTGCGGTAGGCGGCCTCGGCACGGTCCACCACCTCACGCGGGTGCAGCAGCTTGAGGTTCATCGCCGCCGACAGGTGGGCGTGGTACAGCCAGGGCTCGCCCTGCCACATCGCGTCCTGCCACTGGCCAAAGGCCGGCAGGCGCTGGTCGATGAAGTCGTCCAGCACCTGCAGCGCCTGGTCTCGGGTGACGGGCCAGCCAAAGCTGTCGGCCTGGCCGGGGTGGCTGGCAAAGCGGCTGTTGACCAGCACTATCACCTCGGCGGTGATGGCGTCGGGTGCAAACCGGGTGGGCGGCGGCACGGCGCCCGGGCCCGCTCGGCCAAAGGCGCCGCGGTTGTCCGCATCGAAGTTCCACTGGCCGCCCTCGGGCCGGCTGGGGTCGGTGCGGTCCATCAGCACGCCGTGGCGGCGCCGCTGCTCGCGGTAGAAGTACTCCAGCCGCAGCTGCTTGCGGCCCTCGGCGTGGGCGCTGAAATCACGCACCGTGGTGAAAAAATGCCGGTCGTCGCTGACGGCCAGCGCCAGGCCGTGCGCCGCCGCCACGCCGCGCAGCGCCTGCAGCACCCGCCAGTCGCCCGGCGCGGTCATGCGCAGCGCGGCGGGCTGGTGCACGGCGATCGCCGCGGCCAGCTCACCCGCCAGCGTGCCGCTGTTGGCGGGGTCGTCCAGCCGGCGGTAATCGAGCGGCAAGCCATCGGCCCGCAGCGCCGCGGCAAAGTGGCGCATCGCCGACAGGAACAGCACCGTGCGCTGCTTGGCCGACCAGACCTGGGTTGATTCCTCGGCCACCTCGGCCATCCAGACGCCGTCCTGCGCGGCGTCGAAGCCATCAAAGGCCGACGCGTTGCGGTCGAGCTGGTCGCCCAGCACGATCACCAGGCAACGCAGCGGGTGGGGCAGCGGCGGTGACTGCATGTCGGCCCTCATCGGCTGGCCGTGCCGGTGCGGCGGCGGCAGGCGTCAGAGCAGTAACGCACCTCGGCCCAGTTCTTGGCCCAGGCCTTGCGCCACACCATCTCGCGGCCACACACCACGCAAATCTTGCGTGGCAGCGCCTGTTTGTTGCCCTTGAAGCCGGTCACTGTGCTCATCGGTCTATTGTCCGACCGCGCACCCTGCTGACAAGCCGCTGTCAGCAGCCCCTGGGCACCATGCAGGGCTTGTGCAACGCAGTTCGGGGACAGACCCACGCTGCGCCGGCATACGCTGAACCGCGGCCTGGTGTTGGCAGCGGCAAGCCCAGCATATTTGGTGCCCCGGCGTTGGCCGCAGCCTGGCCGCCCTGATCTCACGCTACCCCGGCGCGCCGCCCTGATCGCCGGGTTCAGCGCCCGCGCGCGCCCTGCCTGCGCCTGCGGCCGGCTTGGCCACCCGGAAATGCCACCACGGCAGCGCCTGGGTCAGCGACAACACCGCGCCGCTGCGTGCCGGTGTGTAGCCCGGCAGGGCGGCCAGTGCGGCGGGCCAGGTCGGGCTTTCCAGCGCCTGGCGCAGCTTGGCCACGGCCGGATGTGCCAGCGCATCCTTCAGGCAGACCAGGTAGTAGTCCTCGGCGATCAGCGGGATGAAATCGAGGCCGAACTGCGCCGCCGCCGCCTCGATGCCCGGCCCGACATCGCCCACCCCGCTGGCCAGCGCAGCGGCCACCGCCAGGTGGCTGCTCTCGGCGGCATCGAAATAACCGGGGATCGCGGCCGGGTTGATGTGCTGCTCGGCCAGCATGTGGTCCATCAGCAGCCGGGTGCCCGAGCCGGGCTGGCGGTTGATGAAGCGGGGGCTGGCAGCGGCGCCGGCATCAGAGCCCGTGCCGGCCACCAGATCGGCCAGGCCGCCCAACTGCAGCGGGTTGCCCGGCCGCACCATCAGGCCCTGGGTGCGGCGCACACAACCGATCAGCTTGTGCACGCCGGGCTTGAGCAGCGGCTTCATCGCGCCGGCAAACTGGGCCGAACCGCCGGCCAACGGCGGCACATGGAAGCCCGCCAC
>JBKJKU010000379.1:0-12684 GCA_046597355.1 Aquabacterium sp.
GTTTGCCACGGCCCCGGCCGGCGCGATCAACAAGGTGCTCAAACAGAGCGGTTGGGACGCGAAAAGCATCAACCTGTGGGAGGTCAACGAGGCCTTTGCCGCCGTGACGATGGCGGCGATGGCTGATTTCGGCCTGCCGCACGACATCGTCAACGTGCACGGCGGCGCCTGTGCGCTGGGCCACCCGATCGGTGCGTCCGGCGCGCGCATCGTCGTCACGCTGCTGGGCGCGCTGCGCAAGCGCGGCTTGAAGCGGGGGGTGGCGGCCTTGTGCATCGGTGGTGGGGAGGCCACCGCGCTGGCGGTCGAGATGCTTTGATCCTGTCAGACCACCGGTACAGTGCTGCGTCTCGGCCACCCATCGCATTGACCATGCCTGACACTCAACCCCTGGCCGAAGCCCTGATCGTCTCAGGCGAGCGTTGTCGCCGATCGGTGCGCCAGAGCCGCGGCACAAATCTGATCAAGGCGTCAACGGTGTGAGCCGCGATGAGGTTCAGGCTTTTTTTGAGCGCTACCGCGCCGCCTTCGACCGGCTCGACGGTGACGCAGTGGCCGACCTGTGGTGCGGCGCCAGCGGCATTGCCGACAACCACGGCGCCGGCGGCACAGCGCGTCTGACCTGGTGGCCCGACGACGCGCCGATGCGCGCCAACCACCACGCCTTGTGTGACGTCTACCGCCACAACGGCTACCACCACGCCGACTTCCAGATCACCGCGCACCAGCCCATGGGCGCACACCACGCGTTTGCGCACCTCCACTGGACGCTGCAACGCGCCGACGGCAGCCTGCTGCAACAGTTCCACACCGGCTACCAGCTGATGCGCGGCCCCCAAGGCCCGCAAGTGCTGCTGGCGGTGGCCCACCAGGAAGACCTCCAGGACATGAAACCCGATGCTGCTCAGTGAAGACCACCAGGCGGTGCAAGACGCCGTGCGCCAGTTTGTGCAGGCTGAGATCACGCCGCATGCCGCCGCCTGGGACAAGAGCGGGCAGTTCCCGGCGGCGCAGCTGCGTGGCCTGGCGGCGCTCGGCTGTTACGGCGTGGCCGTGCCCACCGAGTACGGCGGCGCCGGCCTGGACTACCTGGCCTTGGCGCTGATGCTGGAAGAAATCGCCGCTGGCGACGGCGCCACCAGCACCATCGTCAGTGTCAACAACTGCCCCGTCTGCTCGATTCTGATGGCCTTTGGCAACGAGGACCAGAAGCAGCGCTTTCTCAAACCCCTGGCGCGTGGCGACATGCTGGGCGCGTTTTGCCTGACCGAGCCGCATGTGGGCTCGGAGGCGGGTGGGCTCAAGACCAGCGCGGTGCTCGACGGCGACGACTACGTGCTGAACGGCGTCAAGCAGTTCATCACCAGCGGCAAGAACGGTGACGTGGCGATCGTCATGGCCGTCACCGACAAGGCCGCCGGCAAGCGCGGCATCAGCGCTTTTCTGGTGCCCACCACCACGCCCGGCTACACGGTGGCGCGGGTCGAGGACAAGATGGGCCAGCATGCCAGCGACACCGCGCAGATCCTGTTCGACAACTGCCAGGTGCCGGCGGCCAACCGCATTGGCGACGAGGGCCAGGGCTTGAAGATTGCGCTCTCGGGCCTGGAGGGCGGCCACATCGGCATCGCCAGCCAGGCGCTTGGCATGGCGCGCGCCGCTTTTGAGGTGGCGCTGGCCTACAGCAAGGACCGGCGAGCCTTTGGCGTGCCGATCTTCGAGCACCAGGCGGTGCAGTTCAAGCTGGCCGACATGGCGACCCAGATCGAGGCCACGCGCCAGCTGATCTGGCATGCCGCCTGTTTGAAAGACGCCGGCCGGCCCTGCCTGAAAGAGGCGGCGATGGCCAAGCTGATGGCCAGCGAGATGGCCGAGGCCGTGTGCTCGGGCGCGATCCAGGTGCTGGGCGGCTACGGTTACCTCAGCGACTTCCCGGTCGAGCGGATCTACCGAGACGTGCGGGTTTGCCAGATCTACGAAGGAACGTCCGAGGTGCAGAAGATCCTGATCGGTCGGGCGCTGGCCTGACCCCGGCCGGGTTGGGGGCTGCCCGGGCGGCGCCCAGCCCGCGGCGGGCCGCTACAGCAGCGGCTGCAGGTACAGCCGGTCCGAGTAGGTGGCCAGCCAGTGCGGCCGGAAGGCGACAAAAATCGCCACCAGCATGCCGGTGATGAAGGCCTCGCCCGACGCCGCCAGGCCCCGCGCCAGCAGCAGGTCTTCGGCCGAGATGCCGGCGGGCAGCGGGCTCAGCAGCATGGCACCGGCGCCGGCCAGCGTGGCGGCCAGCAGCGTGGCAAAAAAGCCCCGGCCCAGGATGTAGACGAACAGGTGGTGCGGCAAGACCCGCCGCACCAGTGCGCCCAGGCCCAGCGTCAAGGTGGCTGGCACCATGCCCAGCCAGACAGCGCGGTGCAGGCCCTCGGTCCAGCCCAGGTCACCCATCCAGCCGGTCACGGCAGCCACGGGCACCAGCACCAGCACCGCCAGCGGCCAGCCGGCGCACAACACCAGCAGTGCCGCACCGGACAGTGGCTGCACGATCGGCATGGCGGCGTAGCGGTCGGCGCCCCACATCAGCGGCAGCACCGCCGCCCAGGCCAGCCAGGGCCAGGGCGGGCCGGCTGCGCCCACGGCGCGCCAGGGGCGCAGCGCCAGCGCCACCACCAGCGCGGCGGTGGCCAGGGCCAAGTCCAGCATCCAGGTCGGCGGCATGACCGGATTGTGGGTCTGCCGGCGAGCGGCTGGTGCCGCGCCGGGTCGACCTGTGCGGCTGTGCGATTCCGGGCCTTCGCTGCGCGCGCGGTGCGAAGACCGCATCGCGTGCTGCCGGTGTCAGCTGCGATCGGCGGCAGGGCTGATGGCCTGGGCTTGCTGCACCGCCGCGGCCCGTGCATGCATGCTGCTGGCATGTTGCTCGGTGGCCAGGCGGTTCATGCCGCCCAGCGTGGCCAGGGTGACCAGCAGCGCCAGGCTGAGGGCACTGACGGTCTGGACCGCCTGGCGGGTGATCGGGGCGGTGCGGCGGGCGGTGGTGGTCATGGGGTGCTCCAGAGGGGGGGTTGTGTTGCTGTGGGATGAACTCTAGGCATCGCCACGCCCTGCTGACAGCCCCTTGCGACAGACCGACATCCTGCGCTGACAGCCGGTTGCCGGCCGGGATGGACCGATGTCGTCCGGAATGCCGGCCCCATGCAAAAGGGCCCCGGAGGGCCCTTTTGGGTTGCGGCGCAGCGGCCCGCACCAGCGGCTACACCAGCCGCTACACCAGCCGCTACACAAGCGGCCGCAGGTGATCAGCCCTGCCGGCGACGCGCCAGCGAGCCGACCGCCACCAAGCCGGCCAGCATCAGCGCAAAGGTCTCGGGCTCGGGCACCGGGGTGGGCACGACCGAGAAGCTGAGTGTGTTTTGATCGTTGCCGATCACGCTGGCAAACTGGCCAGCGCCCGCCGATGCCGTCAGGGTCAGCAGGCCGCCGCTGAAACTCAGCGAGTCGTACGACGGCGTACCCATGGTGCCCTGGCGCGCGTGGTAGCCCGAGTTGTAACTGCCGGCCGAGAAGGTGGTGTTCTTGAGCAGTGCACCGCCGAACACGCCGGCCGGTATGCCGTTGATCGCCACGTTGCCGGCCGCTGACGCGCTGGTGCTGGCACCGGAGCCAACCTCGTTGAACACCAGGTTGCCCATAGAGCCGGTGATGCCCGCCAGCGTGAACCCGGGTTTGGCGGTGATCGTGAACGACGGCAATGCAAAGGTGGCGGTCAGCAGACCTTGGCCTGCGCTGACCACACCCACGGTATTGGCCACGTTCCAGCCAAAGCCTTCGTGGGTGCCGTCGCTGAAGGTGAAGTCAACGGCGGTGAAACTGGTGGTGTCGTCGTAGCTGAGCGTGTAGCCGCTCAGGTCCGCGGCGGCAGCGTTGGCCGACAGGCAGGTCAGTACGCTGACTGCCGCGGCAAAAACTGGTTTGAGATTCATGGTGGTCGTCCGGTCGCGGGGTTGCTGGGGTTGGATCGGTGCGGATACGACGCCGATGGGCGCCGCTCAGCGGCCGAGAGCATGGTGCACCCAAGCGCCGCTGTCGGCCGGTTGAAAATCGCGCGACCCCCACGAACGAAGCAACCGACAAGCAATCATGCCTGATGGAAGGCACTGGCCTGGTGCGGATTCACGCGGCTGGCCCCGGCGAGAATCGCACCATGAGCGAAGCCGCACCGCAGATCACCTGGCTGGACGACGCCGGCCAACCGCAGCAAGCCCGGTGGCGCTCGCTGGCCGGCCACCCGGCGCCAACGCGGGCGGTGTTGGCCGACGACAGTTTGAGCGCCGATGCAGCGTTTCGCCTGGCCCAGGACGGCACCGGCCTGCTGTGGCGCGGTGACTACCAGAACGCCCGCCACCTGCTGCAGGCCCTGGGCCGCCGGCTCGACGCCCGCCAGGCGCGCAGCAGCGCGCCGGCCCGCCCACCCCCGTCGCTGACGGCCATTTTTCTGGCCCAGCGCGACGCGCAGGCCCGTCGGGCCCGCATCCTGGGTCAGCTGCTGCTGCCGTTTGATGCCGACCACGGCGTGCCGCTGCGCCGCGCCCCCGACCTGCGTGCCGCCGGCGCGATGGCGCACGGGCCGGTGCACCAGCACTACGTGGGCTCGCTGCGCGAGTTGCTGGGGTTGGTGGGGTCCTTCGAGTGGCGCAGGAAGGGCGTGATGATCCCGGCGCTGGGCGCGGCGATCCACCCGCACCACGGCGTGTTTTCGCCGGTGCGGGGCGAGTATCTCGACCTGGTGGCCAAAGCGCCGTTGCCGGCCGCTGCGGCCCGGCATGGTGCCTTTGAGATCGGCTGTGGCACGGGCGTGCTGGCGGCGGTGCTGGCGCGGCGCCAGCTGCGCGTGACCGCCACCGACCTGTCACCCGCAGCGCTGGCCTGCAGCGCCGACAACCTGGGCCGGCTGGGTCTGGCCGGCGCCGTCACGCTGCAGGCAGCGGATCTGTATCCGGACGGCCGTGCCGGCCTGGTCGTGTGCAACCCGCCGTGGGTGCCGGCGCCGGCCAGCTCAGCGCTGGACGCCGCTGTCTACGACCCCGACAGCCGCATGTTGCGGGGCTTTCTTGCCGGCCTGGCGGCGCACCTGGTGCCGGGTGGCGAGGGCTGGCTGATCCTGTCGGACCTGGCCGAGCACCTGGGCCTGCGCAGCCGCGCCGAGTTGCAGGGCTGGATCGCCGCAGGCGGCCTGCGTGTGCTGGGCCGCATCGACACCCGGCCGCAGCACCGCAAGGCAGCGGACGCCACCGACCCGCTGCATGCGGCGCGGGCGGCCGAGCTGACATCGCTGTGGCGGCTCGGTCTGGCCTGACCCTGGCCGCCGGCGCGATACTGTGCAACGGTGGCCCGGGGGCCGCGGCACGGAGCTCGGCAATGAAAAAGACGGTCAAGTCCATGGTCGATGATGCGCTGGACGTCATCACCACCTACAGCATCGAAGACGCACGCGCACTGCATGGCCGCGATGATGTGCAGTTCATCGACCTGCGCGACATCCGTGAGCTCGAGCGCGAGGGCGTGATCCCCGGCGCCTTCCACGCACCGCGCGGCATGCTGGAGTTCTGGGTCGATCCGGCGTCGCCCTACCACAAGCCGGTGTTCAGCGAGCCTGGCAAACGCTATGTGCTGTTCTGCGCCGCGGGTTGGCGTTCGGCGCTGGCCACCCAGACGGTGCAGCAGATGGGCCTGGACGAGGTGGGGCACATCGCCGGCGGCTTCGAAGCCTGGAAGGCATCCGGTGCGCCGGTGGCCGACAAGGGCAGCAAGCCGGGCTGAGCGGTTTGGGCGGGCGTCCGCAAAGACTTTTTGCAGACTGACATCTGCCCGTAACCTTTGACCGGCCAGGGCGGGCTATGCTCCGATCAGCGCGGCCCAGTACTTCGGCGTGGCCGCCTGACCCACCGGGTGCGCGCCATGGCTGTTGCGTTGACTGTTGATGACGTTGTCGACCGTGTTGCCCCGCCGCTGCGCGGCACGCTGCTGCTGATCGGCGACGACACCCCGCGCATGACCCGAGTCCGGCGGCTGCTGGACGCGCACGACGGGATCCGGCTGCAACAGGTCAGCAGCGGGCTGGAGGGCGTGCAGCGGGCGCTGTCCGAGCCCCCCGATCTGGTGCTGCTGGACCTGCGGGTGCCGGACCTGGGTGGGGCCGAGGTGATGCGCAGGCTCAATGGCGATATCGCCCGGCGAGGCCTGCGGGTGGCCGTGCTGACCGCCGAGCGCGGCACGATGGACACGATCCGGGCGATGAGCCTGGGCGCCTACGAGTTCTGGCTGGAGCCGCTGCGCCAGGCGGCTTTTGATGCCGGCCTGCGGCGGGCGCTCACCGGCCGCCCGCCGGACCCGGCCTGCACGCTGCAGCGGCTGCGATAGCCGGGCCGGGTCGGGGCCGTCAGGCCATCAGGCGGGCCACGGTGGCGGCCAGGCGCTCGCCAAACTGGCGCGCGGTGGCGATGTCGCCGGCCACCATCTCGTCAGCACTGGCGTCAGACGGTGTGGCAGTCATCAGGCCGGCAAACGAGCCCAGGTTGTTGGTGTCGGCGCGGCTGGCGGCCTTGTTGTTGGCGGGCATCAAGCCGGTGCCCACCCAGAGCATGCTGTGCTGCATTGCCAGCGTCATCAGGTAGTGCAGGGTGGAGTGCTTGTCACCGTTCAGCGATGCCGAGTTGGTGAACCCGGCGGCCAGCTTGTCCTTCCAGACCTGGCTGAACCAGGGCTTGCTGGACGCATCGGCGAACTTCTTGAACTGCCAGCTCACACTGCCCATGTAGGTGGGCGAGCCAAAAACGACCATCTTGGCCGCCGCCAGCGCGTCCCAGCCGCCTTCGGGCAGGTTGCCCTCGGCGTCGATGGCCAGCAATTGGGCGCCGCTGGTGGCGGCAACCGCCTCTGCGACCTTGGCCGTGTGGCCATAGCCGCTGTGGTAGACGATGACGATGGCGCTCATGGGGCTGGATCCTCTGCGGCGGGGCCGCGTTTTTGCCGCGGACTGCGCGGACAGTGAGCCAAATTTTGTGCAGCCCTTGCCACGCCGCAGTTCGCCGGGTTTGAGGCGAGCGTTCGAATGCCTTGATCAGGCGCTGCCAAACGCGCTGTTCGACAGGGGGTCGGCAGCTTGACCAGGCGCGGTGCGGCTCAGGCCCAGCCGGCCCGCGCCGGCAGCAGGGCGGCCACCTGCTCTGCAATCGCCAGGCACGAGGTCAGCCCGGGTGACTCGATGCCGTACAGGTTGACCAGCCCCGGTACGCCGTGTAGCCCGGGCCCGTCGATGCGGAAATCGGCCGCCGCCTCGCCCGGCCCGCTGATCTTGGGCCGGAGGCCGGCGTAGCCCGGTTGCAGCGCGCCGTCGGGCAGGGCGGGCCAGTAGCGCCGCACCTCGGCATAAAACGCATCGGCACCGGCCGCGGGCACGCTGTAGTCGATCTGGTCCACCCACTCGAAACTGGGGCCGAATCGGGCCTGGCCGCCCAGGTCCAACGTCAGGTGCACGCCCAGGTGGCTGCTCTGCCCGGGCGCCGGGTAGACCAGCCGAGAAAACGGCGCCCGGCCGGGCAGCGTGAAGTAGCAGCCTTTGGCCAGGTGGTCGCGCGGCACGCCCGCCGCATCCAGGCCCGCCAGCCGGCGCGCCAGCGCCGGTGCGCCCAGGCCGGCGCTGTTGACCACCACCTCTGCGCGCAGCGTCATCGCCGCGTCGGGGCCGGCGCTGTCGCCGACGTCGAGTTCAATGCCGTTCGGCGTGACGCGCCAGCCCCGCACCGGCGAGCACAGCGCCAGCACCGCGCCGCAGCGCTCGGCGTCGCCCAGCAGGGCCAGCATCAGGCCATGGCTGTCGATGATGCCGGTGGACGGCGACAGCAGCGCGCCGACGCTGTGCAGCGCGGGCTCCAGCGCGCTGGCCTGGTCGGGCGTGAGCCATTGCAGGTCGGCCACGCCATTGGCCTGCGCGGTGGCCTGCAGCCGTTGCAGCGCCGGCAGCTCGGCGGCGTCGGTCGCCACCACCAGCTTGCCGCAGCGGCGGTGGGCCACGCCGTGGTCGGCGCAATAGGCGTAGAGCAGCTGTTTGCCGCGCACACACAGCAGCGCCCGCAGCGAGCCGGTCGGGTAGGAGATGCCGGCGTGGATGACCTCGCTGTTGCGGGCGCTGGTGATGGTGCCAAAGGCGTTTTCGGCCTCCAGGATGACGACCTCGCGGCCGGTCGCGGCCAGCGCGCGTGCCACCGCCAGGCCGACCACGCCGGCACCGATCACGACGGCGTCGGTGTGCTCCATCGTGTCGTGGCCGGCCTCGGGGCGCTCACACGCCGCCGGCCACCAGCGCGGCCAGGGCTTCGCCCACCTGCGTGGTGTTGGCGCTGCCGCCCAAGTCGGGCGTGTGCGGTCCGTCGCGCAGCACCTGCTCGATGGCGCGCAGCACCGCGTCGTGGGCGTCGCGGTGGCCCAAGAAGTCCAGCATCATCGCGGCCGACCAGACCATCGCCACCGGGTTGGCAATGTTCTTGCCGAAGATGTCGGGCGCCGAGCCATGCACCGGCTCAAACAGGCTGGGGAACTTGCGCTCGGGGTTCAAATTGGCGGAGGGCGCGATGCCGATGGTGCCGGTGCAGGCCGGGCCCAGGTCGCTCAGGATGTCGCCAAACAGGTTGGTGGCGGCCACCACATCGAACTTTTGCGGTGACAACACAAAACGCGCGGCCAGGATGTCGATGTGCTGCTTGTCCCAGCTGATGTCGGGATGGCGGGCGGCGGCCTCGGCCGCGCGCTCGTCCCACCAGGGCATGCTGATCGCGATGCCGTTGCTCTTGGTGGCCACCGTCACATGCTTGCGGGCGCGGGTGCGGGCCAGATTGAAGGCGTAATTCAGCAGGCGCTCGCTGCCGTGCCGGGTGAACACGCTTTCTTGCAACACAAACTCGCGCTCGGTGCCGCCAAACATCACACCGCCCACGGCGCTGTACTCGCCCTCGGTGTTTTCGCGCACGATCAGCATGTCGATCTCACCGGGCTTTCGGCCGGCCAGCGGGCAGGGCACGCCCTCGAACAACCGCGCCGGCCGCAGGTTGATGTACTGGTCAAACTCACGGCGGAACTTCAGCAGGCTGCCCCACAGCGAGATGTGGTCGGGCACCTGCGCCGGCCAGCCCACCGCGCCGAACAGGATCGCGTCCATGCCGCCGATCTGCGCCTTCCAGTCATCCGGCATCATCTGGCCGTGCTGGGCGTGGTAGTCGCAGCTGGCCCATTCAATGGGCGTGAAGTCCAGCGCCAGGCCAAAGCGGCGGGCGGCGGCGTCCAGCACACGGCGGCCCTCGGGCATCACCTCCTTGCCGATGCCGTCGCCGGGGATGATCGCGATGCGTTGGGGGCTGCTCATGGCGGACTCGAAGGGTTCGGGGTCCGCATGCTAGCCGCTGGCGCCGGCAGCGTCATGGCGCCGGCGCCCCACGGGCGGCCGGCGGGGGTGGGTGGCCGACGCAGCGGTTGCTGATGATCCCCAACACCCTGATCCTCATCAAGGTGGGCGCCACCGCCGGGGTTTAGCCTGTTGGCTGCTCAGACCACCCCCGGCCGCCGCGCGGCTGGCACGCCATGCCGACTGCATTTGCCGACCCTGCGGGCTTGCCTGCCGCCAAAGCCACCACGCCCTCTGCCACCCCCGCTGCCGCCGCCCCCGCCGCCATCCCGGCCCATCTTTTGCCGGTGCTGGCCGCGAGCGGTCTGAAATCGCTGACGCTCGCCGGCCGCCGGCTGCTGCCGATCGTGCAGGGCGGCATGGGTGTGGGCGTGTCGGCGCACCGGCTGGCCGGCGCAGTGGCCGCGCAAGGCGGGGTGGGCACGATCAGCGCGGTGGATTTGCGGCGCCACCATCCCGACCTGATGGCGCGTACCGAGGGCCTGGCCCTGCGTCTGGGCTGCGATGCCGACACCAAGGCGCAGATCGACGCCGCCAACCTGGAGGCTGTCGAGCGTGAGGTCAGCGCCGCCCGCACCGCTGCCGGTGGCCGCGGCCTGATCGCGATGAACGTGATGCGGGCGGTCAGCGACTACGCGGCCTACGTCCGGCGCGCGCTCGAGGCCGGGGTGGACATGGTGGTGGTGGGCGCCGGCTTGCCGCTGGATCTGCCCGACCTGGCCGCCGACCATCCGCAGGCGCTGCTGGTGCCCATCCTCAGCGACGCCCGGGGCGTGGCACTGATCGTCAAGAAATGGGAGCGCAAGAAGCGCCTGCCCGATGCCATCGTGATCGAGCACCCACGCCTGGCCGGCGGCCACCTGGGCGCGGCCCGTATCGCCGACCTGAACGACCCGCGTTTCGACTTCGAGCGGGTGATCCCGGAGTCGCTGGACTTCTTGCGCAAGGCCGGGCTGGAGGGCCGCATCCCGCTGATTGCCGCCGGTGGCATCCGCACCTGCGAGGACATCATCCGGCTGCAAGCCCTGGGCGCGGCCGGCGTGCAACTGGGCACGCCCTTTGCCGTGACCACCGAATGTGATGCCAGTGACGCCTTCAAAAGGGTGCTGGCCGAGGCCCGCGACGAGGACCTGGTCGAGTTCACCAGCGTGGCCGGCCTGCCGGCGCGCGCGGTGGGCACACCCTGGCTGCGGGCCTACCTCAAGATCGAGCCGCGGCTGCAGGCGGTGGCCCATGCCAAGTCGCGCTGCACCAAGGCCTTTGACTGCCTGGCCCAGTGCGGGTTGCGCGACGGCACCCCCGGCTGGGGCCAGTTCTGCATCGACAACCAGCTGGCCGCGGCGCTGCGTGGCGACCTGAAAAAGGGGTTGTATTTCCGCGGTGTCGGTGCCTTGCCCTTTGGCGCGCAGATCCGCAGCGTGCGGGCCTTGATCGAACGGCTGTTGACCCGCGGGCTGGACCTGCCGGCAGCGCCGGGCGTGGGCGCTGGCGTGCCCTTGCCGGCTTGACGCGGTCCGGCGGGCCCGGACCAGGCCTGCGGGCCGCCGGCGCCCAGCACGACCCGGACCAGGCCGTGCCGGCCTGTGGCAGACTCTGGTAATCATCACACCATTGAGCCCTGTCCATGACCACTGCTGCCCCTCATAACCGCATTGCCCTGGTCACTGGTGCCGGGTCCGGCATCGGTCTGGCCTGCGCCAAGGCGTTGGTGGTTGACGGCTGGCGGGTGGTCTACACCGGGCGCCGGGCCGACGCCTTGGCCGCGGCCATCGCCCAAGCCGGTGACCCCTGGGGCGACATCGCCGACCGCGCCGTCGCGCTGCCCTGCGACGTGGGTGACGACGTTGCGGTGGCCCGGATGTTTGACGCCATCCGCCAACGGTTTGGCCGGCTCGACCTGCTGTTCAACAACGCCGGTGTGTCGCTGCCGGTGCAAACACCGGACGAGATCGACGCCGTGACCTGGCGCCGGGCGGTGGACACCAACCTGAACGGCGCGTTTTTCTGCCTGTCGCAGGCCTTCAAGTTGATGCGCGAGCAGTCGCCGCAAGGCGGGCGCATCGTCAACAACGGCTCGATCTCGGCGCATGCGCCGCGGCCGGGATCGATGGCCTACACCGCCACCAAGCACGCCGTCACCGGCCTGACGCGGGCGGCGTCACTGGACGGCCGGCCGTTTGACATCGCGGTGGGCCAGATCGACATCGGCAACGTCGCCAGCGACATGACCGAGCGCATGGTCAAGGGCGTGCCCCAGGCGGACGGCAGCATCAAGCCCGAAGCGCGCATGGACGTGTCGTCGGTGGTGGACAGCTTCATGGCGATGGCCCGCCTGCCGCTGGGTGCCAACATCTTGTTCATGACGGTGATGGCCACCAAGATGCCGTTTGTTGGCCGGGGCTGACCGGGCCTTGCCGGCAGGACAGGGTCGACGCTGCAGCTGGGGCTACGGCTACGGCTGCGGCTGCGGCTGCTGCTGCTGCTGCTGCTGCTGCTGCTGCTGGGGCTGATTTCTACCCGCAGCCGGTGCCGCTGCGGGATCAACGGGCGCTTTGCGCCATTGTTCCGGTGATGCCGGGGCGCCGCTGGCGGGGCAAATCGCCTGTGCTTCTGGCAGCATCAACACCCGATGCAAGCCGCGACGGCCAACCCCTACTTTGCGTTGTCGGCTGAGCCGCCGCCGCCTGCGCCGTTGCGCCTGCAGTGGCCGAATTTCCCCCGCCCGCGGCCGTCGATGGCGCAATGTCTGACGCTGGCGCTGCTGATCCATGTGCTGCTGGTGCTGGTGTTTGGCAACACGCCGGGTGGCAGCGCCCGACCTGGCGAGGGCGTGTGGGGCGCGCTCAACGTCCAACTGGTGGGCGGTGACAAGGCCGGGCAGCCCGAGTCCACCGTGGCGGCCGAAACCTACACCGGGCCCGAAGGCACGGCCACCCAGCAACGCTGGGGCGGCGCGGTTCGCGCGCCGGACGACCTGCCCCGGGCACAGCAGGCCACCGGCGCCGCACGGTTGGGCCACTGGCAGGACCGTGCTGCCGACAGCAGCGTGACGGCAGCCGAGGCCGCTGCCGCCCGCCCGGCAGCGCTGCCGACGCCGTCGCCGGTTCCGTCGCCGGCAGCGCCGATCCTGACAGCGCCAAGCCCGCTGTCGACCCCCGCCGCTGCGCCGGCACTCTCGTCAGCGGCTGTGCCAATGCAGGCACTTGCGCCGATGGTGGAACCTGCGCCAGTGG
>JBKJKU010000082.1:0-20106 GCA_046597355.1 Aquabacterium sp.
GGTTCAGCCTGCCAGGTATTTGCCGCCGGCATGAAGCTGCAGCTTGCCGACAACACCGTGGTCTACCCGGATGTTTTCGTCACCTGCGACCCCGCCGACCTGCGCGCCGATCTGGCAATGCGCGCGCCCACGCTGGTGATCGAGGTGCTCTCGCCCAGCACCCAGGCCTACGACCGCAGCCAGAAGTTTGCGCTCTACCGCCGTCTGGCCTCGCTCAAGGAATACATCCTGATCGACCCGGAGACGCTGCGAGTCGAAGGCTTCCGGCGCGAGGCCGATGACCGTTGGTTGTTGGTCGACATGAGCCAGGACACGGCAATGGATTGCGCCAGCGTAGGCTGCACCGTGCCGCTGGCGCAGGTGTTTGAGGGCGTCATCCCGGCCGAGTGACGCCCGTCATGTTGGGCTTGGGCGGCGCGGGCTGGTGCCTCGGCGCTAGCTCAGCAGCACGGCGTCGTTACCAGAACACATGGCTTAAATCCTCATACCAATCTTCTCAGTATCTCGATTAATTTCCGCTATTGCGCCTGGTGAGGTCAGAGAAAAATCTTCTCAATAATCGCCTCATAATCACCGGTATGCACCCGCTCAACGCCACCGCCCGTGACCAGTTCAGCAAAGTGCTGGCGCGGCGCGCAGCGGCCAGTGCGGCGGACTTGGCGGCCGAACTGGCCGTCAGCGTGCCGACCTTGCACCGCTTGCTGGCTGAAAACACTGGCCAAGTGGTGGTCACCGGCCGGGCACGGCGTACCCGCTACGCGCTGCGCCGGGCGCTGCGAGGCCGGCTCGTCGATTTGCCGCTGTACGCGGTTGACTCAAGCGGCGGCGCAAGCCTGCTGGCCCAGCTGGCGCCCGTGCAGCCACAAGGCAGTTGCATGCGGCTGGAGGCCACAGATTGGCCCGTGCCCGACGAGGCGCGAGACGGTTGGTGGGGCGGCCTGCCCTACCCGATCAACGACATGCGGCCGCAAGGCTACCTGGGCCGCCAACTGGCGCGGGCCCAGCATCGCTTGCTGCAAGTGCCCGCCAACCCAGACCACTGGGACGACGACGACGTGTTGTGGGCGCTCAGCCAGATCGGGTCGGACACCAGCGGCAACCTGATCCTGGGTGATGCAGCCTTTGAGCGTTGGCAGCAGGCCAAGATTCAGCCCCCCGAGCCGGTGATGCCCGGTGCACTGGGTACCGCCTACGGCGATCTGGCGGCGCTGGCTATCGCGGCCGGCGTGCCGGGGTCAAGCGCGGCGGGTGAGTTCCCCAAGTTTCCGGCGCTGCGCGCGCTGGCGGGCAGCGATACGCCCCATGTGCTGGTCAAGTTTTCAGGCGCGGATACATCGCCTCCCGTGCAGCGTTGGGCCGACCTGCTGGTCAGCGAGCACCTGGCGCTGCAGGTGGCGGGCACGCTGCCCGGTGTTCAGGCCACCCGCAGCCGCATTGTGTTGAGCCAGGGGCGCAGTTTTTTGGAGGTCGAGCGGTTTGACCGGCACGGGCTGTTTGGCCGCAGCCCGCTGGTCAGCCTGGCCACGCTGGATGCCGCCTTGCTGGGTGAGGGCTCGGCCGATTGGGGCCGCCTGGCGGACCGGCTGGCGTCGGCCGGCTGGCTGGACGCGGACGATGTGCTGCGGGTACAGCATTTGTGGTGGTTTGGCCGGCTGATCGCCAACACCGACATGCACACCGGCAACCTCAGCTTCCGGCCGCAGGGCGGCGCCTTGGTGCTGGCACCGGCCTATGACATGCTGCCGATGCGCTATGCGCCACTGCCGGGCGGCGAGCTGCCGGGAGGCGGCTTTGAGCCAGCGCTGCCCTTGCCGCCGCAGCTGCCGGTCTGGCGGACAGCGTGCGCTGCCGCGGTGGCGTTTTGGACGGCGGCGTCGCTGGATACGCGCATCAGCGCCGGCTTCCGACCAGACTGCGCGGCCAATGCGCTAACGCTGCAGCGGCTGGCCGAGCGGGTTTGAGGTAGGCAGCGGCAAGCGCTGGGTATTGGCCTCGGTGCAGTACGGGCCTCGGTGCAGTACGGGCCTCGATGCGGCCCCGACATCAGCGCAGCGCAGGCCTCAGCCCAGCCCCGGCTTTTGCAGCCACACCAGCACATGCGTGCGCAGCAGCGGCAGCGCGTTGAACACCGGGTACAGCGCCGGGTGCAGCCGGCACACCGCCCGGGCGATGGGTGGCGCCAGCGTGATCTTGCGCGCCGACATCACCGCCTGTGGAAACAGCTGCTGCACCCGGGCCAGCGGCACGCCGCGCACGTCCCGATTGCGCGGGTTGTTGACGGTGAAGTCGTACCACAGCACACCGCCGCCCGGTTTGACCCAGCGCCACATCGCACCGGCCAGCCGCTGCTGGAAATCGTCGTCCAGCAGCGACGAAAACACGGTGGACTGGAAGACGATGTCCTGGCTTGCCGGTGCGATGTCCAGCGCACTGGCGTCACCGCCCCACAGCGCCAGCGCCGGCGGCAGCACGGCGCGGGCCTGGGCCAGGCGCTCGGGCAGCAGTTCGGCGCCGGCCAGGTGCTCGGGCGCAAAACCCAGGCGCAGCAGCTCCAGCAGGTTGCCACCGGCACCGCACCCCACCTCCAGCAGACGCAGGCTGGCCAGATCAGTCAGGCCGAGCCGCAGCAACAGCTTGAGCAGCGCACGCTGGCGCTCTTGCACCGACTGCCAGACATCGGCCTGCAAGTAGCTGTAGCGGTCCAGCCCGCCACGGCGGGCGTAGCGTTCGGCCACAGCCTGGGGCTCATCGGTCGAATTCGGCTCGGTCATGGGCAGGGGCTACCGGGTCAAAAGCAGGCTCAGAATCAGGCTCAAACTCAGGCTCAAAATCAGGCACAGGCAGACGCCCGGTGATCGCGGTTCAAGCGCCATCAGCGCCGCACCGCATCCAGAAAGCGCTGCGCCAGCACCGGGTAGGTGTGGTGTGCCAGCACAAAGGCGCGGCCGCGTTGGCCCATCGCCTTGCGCTCGGCCACTGGCAGCGCAGCCAGCCGGCGCAGGCCGTCGGCCACGGCGGGGGCTGATTCGGGCGCCACCGTCAAACCGCAACCGCTCTCGGCCACCGGGTCGTTGCCGGCCTCAACGCTGTGCAACACGGTGCAGCCGGCCATCATGTAATCCATCAGCTTGTTGGGTGCAATGCCAAAGCGGTAGATCGGCACCCGTTGCCAGCCGATGTAGGCGATGTCGAGCCGGGCCAGCAACGCCGGGATCATGGCCTTGGGGATGGGCGGCAGCAGGCTGACGTTGGACAGGCCCTCGTCGATCAAACGCTGCGCCAGCCGGGCGCGCTCGTGGCCGTCGCCCACCATCACGATGGCAATGGGCGCGGCCTGAAGCAGCGCTGCCGCGTCCAGCAGCACGTCCAGCGCATTGGGCAGGCCCATCGAGCCGGCATAGCCCACCACCGTGCGGCCAGCGGCGCGCTGGGTGTCGATCAGCGTGGTCAGGTCATCGCGCAGCGCGGGGGGCGTGCCGGTCCACTCGTCCAGGCTGATGCCGTTGGGCACGGTGTGCAGCTTGGTCAGGTCCAACCCATGCGCGGCCATGTGGCCTTGCACCTTGGGCAGCATCGACACCACCACGTCGGCATGCCGGTAGGCGGCGTCCTCTGCGGCCTGGCAAAGGCGGATGAAGGGGTGACGCGGGCTCATGCCGGACAGCTCGATCGGACTGAGCGGCCACAGGTCGTGCACCTCGAACACCAGCACCGCGCCGGCCGCGTGCTGGTTGGCGGGTTTGTTGGCAAGCTCGCGGCTGATGCGGGCAATGCGGCGCGCCACCCAGATGTCCATCGGGTAGGTGCTGGAGGCGATCACCACGTCGGGCTTGAAATCCCGCACCAGCGTGTGCGATTGCGTCCACACCTGGGACAGAAAACGCCAGATGTTCCAGACCCGGCCGGCGCCGTTGCCCTGGTAGGGCGGCGTGGCCAGCCAGCGGTAGGCAATGCCGTCGATCGTCTCGTCGCCGGCCTGGGGCTGGCGTGCCCGCACATGCGAGTAGTCCGCCGCGACGATCTGCACCCGGTGGCCGGCACGCACCCATTCACGCGCCAGGTAAAACGGCCGGTACTCCATGCCGAGTGCGGGGCTGCCGGCGTAGTGGTTGAGGTAGAGGATGTTCATGGCTGTCGAAGGCAGGGCGCGGGTAGCCGCTGCCAGCGTCGGGCTGGAAGGGGGTGGCGGCTCACGGGGCGGCGCCGGCGTCAATGGCCTGCAGGCGGGCCAGAAAGCCAGCCACTGCCGGCGCAAACATCGCGTGCTCCGCCACCCAAGCGTGGTTGGCCTGGGCAATGGCCTCGGCGCGCGGCAGCAAGGCCGCCAGCGCGCTGGCGTCGGGCAACTGGGCGCCCGCCAGCACCAGGCCGTTGTCGCCATGGCACACCAGCTCGCGGTTGGCCGGCAGGTCCGACAGGATGGGGATGCAGCCGTGCGCCATCGCCTCCAGCACCGACACCGACACCGAATCGCTCTCGGGCAGGCTCAGGTACCAGCGTGCCTGGGCATAACAGCGCGCTTGCACCACAGCGTCCAGCCGGCCGACAAACTGAACCTGTCGGGCGATGCCCAGCTCGACGGCCAGTTGTTGCAATTGCGGCTGCAGCGAACCCCCGTTGGCCAGCACCAGGTCAGCGTCGGGCCAAGTCCGGGCCACCGCGGCAAAGGCCTGCAGTACACGCTGCGGCGCGTAGATCGGCTCCAGCCCGCGGTTGGCAAAAAAGCGGTGAGGTTGTTTGCTGCCTGCTGCGGGCAGCGGTGGCAGCGTCTCCAGTCCAAACGGAAACACCATCACCTCAGCGGCGCCCAGCGTGTGCATCTGCTGCGCCATCACCTGGGAGTCGCTGGTGCTCAGCGCGCAAGCCCGCAACACCCGGCCCGAGACCCAGCGCAGCAGCCGGCTGCGCTGCGGCGTGACCAGGATGTCCGAGCCCCAGGCCGAGCCCACCAGCCGGCCCGGCACCCGCAGCACGGCCGTGGCCAGCCAGGCCAGCGTGCCGTGCGACGTCAGGTAGTGGGCATGGATCCAGTCGGCACGCACCGCGCGCAGCCAACGGGCCAGGCGCGGCAACTGGCGCAGCAAGGCCGCGTTGCCGCCCTCGAAGTCGGGCCGGGTGGCCAATGCCAGGCGGCGCTCAGGCGGCACCAGGCCGTCCCAGCCGGCTGAAAACCCGCGCGACGAAGCCGCCCACAACTCCACCCGCGGCGCCAGCGCACGCGCCCATTTCAGCAGGTGCGGGCTTTCGGCGTCGCCCAACAGCACCAGCCTCATGGCGGCAGGCTGCCGGCGCGCCCGGCGCCGGACCCGGACCCGGACCCGGCAGCTTTATCGCCGGCTTGGGCGCCGCCGTCGCCTGCCGCGGCGTTGTCGTCAACGCCGGACCCGGCCCAGCCGGCATGGTGCTGGTGCAACTCGGGCCGGCCAGCCAGCCAGCGGGCATCACCATCGCGCGAGTCGCCCACCACCACCGCCGGGTTGCCGGCGATCACCGCAAACGCGGGGTAGTCACCGCGCAGCACACTGCCCGCCCGCACGATGCAGCCGCGGCCCAGCCGGCTGCCGGCCTCGATCAGGCTGTGCGGTCCGATGAAGCAATAGGGGCCGATATCGACCCGCCCGGCCACCCAGCCCGGCTTGTCGCCCGGCCAGGCCACAAAAGCCCGGCCCAGCAGGCGCTGCGCCCGGTGCGAGCTGTGCGTGACGATGCTGACGTGGTGGGTGATCTGCACGCCCTCGCCCACCGTCACACCACCGCTGGCCTCGATGAAGTTGAACGGGCCGATGTAGACATGGTCGGACAGCAGCAGCCGGTGCTCGAACTCGATGCAGGTGCCGGGTGCGATGCGGGTGTTGGGCAAAAAGCGGCCGGCCGAGGTCTCGCCAAACACTGTGCGGTGCAGCAGCAGGTGCACCAGCCGGCGCCGCAGGCGGTTGAACACGCCGCGCCAGGCGCCGGTCACCGCGGTGCTCCCAGGGCTGACCCACCCGCTGCGCCGCCGGACACCAACGCAGCCCCTGCCAGCGCAGCCCCTGCCGGCGCCGGACCCGCAGGCAAGGCGGCCAGCGGCCAGGTCGCGAGCCGGGCAAAGTACCAGCCAAAGTACAGCGCCATGGCGCCCGACACCGCCCAGCCTGCCGCCACCAGCCCGCCCCAGGCCAGGCCGGCCGCCAGTGCTGCCACGAACACGCCTTGGCCCACCAGCGCCAGCCTCAGCGCCCAGGCCTGGGCCTGCCAGGCCATCGTCACCACGCCCAGCGGCGAAGCCACAAAGTGCAACCCGATGTAGAGGGCCAGCGCACGTGCCAGCTCACCCGCGGCGGCCCAATCAGGGCCGAAGGCCCAGGTAAACAGCGCCGGTGCCAGCCACCACAACGCCGCCACCAGCGGTGCAGCCAGCAGCGCCAGCAGCAGCATCGTGCGCAGCACCAGGCGGCGGCTGGCGGCCTGACAACCGGCGCCGGCCGCCGCCAGGCGCGGGTACAGCACCTGCGACACCGCGCCGCCCACCAGCGTGGCGGGTGCCTTCAAGTAGCGCAGCGCCAGGCCCCAGGCGCCCGCCGCAGCCGGCCCCAGGCTGGCGGCGATCAGCGCGATGGCCAACGTGTCCTGCAAGGCGCCGAGAAAGGCATGGGGCGTGTTGAGCAGCGGAAAACTGCGGTGGGCGCGGGCGGCGGCGCGCCACTGCGCCCGGGTCGCCCGGGCCGGACCCGGCCAGCCCAGCGCGACGACGGCGGCCAGCGCGGCGGCGATGGGTGCAACGATCAAGCCCAGCACACCGGCCTGCCACAGCCCGGCCGCTGCCTGGGCCAGCGCAGCGCCACCGTGCTGCAGCACCCGGGCCGCGGCGAGGCGGTGGAAACGCTGGGCACGGGTGGCGTTCAAGGTGGCCAGCGACACCAGGCCCAGCGCACCCACGGCCGCCGGCAGCCACAGCCACCCCGCTTGGCCCGAGTGCAGCGCCCAGGCCAGCCCAGCCAACGCGCTCAGGCCAACCACGCCGGCCAGCAGGCGCAGGCACAACGTGCGCAGCGCGCGGACCTCGGCCTCATCGGCCGCCAGCGGCAGCGCAAATTCGTAGCGGGCGCAGGCCACCACCGCGACATTGGCCGCCACCGCGGCAAACAGGTGGTAATGGCCAAAGTCCTCAGGCCGGTACAGGCGCGTCAGCCAGGGCCCCAGCAGCAGGGGCAGTGCCTGCGCAAGCAAACCACCGGCCAGCAGGGTCAGGATGGCGCGCAGCATGGCGGGGTGGGCTGGGATTGCGAAGGCGGCTGCGGCTGCGGCTGCGAGGGCGACTGGGAGGGCGACTGCGGCTGTGGCTGCGGCAAGGGCGCGGCGCCCCGGCTCAGGCGGTGGCGCCAAACGCCAGCGGCACTGCCGCGACCGGCGCCACCGCAGCGACCTCAGCACCTGCGCCTGCCGCCACCTTGCACGCCTGCACCAGCGCCGCCACCACCCGGTCTTGGTCGGCCTCGGTCAGGTCGGCGCTCATCGGCAGGCTCAGCACCCGCTGCCCGGCGGTGATGCTGTGCGGATTGCAGTCCGGGCAGCAGCCAGCGGCATAGGCCGGCTGGTGGTGCAGCGGCTTGGGATAGTGCACGGCGGTGGGGATGCCGGCAGCCTGCAGCGCGGCCTGCACCACCGGGCGGTTGTCGACCATCACGGTGAACTGGGCCCAGACACAGTCGCGGTCGGGCCGCACCGCCAGCAGTTGCACTGGCGCGCCACTGGCCTGGATCAGCCGGCCGTAGCGCTCACCCAGCGCCAGCCGGCGCGCAATCTCCCAATCAAAACGCGGCAGCTTGGCCAGCAGCACGGCGCACTGCAGTGTGTCGATGCGGCCACCCACGCCAACCCGGGTGTGGTGGTAGCGCCCGCTCTGGCCGTGCACCCGGATCTCGCGCGCTGCCTGGGCGACCACCGGGTCGCTGGTGAACAGCGCGCCGCCGTCGCCATAACAGCCCAGCGGCTTGCTGGGGAAAAAGCTGGTGCAGGCGATGCTGCTGACGTTGCAGCTCTTGCGCGCTGCACCGCCTTGGCCCTGCCGGCCAAGGTAGGTGGCGCCAAAGCTCTGCGCCGCGTCCTCAATCACCACCAGGCCGTGGCGTTCGGCGATGGCGTTGATCGCATCCATGTCCGCCACCTGGCCATACAGGCCGACCGGCATGATGGCGCGGGTGCGCGGCGTGATCCGGGCCTCGATCAGGCTGGCGTCGATATTGCAGGTGTCGGGCTCGATATCGACATACACCGGCACGCCGCCCAGCAGCACGATCGTCTCGGCGGTGGCGGCAAAGGTGAACGGCGTGGTGATGACCTCGTCGCCAGCTTGCAGGCCGATCGCCATCAGCGCGATCAGCAGCGCCTCGGTGCCGCTGGCCACGGCCACGCAATGCGGCGCGCCGGTGTAGGCCTGCAGGGCGGATTCAAGTTCCTTGACCTCGGGGCCCATGATGTACTGGCCGTGGTCCAGCACCCGCTGGATGCCGGCGTCGATCTCGGTCTTGAGCGCCGTGTACTGGGTCTTGAGGTCGGTGAATTGCATGGGGCAGTCTTGAAGTGTTGGCGCAGTTCGGCAGGCTCAGGCCAGCAAGTGCAGCACATCGCCGGCCAGTTGGTAGTGCTCGCCGGTGGCGGGGCAGGTGGCGCGGGCATCACCGTGCAGCGGCAGGTTCAGGCGCTCGCCGTGGCGGCTCATCCAGCCGATGCGGCGGGCCGGCACGCCGGCCACCAGCGCAAAGGCCGGCACGTCGCGGCTGACGACGGCGCCAGCGCCGACAAACGCAAATTCACCCACCGTGCAGCCGCAAACAATCGTGCAGTTGGCGCCCAGCGTGGCACCGCGCCGGATGAGCGTGCGCCGGTATTCGGCCTTGCGCACCACCGCCGAGCGCGGGTTGTGCACATTGGTGAACACCATGCTGGGGCCGCAGAACACGTCGTCCTCCAGCGTCACCGCGTCATAGACCGAGACGTTGTTCTGGATCTTGACGTTGTGGCCGATGACCACGTCATTGCCCACATAAACACCCTGGCCAAACGAGCAGCCGTCGCCGATGCGCGCACCGGCACTGATGTGTACGAAGTGCCAAACCCGGCAGCCCGCGCCCAGCACTGCGCCGTCATCGACGATGGCCGAGGGGTGGACGGTGGTCGCGGCAGCCGTCACGGTGTCAATACTCCAAGGGCAGGTTGATGCGCTTGCCGTCACGCGCCGAGCGGTACATCGCGATCAGCAGCTCCAGGCTTTTCAGGCCCTCGCGGCCGTCGGTCTCGGGTTCACATTCACCCTGCAGGCTCCGGATCACGTTGTCGTAGTACAGCGGGTGGCCGAATCCGTACACCGAGGTGGTCTGGTAGCTCGCGTCGTCCAGCCCGGCGTCCATCGCATGGGGCTCGGCAAAATGCCAATGCTCGATTTTGTTGACCGCCACGCCGCCCACCCGCACCGTGCCGTTTTCACCCAGGATGGTGATCGAGCCTTCCAGGTTCTTGGGGTGGGTCAGCATCGTGACATTGACCGACCCCATCGCGCCGCTGCGCCAGCGCAGCGCCGCCACGCCGGTGTCCTCGACCTCGATGTCGCGCGCCAGCGTGCCGGTGTAGGCCATCACGCTCTCGACCGGGCCGACCATCCAGTCGAGCAGGTCGATGTAGTGGCTGGCCTGGTTCATGAAGGCGCCGCCGTCAAACTCCCAGGTGCCGCGCCACGGGGCCGAGTCGTAATAGCTCTGCGGCCGCGACCAAAACACATTGACCGTGACCATGTAGATTCTGCCGAAGCGCCCGGCATGGATCGCCTGGCGCAGCAGCTGCAGCGTGCGGTTGCGCCGGTTCTGCTTGACCACGAACAGCCGCACCTGGGCGTCGTCGCAGGCCTTGACCATCGCCAGGCCGTCGGCCCAGCGGGTGGCCATCGGCTTTTCGGTCATCACATGCAGGCCGGCGGCAGCGGCGTCGCCGACCTGGCGTGCATGCAGGCCGCTGGGCGTGGCCAGTACCACGCAGTCCACCCCCAGGTCGGCGGCACCGGCCTGGGCCAGCATCGCCGCGTAATGCGCAAAACCACGGGCACCGGTGCGGCTGACGGCTGCAGCCAGTGCGGCGGGGTCGCTGTCGCAGACGGCCACCCACTCGGCGCGGTCGGCGTGGCGCGCCACCGCATCCATGTGGTTGGCGGCGATGCGGCCGCAGCCAACCAGTGCAAAGCGGACCTTGCGGTCGGTGATGGCGGGCGGGTTCAGGTGCATGACATCGGCGCGCCGGGTGGCGGGTGGACCGTGGGTGGGGCCGGCAGCGTGCCGGCGTGTTGCGGGCCGGCCAACCGGCGACTTGGCGCTGTGCCAAAGTGGCCAGATTATCGCGCAGGCCCTGGCCGCGATGGACGGGCTGCCGGCCGGGTTGCAGGACGGGCTGCAGGACAGGCCCGGTCCGGCCGCCAGCACTGCCTACAATTTGCGGTTTGCCCTCTGCACCACTGCCCGGCACCCCATGACCCACGACACCGCCCTGCCCGACCACGAAGACGACAACAAGCTGACCACCGAGCGGCGTGAAAAACTGGCCGGCCTGCGGGCCCAGGCCAAGGCGGCCGGGCTGGCGGTGTTCCCCAATGATTTCAAGCCGCGCCACCAGGCGTCCGACCTGCAGCAGCAGTACGGCGCGCTGGACAACGCAGCGCTGGAGCCGCAGGCCATCGCGGTGGTGGTGGCTGGCCGCATGATGCTCAAGCGGGTGATGGGCAAGGCCAGTTTTGCCACGCTGCAAGACGGCTCGTTCGGCCCCAAGGGCAGCGAGGGCCACGGCCGCATCCAGCTGTTCATCAGCCGCGATGCGCTGGGCGAGGCGGCCTACGACGCTTTCAAGCACAACGACCTTGGCGACATCCTGGGCGCCGAGGGCGTTTTGTTCAAGACCCGCACCGGCGAGCTGTCGATCAAGGTCACGGCCTTGCGCCTGCTGACCAAGAGCCTGCGGCCGCTGCCCGACAAGTTTCACGGCATGGCCGACCAGGAGCAGAAGTACCGCCAGCGCTATGTCGACCTGATCGCTGACGAGACCACGCGCGAGCGTTTTGTGGCGCGCAGCAAGGCCGTCAGCTCGATCCGCAGCTTCATGGTGGACAACGGTTTTCTTGAGGTCGAGACGCCGATGCTGCACCCGATCCCGGGCGGCGCCAACGCCAAGCCGTTCATCACCCACCACAACGCGCTCGACCAGCAGATGTTCCTGCGCATCGCGCCGGAGTTGTACCTCAAGCGCCTGGTGGTGGGCGGCTTTGAGCGGGTGTTCGAGATCAACCGCAGTTTTCGCAACGAGGGGATTTCGATTCGCCACAACCCCGAGTTCACGATGATGGAGTTCTACGCGGCCTACTGGAACCACCACGACCTGATGGACTTCACCGAGCAGCTGCTGCGCCATGCCGCAGTGGCCGCCACCGGCTCGGCCCAGCTTACGTACGCCGGCAAGCCGGTGGCGCTGCACGAGCCCTTTGCCCGCCTGTCGGTGCAGCAGTCGCTGGTGCGCTTTGCTGGGCTGAGCGAGGCTGAATCGGTGGACCCTGCGGTGCTGCACGCCCGCCTGCGCCAACAAGGCGTCGAGCCACCGGCGCACTGGGGCCTGTCGGCGCTGCAGTTTGGCCTGTTCGAGACGGTGGTTGAAGAGCAGCTCTGGCAGCCCACTTTCATCATCGACTACCCCGTCGAGGTCAGCCCGCTGGCACGCGCCTCGGACGCCGACCCGTCGATCACCGAGCGCTTTGAGCTGTTCATCACCGGCCGCGAGTTTGGCAACGGCTTCTCGGAGCTGAACGACGCCGAGGACCAGGCCGCGCGCTTTCAGTCCCAGGTGGCCAACAAGGCTGCCGGCGACGAGGAGGCGATGTACTTTGATGCTGATTTCATCCGCGCGCTGGAATACGGCATGCCGCCCACCGGCGGCTGCGGTGTCGGCCTGGACCGGCTGGTGATGCTGCTGACCGACAGCCCGAGCATCCGTGACGTGATCCTGTTTCCGGCGCTGCGCCGGGAGTCCTAGACCCCAGACCGACCTCACCGCACCCGCCAGGACACCGCACCCGCCAGGAGCCGCCACCGATGAACACCCGGATCGAAACCCTGGCGCTGGTGCACCAATCCTGCTGGCTCGAACTGGCCCTGGGCGTGTCCCAGCGCGGCCATGCGTTTCGCCGGATGGCCCTGGCCACACGGGACGGCGACCACGCCGATGTGCGCACCGTGGTGCTGCGCGAGGTGCAGGCCGACGAGCGCAGGCTGGTGTTTTTCACCGACGCGCGCTCGGCGAAGGTGCGCCAGATGCAGGCCCAACCCGTCGCCACGTTGATGGTCTGGTGTGATCGCCTGGGCTGGCAGCTGCGGTTGCGGGTGCAGTTGGATGTCCAGACCAGCGGGCTGGCGGTGTCGTCGCGCTGGGCCAGGTTGAAGATGAGCCCGGCGGCACAGGACTACCTCTCACCGCTGCCACCCGGTACGCCAGTTGAGCGCTACCTGCCTGAACGCGCCAGCCGCGAGCACTTTGCCGTCGTCACGGCCCAGGTGCAGGCGATCGACTGGCTGGAGCTGCACGCCGACGGCCATCGGCGTGCCGCCTTCGATGCGGCGGGCCAGGGGCAGTGGCTGGTGCCCTGACGCCAGGCGGTCCGGGCCCGGCAGCGCGGTGATGCGGCAGTTCAGCCGCGCTTGAACGCCGGCTTGCGCTTGTTCAGGAAGGCGTCCATGCCCTCCTTCTGGTCGGCCGTGCCGAACAGCGCGTGGAACAGCCGCCGCTCGACCAGGATGCCGTCGTTCAAATTGCCCTCGTAGGCCCGGTTGATGCACTCCTTCGCGGCCAGGATGCTGGTCACGCCCATGCTGCAGATCGCTGCGGCGGCGCCCAGCGCCTCGTCCAGCAACTTATCGGCCGGCACCACACGCGACACCAGGCCGGCGCGCTCGGCTTCCACAGCGTCCATCATGCGTGCGGTCAGCACCAGGTCCATCGCCTTGGCTTTGCCGATGGCCCGCGGCAGGCGCTGGGTGCCGCCTGCGCCGGGGATGACGCCCAGCTTGATCTCGGGCTGACCGAACTTGGCCGAGTCGGCGGCGATCACGATGTCGCACATCATCGCCAGCTCGCAGCCGCCACCCAGCGCAAAACCGGCCACCGCGGCGATCACCGGCTTGCGGATGCTGCGGATCGTCTCCCAGTTGCGGGTGATCAGGTCGCTGGTGTAGGCCGACTCGAAGTTGTGCTGCGCCAGCACGCCGATGTCGGCGCCGGCGGCAAACGCCTTGTCGCTGCCGGTGATGACGATGGCACCGATGCCGGCGTCCGCGTCATAGGCCTTGAGCGCCGCGCCCAGTTCGTCCATCAGGCCGTCGTTGAGCGCATTCAGCGCCTTGGGTCGGTTCAGCGTGATCAGGCCGGTGCGCAAGGCGCCGTCGCCGCGCACGTCGGTCAGGATGTTTTCGTAGGTCATGGTGGGTGTGGGTTTGGCGGACAAGGATCGGCGCCGGCCAGCGCCTGGCAGGCGCCGCACAGGCACCGCACAGGCACCGGGCAAACAGCGGGCAAGCACCGGACAGCAACCGGCAATCTAACGCAATCCGCCGCACCACCTGCGGACCCGTTGTCAGCGCGGCGCGTCGGCCGCCTGCAGCGGCGGGCGCTCCAGCGTCAGATCGACCCAGCTTTCGGGCGGCTGGCGGATCAGGATGCGCACCGGCAGGTATTGCAGCGTGGGCGCAAACCAGATCTCGGCGCTCAGGTCACCGCCGGTGGCCTGGCGGCGCGGCTTGACGTGGAAGGTGGCCACCGCGCCAAACGGGAACTCCAGCACCTCCTCGGCCACCACGTCGTAGATCCAGCGGTCCAGCGACCGGGTGACGGCGAGCGGGATCTCGATGGACTGGCCCACCTTGAGTTGCTCGGGCCGGGTGGTGAACAGCCAGGTGAGCTGCACAAACTGGCTGGCCTCGTCCTGCGCACCCGGCAGGGTGGGGGTCTCACGGCCGTCGGCCAACACGATGCGGTCGGGCCCGAACCGCAGCGACCAGCGTTTGGGCGCACGGAACAGCACCTTTTGCTCGCCGTCGAAGCGGCGCGGCGCCAGACCGGTTTCGGTCAACTCGCCCTCGCTGCTGATGTTGCGCGACAGCACCGGCCCGATCGAGGTGGACATGCGCACCTGGTAGCGGCTGCCCTCGCGCAGCCATTCGACCTGCGCCTTGCCGTCGATCGGGCCCCGGTAGTTGCCACTGAGCCGGTAGTTCATGCGGGTGGACGGTGGCCAGTCGAAGCGGGCGGCCGAGGCCGCCGACAGCGGCGGGACAGCGGCGGTGGGTGTGTTGGCGGCTGTGTTGGCGGCTGTGTTGGTGGATGTGGTGACCGGACCGGAGGCCACCGGGGCGACCCCAACCGCCAGCGTTTCGGCAGGTGGCGGTGCCGGGGGCGGCGGTGCTGGGTCGGCCACAGCCAAAGCGGGCAACGGGTCGGCTGCTGCCGGTGCCGCCGACGCAGCCGACTCGATCGCCTCGGCCGCTGCCGACGCAGCCCGCTTGGCCCGCGCTGCCAGCGCAGGCAGACGGGCTGGCGGTGCAGGTGGCGGCGCGGGCGCAGCGGCCGCAGGCGGCGCCGCCGCGGCCAGCTCGCGCACAAAGGCCACGTCGATGCGCGGCGGTGGCTTGTCGCCCGAGCCCCAGCCCATGCGCTGCTCCAGCACCCGGTTGGCCAGCAAGAAGTGCACGCCCAGCACCACGGCGGTCAAGGCCCAGACCCCCGCACGACGCCACCCGGCCCAGCGCCTGGCCGACCCGGAGCCCGCCTGCCGCTTGCCGCCGCCGGCCACCGGCCCGCCGCCTGCGGGCAGTGCCACCTCAGGCCCCGAGCCAGGCGCGGCGGCGGCTGGCCACGGCACGGCTGGGTTTGTCCTGCAGGTGCAGCGACACGGTGTCGGCCAGTGGCGCGGCCACGTCAGGCCGCAGGCGCAGCGTCATCAGCCGCTGGTCACGCGCCAGCAGCAGGTCGAACGCCTGGTCGCGTGCCACCCAGCACAAGGCCTCGTCGAGACGGCGGACGCGCCAGCCGTCCACCGCCAGCAACTCGTCGCCCGCCGACACGCCCGCCAGGGCCGCCGCGCCGCCGTCCAGCACCGACTTGACCTGCACCCCGCTGACCGGCCCTTCGCTCAGGCGCAGGCCCAGCGCGGCGGCAAAACCGCTGCGCTCGGGCCGCAGCTGCACACCCGCAGCCTGCAGCAGGTCGGCAATCGGCAGCTCGTCGGTGCTGTGCACCCAGTCGCGCAACTCGTCGGTCAGTGGCCGGCCGGCAACCTGGGCCAGCGCGGCGGCGATGTCCTGCTCGGTGATCGGGCGGTCGCCGGTGCCCGCAGCGCCAGCATCAACGGCGCCGGCGCGCCGCCACAGCCCCCGCATCACGTCATCCAGGCTGGCGCCCTCGCTGCGCAGTGTCAGATCGAACGCCAGCGCCACCAGCGCGCCCTTGAGGTAGTAGCTGATGGTGGCGTTGGGCGTGTTTTCGTCGGTTCGGTAGTACTTGACCCAGGCATCAAAGCTGGACTCGGCGACGGTTTGCACCGCCCGGCCTGGCGTGGCCGCCACCGCGTTGATCGTCTTGGCCAGCAGCTTGAGGTAGCGCGCGGTGTCGATCAGGCCGCAGCGCAGCAGCATCAGGTCGTCGTAGTAGGAGGTGAAACCCTCAAAAAACCACAGCAGCCGGGTGTAGTTTTCTTGCTGGTGGTCCAGCGACACCAGCTCGGCGGGCTTCAGGCGCTTGACGTTCCAGGTGTGGAAATACTCGTGGCTGATCAGCCCCAGCAGCGTGGCATAACCGTCGCCGCTGGCCATCGGGTCCACCCGCTCGCGGGGCAGGTCGCGCCGGGCGGCGATCAGTGCCGTGCTGGCGCGGTGCTCCAGCCCACCGTAGCCCTCGCCCACCGCGTTGAGCAAAAAGACGTAGCGCTGGAAGGGCGGCGGGCTTGACGGCTCGCCGGGCGCGCCGCCGTGCCACAGGGCGATCTGCTGCTCGCAAATGCGCCGGGTGTCGGTCAACAGACGCTGGCCGTCGAAGCCCGGCAAGGCGCCGGCCACCACCAGCTCGTGCGGCACCCCAGCCGCCAGAAAGCTGGCGCGCCAGAACCGGCCCAGCTCGACCGGGTGGTCCACCAACTCGTCGTAGTTGGCGGCGTCAAAAGCCAGCACCGCACCGGCCGGGGCGGTGGTCTTGGCGGGTGTCTTGGCGATGGTCTTGGCCGGTGTCATCGCGGTCGCCACCTGCCAGCCCGGCGGCAACCGGCCCAGTTGCAACCGGTGCGGCGCCTGCTCCTGGCCCAGCACCCGCAGGCACAGGCTGGTGCCATTGAAAAAGCCCCGCGCCGCATCCAGAAACGCAGCCCGCACCGAAGTGTCGAAGGCATACACCCGGTAGCGCAGCACCAGCGCGCCACGCCCGCTGCAGCGCACCTGCCAGCGGGTCTTGTCGAGTTGCTCGACCGGCAGCTCGCGCTGTGCCTGCTGCGCCGTCAGGCCGGACAGGTGGCGTCCGAACTCGCGCACCATGTAGCTGCCGGCGATCCACACCGGCAACGCCACCTGCTGCGCGGCCGCCGGCCGGGGCACCGTGAGCGTGACCTGGTAGTGGTGGCTGTGCAGGTCATCGAGCTCGACACGGTAGAGGATCATCGTTGCCCTGGCGTGTGGGGGATTGGCAGTGCCGGTGGCCGGCGCTGGGGAAGGTACCGCGTACGCGCCGGGGCCGGTCAGGTGCCCGCTGCGCCCAAAAAGCAGCTCAGCGACGCCACCGAGGACAGGCGAAAGCGCAAGGTCAGCCAGTGCGCCACGCCCTGCACCGGGTAGACGCGGCGGTCCACCGCATAGCCGACCAGCAGCATCACGCCATGCAGCACCAGGCCCGCATACGGCGGCATCAGCACGGCCAGCCAAGCCACCAGCGACGGCACCACGCCCCAGATGATCAGCGAGGCCGGCGGCGCGCTGTGGCGAAACGCCAGGCCCCAGTGGATGCCGCCCAGAAACGACACGATGATTGCAGCGTATGCCGACAGCGCCAACGTGACAAAGGCGTGCAGGTCGGGTGCCAGACCCACCCAGACCAGCGCCGCACCCAGCACAAACGGCAGCAGCCCCAGGTGGCCCAGGCCGCGGGCGGTGTCAGACAACGGGGGCTGGTAGACCGGGACAGTGTGGCTCATGGCCGGCGATTGTCGCCGCGGACCGGGCCGCCGTCACAGCCTCGAAACAGCGCCCCGGATCCCGGCCCGAAGCCGCGGGTGCCCGGCCCCTGACCGCTGCGCGATCAGCCCTTCTTGGCTGCGGCCGCCATGCGGGTTTCGATCTGCGCGGCGGGGATTGCGCCAGGCGCCCGGCTGCCGTCCTCGAACACCAGCGCGGGTGTGCCCTGCACCTTGTACTTGCGGCCCATCTCGGTGTTGCGGTCCAGCGCGCCGGCATCGCAGGCGCCCATCACCTTGGCCGGCGCCTGGCCGTCCACCATCCAGCTGCGCCAGGCCTTGCCCGGATCCTTGGCGCACCAGATGTCCTTGGACTTGGCGGTGGAATCGGGCCCCAGGATCGGGTAGAGGAAGGTGTAGATCGACACGTCCTTGAGGGCCAGCAGGTCTTTCTCAAGCCGCTTGCAGTAGCCGCAGTTCGGGTCACCGAACACCACCAGCTTGCGGGCACCGTTGCCCTGCTTGACCAGCACCGCGTCTTTGAGCGGCAGGCTGGCAAAGTCGATTGCGGTGATCTTGTCGATGCGGGCCTGGGTCAGGTCGGCCTTGCTTTTGGTGTCGATCAGCGAGCCCTGGATCAGGTAGTTGCCGGACTCGTCGGTGTAGACGATGTCGGTGCCGATGCGGACCTCGTACAGCCCGGCCATCGGCGTCTTGATGACCTCGTCGATCTTCGGAAAGTTGGGCAGCCGCTCGGCCAGGTTCTTGCGGATCGCTGCCTCGTCAGCCAGCGCGGCGCTGCTGACCAGGCCGGCCAGCAGCACCGTCAACAGACTGTGGTTGAGGCGGGCAAGCTTGGGCGTGAAAGAGGTCATCAATGGTCCAAGGTGGGAATCGGAATCGGAATCGGAATCAGGTGTCAGATGTCAGGCATCCAGCGCACGCTGGGTCAGCAGGCGCTTGATCGGTGTCAGGTGGTTGAGCAGAGTCATGCCGCGGTTGCGAAGTTCCCGCAGGCCGGGCTGGGGCTGGGAAAACAGGTGCAGCAGGCCGTCGGTCAGCAGCGCCATCGCCCGGGTCGGGCCGGCCCGCTCGCGCACGTAACGGCGCAGCAGGGTTTCGTCGCCCAGGCTGCGCCAGGACTCGCGGCCAGCCACCTGGCGCGCTAGCGCGGCGACGTCGGCCAAGCCCAGGTTCAGGCCCTGGCCGGCCAGCGGGTGCACCTGGTGCGCAGCGTCACCCACCAGTACCCAGCCCGGGCCACACAGCCGGTCGGCCTGGGCCAGCGCCAGTGGCCAGGCGGTGCGCGCGCTGGCCAGTTGCAAATTGCCGGCCGCGCCGGCGGTGGCCTCGTTCAGCGCAACCTCGAACTCGGCCACCGGCGCAGTCAGCAGTGCCTGGGCGCGGTCGGTGGGCAGCGACCAGACCAGCGCGCAGCCGCGCCCAGGCTCGGGCCGGTCGAGGGGCAGCAGGGCCAGCACATCGGGCGAACGGAACCACTGACGCGCCAGGTTCAGGTGCGGCGCGTCGGACACCAGGCGCGCCGCCAGCGCGGTGTGGCCGTAGGCGTGGCGCTCAAAGCGCACCCCCAGCGCCTGCCGCGTGGCCGACGCCTTGCCCTCGGCCAGCACCGTCAGCGCGGCGCCGGCCGCCTCTGGCGCGCCGTCAGCCACCCACGCCAGGTGCGGTGCAAAGCGGGCCGCCGTGTGCAGCGCGGCGTCCAGCGCGGCCGCATCGACGATCCAGGCCAACGCCTCGGTGCCCTGGCGCCAGGCCGAAAAATCGATAGCGCCCCCGGGGGCGTCGCCCTCGATGTGCATGTCGTCGACCGGCGTCACGGCGTCGGCCGGCAGGGCGTCCCAGACCCGCAGGTCGGTCAGCAGGCGGCGTGACGCGGCGTTCAGGGCGTAGGCACGCACGTCTGGCGCCGGGGCCATCCCGCCCGCGCCGGGTGCCGCGCCAGGACCGGCCGCCACCACGCCCACCTGCAGCCCCTGGCGCGCCAACGCCAACGCCAGCGCCAGGCCCACCGCACCAGGGCCGCGGATGCACACATCGAGGGTTGTCATGACTTGCATTGTAGAAAGCCGCAGTGGCGCCCTATCGGCCGAATAAAATCTCCATTCCGAGGCGGTACCGCCAGCGCCCGTCCCCAGCCTGTCCGCAGCGGCGCCCGACCGCCCTTCCCTGTCCAGAAAGTCCCCCATGAGCCTGCAATGCGGCATCGTGGGCCTGCCCAACGTGGGCAAGTCCACCCTTTTCAACGCCTTGACCAAGGCCGGCATCGCTGCCGAGAACTACCCGTTCTGCACCATCGAGCCCAACGTCGGCGTGGTCGAGCTGCCCGACCCGCGCATGGCCAGCTTGAGCGCCATCGTCAAGCCCGAGCGTGAGGTGCCGGCGATCATCGAATTTGTCGATATCGCCGGCCTGGTGGCCGGTGCCAGCACCGGTGAAGGGCTGGGCAACAAGTTCCTGAGCCACATCCGCGAAACCGACGCCATCATCAACGTGGTGCGCTGCTTCGAGGACGACAACGTGATCCACGTCGCCGGCCGGGTCGACCCGATCAACGACATCGAGGTGATCCAGACCGAGCTGTGCCTGGCCGACCTGTCCACGGTCGAAAAAAGCCTGCACCGCTATGTCAAGGCGGCCCGCTCGGGCAACGACAAGGAGGCCGCGGCGCTGGTCAAGGTGCTTGAGAAATGCCAGGCCGCACTGGACCAGGCCCAGCCGGTGCGCGGCATCGACTTCAGCAAGGAAGAGTTGCCGCTGCTCAAGCAGTTCTTCCTGATCACCGCCAAGCCCGCGATGTTTGTGGCCAACGTGGCGGAGGACGGTTTCGAGAACAATCCGCTGCTCGACCGCCTGAAGGCTTTCGCCGATTCGCA
>JBKJKU010000191.1:0-35779 GCA_046597355.1 Aquabacterium sp.
CCTGCAGTTCGGCCAGGTGCTGCTGGCCTCGATCGGCAGCACGGCCCCCTTCATCGGACTGTTCGGCACGGTCTGGGGCATCTACCACGCGCTGGCGAGCATCGCCGCGGCCGGCACCATCACCATCGACAAGGTCGCCGGCCCGGTCGGCGAAGCGCTGATCATGACCGCCGCCGGCCTGGCCGTGGCGATCCCGGCGGTGCTGGCCTACAACCTGTTCGGCAAGTGGGTGGCCGCGTGTGAGGCCGAGCTGGAAGGCTTTGCCCACGACCTGCGCGAGATGGCGCTCGACGGCAGCCACCCCGGCGCCGGCCACTGACAAGCCATGGCCTTCGGCAGGTTGCAGCGCAGCGGCACCTCGCAGCCGATGAGCGACATCAACATGACGCCGCTGATCGACGTGATGCTGGTGCTGCTGGTGATCTTCATCATCACCGCCCCGCTGATGAGCGCCAGCCTGCGGTTGGACCTGCCCAAGACCGCCGGCGCCCAGGCCAGCAGCGCGGTGCAGTTTGTGACCGTGGCGGTGGACGCGCAGGGCCAGCTGTTCTGGGGCGACGAGCCGCAGACCGAGGCCCAGCTGGCGGCGCGTGTGCGCACGGCGGCGCAAGGCAATCCGGCCACCGAGGTGCAGTTGCGCGCCGATCAGCGCGTGCCCTACGGCCGCATCGCCGAGTTGATTGGCCTGGTTCAGGCGGCGGGCTTGTCGCGCATTGGCTTTGTGACCGAAACGGCCACATCGCCCGGCGGCGGCGCAGGCTTGCCAGGCAAATAGCCGACAGCTTGCGGGCTGCACCCGCTGCCTACAATCGGCAGCATGAACGAGAAATACGCACCCGCCGAGCTTGAAGCCGCTGCCCATGCCCACTGGGCGCAGCCGCTGTGGCACGGCCATGATGCCTACCGGGTCACTGAAGACGCCTGCGACAGCCAGGGCAATCTGCGGCCCAAGTTTTACGCCTGCTCGATGCTGCCCTACCCCAGCGGCAAGTTGCACATGGGCCATGTGCGCAACTACACCATCAACGACATGCTCGCGCGCCAGCTGCGCATGAAGGGCATGAACGTGCTGATGCCGATGGGCTGGGACGCCTTCGGACTGCCGGCCGAAAACGCGGCGATGAAAAACAAGGTGCCACCGGCCGCGTGGACGCACTCCAACATCGCGCAAATGAAGGCCCAGATGCAGGCCATGGGCCTGGCGATCGACTGGTCGCGCGAGGTCTCCACCTGCTCGCCGGCGTACTACAAGTGGAACCAGTGGCTGTTCTTGCGCATGCTGGAGGCGGGCATCTGCGAGCGCCGCACCCAGGTCGTCAACTGGGACCCGGTCGACCTGACCGTGCTGGCCAACGAGCAGGTGATCGACGGCCACGGCTGGCGCTCGGGCGCGCTGATCGAGAAGCGCGAGATTCCGGGCTACTACCTCAAGATCACCAGCTACGCCGACGAACTGCTGTCGGCGGTGAACAACCCGTCGGACCCGCACTATCTGTCCGGCTGGCCCGACCGGGTGCGCTTGATGCAGGAGAACTGGATCGGCAAGAGCGAGGGTGTGCGCTTTGCCTTTCCGCACGCGGTCCGCAGCGCCGATGGCAGCCTGATCGGCGACGGCCGGCTGTGGGTCTTCACCACCCGCGCCGACACCGTGATGGGCGTGACCTTTTGCGCCGTGGCGCCCGAGCACCCACTGGCGCTGCACGCTGCCGCGACCCAAGCGGCGGTGGCGGCCTTCATCGCCGACTGCCAAAGCGGTGGCACGACGGAGGCCGAACTGGCCACGCAGGAGAAAAAGGGCGTGCGCACCGGCCTGAGCGTGCAGCACCCGCTGACCGGCGAGGCGGTCGAGGTCTGGGTCGGCAACTACGTGCTGATGGGCTATGGCGACGGCGCGGTGATGGGCGTGCCGGCGCACGACGAACGTGACTTTGCGTTTGCCAAGAAATACGGTCTGGCGATCAAGCCGGTGGTGGCAGTGGACGGCGAAACCTTCTCGGCCGACGCCTGGGCCGAGTCCTATGCCGACAAGCAGCGCGGGCGCTGCGTCAACTCAGGCGCGGGCTTCGAATTTCTCGATGGTCTGGCGTTCAAGCCCGCCGTAGCCCGGGTGGCGGCGTTGCTGGCTGAAAAAGGCCTGGGCGCGACAAAAACCACCTGGCGCCTGCGCGACTGGGGCGTCAGCCGCCAGCGCTACTGGGGCACGCCGATCCCGATCATCCATTGCGGCACCGACGCCCAGCCCGGCTGCGGCGTGGTGCCGGTGCCCGATGCCGACCTGCCAGTGGTGCTGCCCGAGGACTGCATCCCCGACGGCAGCGGCAACCCGCTGAACCAGCGCGCCGACTTCCTGAACGTGGCGTGCCCGCGCTGCGGCAAACCGGCGCGCCGCGAGACCGACACGTTGGACACTTTCGTGGACAGCTCGTGGTACTTCATGCGCTATTGCGACCCGGCCAACACCGAGGCGATGGTGGCCGAGGGCACGAAGTACTGGATGCCGATGGACCAGTACATCGGCGGCATCGAGCACGCGATCCTGCATCTGCTCTACGCCCGCTTCTGGACCAAGGTGATGCGCGACCTGGGCCTGGTCACCGTCAGCGAGCCGTTCACCAAGCTGCTGACCCAGGGCATGGTGCTCAACCACATCTACAGCCGGCGTGCCGCGTCCGGCGGCATCGACTACTTCTGGCCGCAAGACGTGGTCGATGTGCGCGACGAGGCCGGCAAAATTGTCAGCGCCCGCCTCAAGAGCGACGGCTCGGCGGTGGACTACGGGGGCGTGGGCACGATGTCCAAGTCCAAGAACAACGGGGTCGATCCACAGGCCCTGATCGACCAGTACGGCGCCGACACCGCGCGGCTGTTTGTGATGTTCGCCTCGCCGCCCGAGCAGACCCTGGAATGGAACGACGCCGGCGTTGAGGGTGCACACCGCTTCTTGAAGCGGGTGTGGGGCTTTGGCGCCAAGCACGCGCAACGGATACAGGCCGCCGGTGCGGTACCGGCCGTCCTGCGCGCGCCGGCCAAGGCGTTGCGCCGCGAGGTGCACAGCGTGCTGCGCCAGATCAGCTACGACTACGAGCGCATGCAGTACAACACCGTGGTCTCGGGTTCGATGAAGCTGCTGAACGCGCTGGACGGGTTCAAGCCCGCAGACGGTGGCCCCGCGGCGGCCGATGCCGGCGGGGCTGCTGCGGGTGATGTCGAAGGTGGTGCCGCAGGGGACGCCGCTGTGCTGCGCGAGGGCTTTTCGGTGCTGCTGCGCGGGCTCTACCCGGCCTGTCCGCACATCACCCACCACCTGTGGACCGAACTCGGCTTTTCAGCCGAGTCAGGCGACCTGCTCGACGCCCCCTGGCCGGTGGTGGACGAGGCCGCATTGCAGCAAGACGAGATCGAGCTGGTGCTGCAGATCAGCGGCAAGATGCGCGGCGCGATCAAGGTGCCGGCCGGTGCCGACAAGGCGACGATCGAGGCTGCGGCGCTGGCCTCGCCCGAGTTTGCCAAGTTTGCTGACGGCCAGCCTGCCAAGAAGGTCATCGTCGTGCCGGGCCGCTTGGTCAACGTGGTGGTCTGATCGGCGGCATGGCAGCACATCCGTCCCCAGCCCCCGCAGGGCGTACCGGGCTCCGTGCTCGCCCGCACCGCCGTTGGCGGGCGCTGGTTGCCGTGGCGGGCGCGGCTGGGCTGGCCGTTGCCATCAGCCTGGCAGGCTGCGGCTTTGAGTTGCGCCAGACCCCGCCGCTGCCGTTTTCACGCATCGCGCTCGCCGGGTTTCCGGCCCAGTCGCCGATGGCGGCCGAGTTGCGCGAACGGCTGTCGGCCAGTGCCCAAGTGGTTGACACGCCGGGCCAAGCCGAGGTGGTGCTGCAAGCGCGCACCGAGGCGCGGTCCAAGAGCGTCGTGGCGTCCACCGCAGCGGGCCAGGTGCGCGAGCTGACCCTGCGCTTGAGGTTCGAGTTCCGCCTGGTCACGCCCGGTGGCCGAGAGCTGGTGCCGCCCACCGTGTTGCTGCAGTCCCGCGACATGAGCTACAGCGAGACCTTCGCGCTGGGCAAGGCCCAGGAGGAGGCCGAAATCTACGCCGCGATGCAGGCCGATACCGTGCAGCAGGTGCTGCGCCGGCTGTCGCGGGCCAGGCTGACCCCCGGCGCGCCGGCGGCGGTCACCGCACCGGCGGCGGCTGGGGCCGCAGCACCTGCGGCACCGGCGGCACCTGCGGCACCGGCGGCTGCTGCGGCACCGGCGGCTGCTGCACGGGCACCTGCACCTGCGGCCCCCGCCAGCGCCGTCCCTGGCTGAGCCACGCCTGCCCAACACCCTGCCTCGCCATGCAACTGCGCGCTGACCAACTGCCCGCCCACTTCGGCCGCGGGCTGCAACGGCTCTACACCATCCACGGGGACGAGCCGCTGCTGGCGCAAGAGGCGGGCGATTCGATCCGGGCCGCGGCACGCGCCGCCGGCTACACCGAGCGCAAGGTGTTTGCGGTCAGCGGCGCGCATTTCGACTGGTCAGGCCTGCTGGGTGCTGCGCAGGCGATGAGCCTGTTTGCCGAGCGCCAGCTGATCGAGATCCGCATTCCCGGCGGCAAGCCCGGCAAGGACGGCTCCGAGGCCCTGCAGCGCTACTGCGCCCACCTGTCGGATGATGTGCTGACCATCGTGCACCTGCCCAAGCTGGACCGCCAGCAGCAGGGCGCCTGGTTTGGTGCGCTCGACCAGGCAGGCGTGATGCTGCAGGTGCTGCCGATCGAGCGGCGTGCGCTGCCGGCCTGGATCGCCCAGCGCCTGGCCACCCAGAACCAGCGCGTGGCCGAGGGTGAAGCCGGCCAGCAGACCCTGGCGTTTTTTGCCGACCGGGTCGAGGGCAACCTGCTGGCCGCACACCAGGAACTTCAGAAACTGGCGTTGCTGTTTCCGGCCGGCGAGCTGGCGTTCGAGCAGGTCGAGTCGGCCGTGCTCAATGTCGCCCGCTATGACGTCTTCAAGCTTGGCGAGGCGGTGCTGGCTGGCCAGACCGCCCGGGTGCTGCGCATGCTGGACGGCCTGCGCGCCGAGGGCGAGGCGGCCGTGCTGGTGCACTGGAGCCTGGCCGAGGACATCCGCGGCCTCAAGCGCGCCAAAGACGCGCTGGACCAGGGCCGGCCCCTGCCGATGGCGCTGCGCGAGGCCCGGGCCTGGGGCCAGAAAGAGCGGCTGTTCGAGCGGGTGCTGCCGCTGCTGGCAGCGCACCAGCTGGCCCATCTGGTCGAAGCCGCCAGCGTCTGCGACGGCATCATCAAGGGCCTGAAACACCCGCAGTGGCCCTTGGACCCCTGGGCCGCGCTGACCCGGCTGGCATTGCTGCTGGTGCAGGCGGTGGCGCTGCCACCGGCGCCGCGCGGCAAGACCCCGCTGCTGCGCGCCGCGCCGCGATTGGCGCTGGAAGCGCCCTAGCGCGATCGCGCTACAGCGCCATTGCGCCACCGCGCGATCGGCCTACAGCACACCGCGTACCGCATCACCGCCTGTCCGCGCCTTTTTGCTGTCGCGCCGCTGCTGCCCTGCGCCGGCGCCGGCCAGGCGCTTGGCGGGGTCAGTAGCCCGCGCTGCGGGCCACCAAGTCAGCCAGCGGATGACCGGCGGCGAGCGCCTCGATGTTGCGGGCCACCACCGCGGCGGCACTGCGGGCATCGGTCGCTGCGGCGGCGTGTGGCAACACCGTCACCCGGTCGTGGTGCCAGTACGGATGGCCCGGCGGCAGCGGTTCGGCATGAAACACGTCCAGCACGGCATGGCCGACCTGCCCGCTGTCCAGCGCGTCAAGCAGGTCGGCATCGACCAGGTGCGCGCCGCGCGCCAGGTTCACCAGGCCCGCGCCCCGTGGCAGGGCGGCCAGCAGGCGGCTGTCGATCAGGCCACGGGTGTCGGGTGTCAGCGGCAGCAGGTTGATGACGATGCGGGCGCCAGACAGGGCCGGCACCAGCGCCGACGGGCCGGTCGCCAGCCGCACACCGGCGCTGGCGCTGGCCTGGTCCGCGGACACCGCGCCGCGCCGCCAGGCCGTCACCGGGTAGCCTTGTTGGGCTAGACGCTGCGCCACCGCGCGGCCCATCTGGCCATGGCCCAGCACCAGCACCGGCACCTCGTCGGCACACTGCTGGGACAGGCGCTGCCACTGCCCGACCCGCTGCTGGCGGGCGTAGCTGAAAAAACCGCGGTGCAGCGACAACGTGGCCCACAGCGCGGTTTCGGCCATGGCGGCCGTCATGGCCGGGTCCACCATGCGGGCAATTGGCACGCCCGCGGGCAGGGTCGGGTCGGCCAGCAAGCGGTCCACCCCCGCCCACAGAGACTGGATCAACCGCAGACCGGGCAGACCGGACAGGCTGCCGGGTGGGGGATTGGCGACGATGGCGGCGTCGATGCCGCGGCGGTTGATGCCAGCGCCAGCGCCATTGCCAGCGCCAGCGCCATTGCCAGCGCCAGCACCATCGCCAGCACCATCGCCGGAACCATCGCCCGTCAAATCCTGCGCCAACAAGACGCTGTGGCCCGGCAGCGCCGCCCGCAGCGCCTGCAGCCACTCGGCGGCTTCGCGGTTGTCGAACTCACCGGCCAACAGCAGGTTCATGCCGCGCTCGGTGGGCTGTCCAGCCGGTCGATCAGGCCTTGCAGCGCACAGGCCACGGTGGCCAGCCGCACCGCAGCGCGGTCGCCATCAAAATGCTGCAGCTCACTGGTGCTGTCGATCTGGCCGGCCGCGCTGCGCCAGGCCCAGGCCAGCCAGACCGTGCCCACCGGCTTGGCCGCGCTGCCGCCCGCCGGGCCGGCCACGCCGGTCACCGCCACGGACAGGTCGGCGGTTGAGCGCTGCAATGCGCCGGTGGCCATCAACCGCGCCACCGCCTCGCTGACGGCGCCGTCGGCCGCGATCAGCCCGGCCGGCACCCCCAGCATCTCGGTTTTTGCGGCGTTGCTGTAGGTCACAAAGCCGCGCTCGAACCAATCGCTGGACCCGGCCAGGTCGGTGCAGAAGCCAGCAATCAAACCGCCCGTGCAGCTCTCGGCGGTGGCGACGCGCCAGCCGCGGGCGCGCAGCCCATCGGCCAGGATGCCGACGTGCGCGGTCACCAGGTCGGTCATCAAGGTGTGCGGGTTCATGCCATCGTCCTTTGCCAGATTGCGATCACCAACAGTGTGCACAGCGCGGCCACCAGATCGTCAAACAGGATGCCCCAGCCCTGGCGCCAGCCAATCGCCTGGCCGGGTTGCAGCTTGTAGCGCCGATCGGCCCAACCCACCGGGCCAGGCTTGGCGGCGTCGAAATAGCGGAACAGGCCAAACGCCACCGCCTGGCCCCAGAACCCGGTGGGCATGATCAGCCACAGGATCAGCCAGAAAGCCAGCACCTCGTCCCAGACGATGGCGCCGGGGTCGGCAATGCCCAGGTGCTGCGCCGTGCGGGTGCAGGCCCACCAGCCCAGCGGCAGCGACGCCAGGATGACCCAGCCCCATTGCGCCGGGCTCAGCCACGCACTGGCCACCAGAAACGCGGCCCAGGCCCACAGCGTGCCCACGGTGCCGGGGGCACGCGGCGACAGGCCGCTGCCAAAGCCCAGCGCCAGCCCATGCGCCGGATGGCTGAGCATGAAACGCACGCCCGGCCGGCGCGCGCCGCGGCTTGGCACGGCAACGTCGGGATTCGGCGCGGTGTCGCCGCGCAGCACGGCGTCTTCGATGGGCTGGATGGTGGGTTTCAAAGCCGGCCCTCAGCCCGTGAAATGGTCGAAGCCCAGCGGCGCGGTGCCTGCGGCGTCGCCCTGCCTGTCCTGCAGGCGCAGCGCTGCGCCGGCCTCGATCCAGCCGATGCGGCGCACGGCCACGCCGGCGGCGGCGGCCGCAGCCCGCACCTGGGCGTCGGCGGTGGCCGGGGCGGTGAACAGCAGCTCGTAGTCGTCACCGCCGGCCAACGCAAAGTCGCGCTGCACGGCCAGCGGCTGGCGCGCCAGCACCGGGCTGATCGGCAGCGTGTGCACATCGATCACGGCCCCCACGCCCGACCGGCGCAGCACATGGCCCAGGTCACCGGCCAGGCCGTCGCTCAGGTCGATCGCCGCGCTGGCCACGCCGCGCAGGCCCAGCCCCAACGCCACCCGCGGCTGGGGCAATTCCATCGCCCGCCGCACGCTGTCGAAATCGTCCCCGGACAGCGCGATACGGCCGCGAAACACCTCCAGAGCCAGCCGGGCGTCGCCGATGCCGCCGCCCACCGGATGGCTGACCCACAGCCCATTCCCCGGCCGGGCGCCATCACGCCGCAAGGCCTGGCCGGGGGGCAACTCGCCAAACACGGTGATGCACAGGTTCAGCGGTCCGGCAGTGGTGTCGCCACCGACCAATTCGATGCCGTGGGCGTCGGCCAGCGCAAACAGGCCCTGCGCCAGCCCGGCCAGGAACGGCTCGTCCACCCGCGGCAAGGCCAGCGCCAGCGTGAAAGCCACCGGCTTGGCGCCACAGGCCGCCAAGTCACTCAGGTTCACCGCCAGCGCCTTGTGGCCCAGCCGCTCGGGCGGAACGGTGGCCAGAAAGTGCCGGCCCTCGACCAGCATGTCGCTGGAGATGGCCCACTGCATGCCCGGTGTGGGCTGCAGCAGCGCGCAGTCGTCACCGATGCCCAGCACGGCCTGCCGGGTTGGGCGGGTGAAGTACTTTTGGATCAGGTCGAACTCGCCCAGGGCCATGCCCGGGATTGTCGCCGAGCGCCTTTGGACTGCCCGTTCAGACGGTCGGATCGCGCAACAAATTGGCCAACTCCACCGCCGAGCGCACGTTCATCTTCTCGAACACGCGGGCGCGGTGCACCTCCACCGTGCGCACGCTGATGTCCAGTTCGTCGGCGATCAACTTGTTGGCCAGCCCGGCGATCACCCGGTCCATCACCTCGCGCTCACGCTCGGTCAGGTCGGCCAGGGACCGCGCCAGCACTTTTTGGGCACGCCGCCGCAAGATGGCCTGGGCGCTCTGGGCCAGCGCCTGCTCAACCCGGTCGACCAGCGCGTTGTCCGAGAACGGTTTTTCGACAAAGTCGAAAGCGCCGCGCTTGACGCTGGCCACCGCGGTGGGCACGTCGCCATGGCCGGTCAAAAAGATCACCGGCAGCGCCTGTGTCAGGCCGCGCTCGACCAGCCGCTCGAACAGCACCAACCCGCTGGTGCCGGGCATGCGCACATCCAGCAACAGGCAGGACGGCGCGTCGGGCCAGCCCGAGACCAGGTCGCGGGTGGCCAGAAAGGCCTCGAAGGCCTCGGCCTGCGGGAAGCCCTCGGACAGCAAACGGCGTGAGCGCAGCAACCAGGCCAGCGCATCGCGCACCACGGCCTCGTCATCGACCAGGTAGACCACCGGGATGCCCAGAGGCGGGGATACATGGCTGGGCGTCATGGCCGAAGTATGGTGCAAGTCAGTGGCCGCGCGGTGCTGGCAGAGCGTGCTGGCAGACCGTGCTGGCGGACCGTGCCGGCGGCCGGTGCTGCGGCGGCGTGCTGGCGGGTTGTGCCGGTGGACCGTACAGCCCGACAGCGCCCACCGGTCAAGCCGTGCTGCCCCGTGGCAGGCTCAGCGGCAAGGTGAAGCGAAACTCGCAGCCGGTCGCCCAGTCTGCCGCCGCATCCTGCGCCTGCGCCGTGTGCAGCGGCGGCAGGTTCTCGAAGTCCATCGCCCCGCCGTGTTGCTCGATCACGGTGCGGCACAGCGACAAGCCCAGGCCCATGCCCTCGGCCTTGGTCGTGAAAAATGGCGTGAACAAACGCTGCGCTACATCGGCTGGAATGCCCGGGCCGGCATCGACCACCGAAAACACCACCCAGCGCCCCTGCGCGCCCGCTGCCAGCCGCACCCGCAGCGTCAACACCCGCGCAGTGAGCGGTGTGTCGACCTCCATCGCCTGCAGCGCGTTGCGCGCCAGGTTCAGCAGCACCTGCTCGACCATCGTGCGGTCGACCTTGACCCGCGGCACGGGCTGCACCAGGTCCAGCTCGATGCGGGCACCGCTCTTGCGCGCCTGCATGCGCACCAGCGGCAGCACCGATTCGATCAGCAGGTCGGCCGCGATCACCTCGTGGGCCTGATTGCGGCGCCGCACAAAGTCGTGCACGCTCTTGATCACCCGGCCGGCACGCTCGGCCTGCTCGGCGATGCGGGTCAGGGCCTGGTGCATCAGTGCCAGCGTTTGCGCCGGGGGCTCGGGCTCGGGGGCGGCCAGCAGGTTGAGTGACCCCGTGGCGTAGCTGGCAATCGCCGACAGCGGTTGGTTCAGCTCGTGGCTCAGCAGCGACGCCATCTCGCCCACGCTGGCCAGCCGGGCGGTGGCCTGCAGCCGCTCTTGTTGCTGGCGCGACAAGTCTTCGGCCCGGCGCTGGGCGGAGATGTCCAGCACCGCGCTCATCCAGCCGCTGTGCTTGCCGGTGCCGGTGACCAGCGGCGCTTCGTAGATCATCACCGGGAAGCGCTCGCCGTTGCGCCGCAAAAACACCGTCTCGTAACCCTCGTGCCGGGCCTCGACCGCAGCCCCCGGGGCCAGTCGCTCGACCTGGCGGCGCTGGTATTCAGGCACATTCTCGGGTGGCCAGTACGGCGGCAGGGCGGCGCGCTGCAACTCTTCGGTCGAATAGCCCACCATGGCGCAGAAGGCCGGGTTGGCGTAGACGATGCGGCCGTTGCGGTCGCGCGCCCGCAGGCCGGTCAGCAGCGAGTCCTCCATGGCCTTGCGGAAGGCCAGCGCCTCGGCCAGGCGGTCCTCGGCGCTGGCGCGGCGGCGGCCGTCACGCGCCAGCAGCAGCACCAGCACAAACAGGCCAATCGACAGGCCCAGCACCAGCGCCGTGGTCAGGTTGGGGATCAGGCTGGGCGCACGCTGCACCGCATCAACCCGCACCTGCAAGGTGGTGCCCGGCAGGTCGACCACCCGGTCGGCGATGAACACGCCACCGCCGCGCACCGCGCCGCTGCGCGCCAGCCGGGTGCTGTCGGCCTCGACAAACGACAACTCGTGGCTGCGGCCCACCTCGGCCACGCGCACTTCGTCGAGCAGCAGCGGCAGCACGATGCTGGCCACCGTGAAGCCCACCAACTGGCCAGCCTGCTGCACCGGCACGCAGACGTCCAGCACCTCGACGCCCAGGCCGGCGGCCATCGGCACAAACTGGCTGCGCGAGAAGACCGGCGACATCACCCGGCGCGCCGCGCTGCACGCAACCTCGGTCTCCAGGTCCATCTCGGCGCGCGGCCAGCGGGCAAACAGCGGCTCTCGAAACGGTGATTCGGCGGACTCCAGGATCTTCAGCGCGCCGTCGCGCCGCTCGATGCGGCCCAACTCACGCTGGTCGCGCAGCAAGGCGCCGGCGTCACGCTGCCAGGCCAAGGGATCACCACTGCGCGCCTGCAGGACCTGCAGGGCCTGCAACACCAGTTGCGCGCGGCGCCGCACCTCGCCCACGGCCGCGGCGGCCACGTCGTCGCTGCGCTCCTGGGCGCGGGCTTCTTCATAGCGCAGGGTCAGCACCACCAGCAGGGTTTGCGCCACCCCCAGCAAGGCCACCAGTGCCACCCACAGCAGCGCCCGCGGTGTGCGCCGCACGCTGTTGGCCCGCGCCAGCCAACGCCGCGGCTCGGCACGGGCGGCGGCCAGCGCGGGCTGGGGCGTGTAGGGATCGGGCGCAGTCATGGGGAAGCGCAGTATTCAGCGGTCCGGGGTTAAAACCGCTACGCAGTTTCGCGCATGAACAATGGAGGCATCTGGCCTCACACTGCCGGCTGGCGGGATTTGCTGCCCCACGCTCGCCCGGCCGCCGACGGGCGGCACGGCCTGTACGCCGTCAGCCCAGGCTGACGCCACAGACCGCGACGCCTAACATCGACCCCCCTCCGCCCAGGACCGATCCATGCCCAACCAAGACGAAAAGCGCGCTGAACTGCGCCGTGCTGCACTCGAATACCACGAGTTCCCGACCCCCGGCAAGGTGGCCATCCACGCCACCAAGCAGATGGTCAACCAGCACGATTTGGCGCTGGCCTATTCGCCCGGCGTCGCGGCGGCCTGCGAGGAGATCGTTGCCGACCCGGCCAACGCCTGGCGCTACACCTCACGGGGCAACCTGGTGGCGGTGGTCACCAACGGCACTGCCGTGCTGGGCCTGGGCAACATCGGCCCCTTGGCATCCAAGCCGGTGATGGAGGGCAAAGGCGTCTTGTTCAAGAAGTTCGCCGGCATCGATGTCTTCGACCTGGAGATCAACGAGCTCAACGTCGACAAACTCGTGGACATCATCGCTGCGCTCGAGCCCACCTTCGGCGGCATCAACCTGGAAGACATCAAGGCGCCCGACTGCTTCTATGTCGAGCGCAAGCTGCGCGAGCGCATGAAGATCCCCGTCTTCCACGATGACCAGCACGGCACGGCGATCGTCGTGGGTGCGGCGTTGCTGAATGGCCTGAAGGTGGTGGGCAAGAAGATCGACGAGATCAAGCTCGTGACCTCGGGCGCAGGGGCTGCTGCACTCGCCTGCCTGAATCTGCTGGTCAAGTTGGGCCTGCCCAGGAAAAACATCTTCGTCACCGACCTCGCGGGTGTGGTCTACCAGGGCCGGCTCGAGCTGATGGACCCGGACAAGAGCGAGTTTGCGCAGGACACGCCGTGCCGAACACTGGCCGAGGCGATGGTCGGCGCGGATGTCTTTTTGGGCCTGTCGGCGGGTGGTGTGCTCAAGGCCCCGGCGGTGGCCAGCATGGCGGCCAACCCGATCATCTTTGCGCTGGCCAACCCCACGCCCGAGATCATGCCGGAGGAGGTCAAGGCGGTGCGCGGCGACGCCATCATGGCCACCGGCCGCACCGACTACCCGAACCAGGTCAACAACGTCCTGTGCTTCCCGTACATCTTTCGCGGTGCGCTCGATTCGGGTGCCACCACCATCACCGACGCAATGGAAATCGCCGCAGTGCGCGCCATCGCCGAGCTGGCGCAGGCCGAGCAAAACGACGTGGTGGCTGCCGCCTACGCTGGCACCACGCTGGTGTTTGGCCCCGAGTACCTGATTCCCAAACCGTTCGACCCGCGGCTGATGATGAAGATTGCGCCCGCCGTGGCGCGGGCTGCCGCCGAATCCGGCGTGGCGGCCCGCCCGGTCACCGACTACGAGGCCTACGAGGAAAAACTGCAGAGCTTTGTCTATGCCTCGGGCAACGCGATGAAGCCGATCTTCAGCCAGGCCAAGCGTGCGCTGCGCCGCAACGTGGCCTACGCCGAGGGCGAAGACCGGCGCGTGCTGCGCGCGGTGCAGGTGGTGGTGGACGAAGGCTTGGCGCGGCCCTGGCTGGTCGGGCGGGCGTCGGTCATCCAGGCCCGCATCGAAAAACTCGGCCTGCGGCTCAAGCAGGGCCGCGACTACGAGATCGTCAACATCGACGACGACCCGCGTTACCGCGACTTCTGGCAGACCTACCACCAGATGACCGAGCGCAAGGGCATCACCGAGCAATTTGCCAAGATCGAGATGCGGCGCCGCCTGACGCTGATCACCTGCATGCTGCTGCACAAGGGCGAGGTCGACGGCATGATCTGCGGCACCTGGGGATCGACTGCCCAACACCTGACGCACATCGACCAGGTCATCGGCCGACGCGCAGGCGTTGACACCTATGCCTGCATGAACGGCCTGATCCTGCCGGGCCGGCAAGTCTTTCTGGTCGATACCCACGTCAACTACGATCCGACGGCGCAGCAACTCGCCGAGATCACGATCCTGGCGGCCGAAGAAATGCTGCGCTTTGGGGTGCAACCCAAGGCGGCGCTGCTGTCGCACTCCAATTTCGGCTCCAGCAACCAGCCCTCAGCGGTCAAGATGCGTGAGGCGCTGGCCCTGATCCAGGCCAAGGCGCCGTGGCTGGAGGTGGACGGCGAGATGCACGGCGACGCCGCACTCGACGCCGACTACCGGCGCGAGCTGATGCCGCGCTCGGCCCTGGTCGGCGAGGCCAATCTGCTGGTGCTGCCCAATATCGACGCCGCCAATATCTCCTACAACCTGCTCAAGACCGCCGCCGGTGGTGGTATCGCGATCGGCCCGGTATTGCTGGGCGCGGCCAAGCCCGCCCACATCCTGACGCCCTCGGCCACCGTGCGCCGGATCGTCAACATGACCGCGCTGACGGTGGCTGACGCCAACGCGGCGCGTTGAGCGCAGGGCTGTGCTGGCGGCCGGTACGGCACAGCCCCAAACCGGTGCGTCGGGAGGCGTTGCACAAAACTTTGCATCGAACGGATGTCAATTTCCTGTTGACAGACGTCAAAGCACTGATTTTCTGGACACACCGCGCATGTGAGCGCCCACTCATATCCTTAGATTTCTGCCCAAATATGAGGCAGTCGCTTGAGTTTTCGGGCCTGTTCCGGTAACATTGAAAGTTCAGAATTCAGGGTAAACCAGTGGAACAAGCCGGTGGTGCATCGATGTGGCGCTCTCTGTGCAAGCAGGGGTTTCAGTCGGTAGTCATCGGGTTTTTGCTGGTCGGCACTTTGGCACAGGCCAAGGGGCCGGTGGAAGGTTTTGGGTCGGTGGCACTGTCGGTGCTACCGCCCGAGGCCCAACAAACCCAGCGTTTGATATTTGCCGGCGGCCCGTTTCCTTTCGCCAAGGATGGCGTGGTTTTTGGCAATTTCGAACGGGTGTTGCCACGGCGTGAGCGCGGTTTTTACCGCGAGTACACCGTGCGAACACCGGGGTCACGTGACCGGGGGGCTCGCCGCATTGTGTGTGGCGGCACCCAGCCCACGCGTCCTGATGCCTGTTTTTACACCGCTGACCATTACGCGAGCTTCAAACACATCGCGCAATGATCAGTGACTGATTCGGAACCGCATTTTTGACTCTGGAGGAACGCGACCATGCTGCTGCAGACCGTCCGTCCCAATATCGTGCAGGCGATTCGCGCATACCGCGTCGAAGACCTGATGACCGCTGCCGAAGGCGCGGGCCAGCATTTCCTGTATGCCAACCTGACCGAGGCGCAGACCAAACAGGATGTGTTGGACAAGATCGCCGAGTCTTTCCTGTTCCCGGCGCACTTTGGCAAGAACCTGGACGCGTTGTTCGATTGCATGACCGACCTGGTACACCGGGCTGGCAGCCAGCCCGGCTTTGTGGTGGTGCTCGAGCAAATCCCCGACGGCAGCAAGTTCGACCGCGAGGCGCGCGAGCAGTTGCTGGATGTCTTTCGTGACACCGCCGATTTCTGGGCCGAGCGGCGCATCCCGTTTCGCTGCTTTTACTCGTTTGCCGTGGCGCGTGGTGCCGAAGCCAACGCCTGGGAGCGGGCAGGCGAGGTGGCCCAGGTGCCGGAGAAGCCGCCTGCCAAGACGGTGACCAAGACCGGCATCAACCCCAACTTCGGCATGAACATGCCGATGATGAGCAGCGCGTTCGATACCGCCATGTGGCTCAACGCCGCTTGACGTACAGCCACTGACCTTGCCGGTCGGTGGGCCCAGAGAAAGCGCCCCGAGGGGCGCTTTTTTGTGTCAGTCGTCGCCCAGGTCGTTCAAGGGCGCTGCCGGGCCGCGCGGTGCTGGGCCCACCGCCTGGGCCAGCGCCACATACTCGGCCACCGGCACTTCTTCGGCGCGGCGCTGCACGTCAAAGTGGCCGCCAAAACCGTTGTCGTCCAGCCAGCGGCCCAAGGTGTGGCGCAGCAGCTTGCGGCGCTGTGAAAACGCCAGCGCCACCAGGGCCTGCAAGCGGGACTCGTCGAGCAGTGGCGGCTGGGCCAGCGGCCGCATGCGCACGATTGACGACTGCACCCGCGGCGGCGGATCAAACGCGCTGGGCGCCACGTCGAACAAGGCCTCGACGCTGTAGCGCCACTGCAGCATCACCGTCAGCCGCCCGAAGTCCTTGCAGCCCGGCGCAGCGGCCATGCGGTCCACGACCTCTTTTTGCAGCATGAAGTGCTGGTCACGCACCTGCGGTGCCACCGCCAGCAGGTGGAACAGGATCGGCGTGGAAATGTTGTAGGGTAGGTTGCCGATCAGCCGCAACGGCTGGCCGGCGCTGGTCGAGAGCGCGCCGAAATCGACCTTGAGCGCATCGGCCTCGATCACGGTCACGCCGGCGCGTTCGCGCCAGCGCGCGGCCAGATCCCGGTCGAGCTCAACCACCGTGAGTGCGCCGCAGCGCTCCAGCACAGGTTGCGTCAGTGCCCCCAGGCCGGGGCCGATCTCGACCAGCGCCTCGCCTGGCTTGGGTGCTATCGCCCGTACGATCGCGTCGATCACGCCGTGGTCGACCAGAAAGTGCTGGCCGAAGCGCTTGCGCGCGGTGTGGCTCACTGCGGTGGCTCGCGCAGCTCGATGTAGGCGCGCAACCGAAGCTCTTTGGCCCAATCGGCGTAGGCCTGATCAAACTTGGTCTCGCGCAATTGGGCGCGGGCCTGATCGCGGATCTCCTTGGGATCGGGCGTGACGTTGCGGCGCTCCTGCACCTGGATCAGGTGCACGCCGAAGCGCGACACCACCGGCGGGGAGATGCCGCCCGGCGCCAGCTTGGCCATCGCCTCTTCGAACTCTGGCACAAACTGGCCTGGCGAAGCCCAACCCAGGTCGCCACCGCTGGACGCCGAGCCGTCCTCGGACACCGCACGCGCCAGGTCCTCGAACTTCTTGTCGCCGCGCTCGATCTGGCGCCGCAGGTCGTCCATCCGGCGCAGCACCGCGGCGCCCTGGGTCTTGTCGGTCGAGCGCAGCAGGATGTGCCGGGCGCGCGTCTGGGTGATCTGGAAAGCGTTGCTCTCCTGACGGTCGAGCAGCTTGAGGATGTGGAACCCGGCCGGACTGCGCAGCGGCTGGGCCGTCACCTGGCCGGCCGCCAGGCCACGCACAGCGTCCACGAACAGGTCCGGCAGCCGGCTGGCCGGGCGCATGCCGATCTCGCCGCCGGCCTCGCGGTTGCCGTCTTCGCTGACATCGCGGGCCACTTTGGTGAAGTCCTCGCCACCACGCACCCGGGCCTGCGCCTGCTCGGCGCGCGCCTGGCGCTGCGCCAGCAACTCAGCCGTGGCGTTTTCGGGCACGGTGACCAGGATCTGCGCCAGGTTGAGCTGGGTTTCGCCCGACGCCTTGGCGCGGTAGTCTTCCAGCAGCTTGTCGATGTCGGCGTCGGACACCCGGATGCGGGCGTTGACCTCGCGCTCGCGCACCCGCTCCAGCATCAGCTGGTCACGCAGGTTGTTGCGAAAGCGTGGCATTTCCATGCCCTCGGCACGCATCCGGTCGCGCAGCTGCGGCACGGTGATCTGGTTCTGCGCGGCCACGTTGGCCACCGCACGGTCGATGTCGGCGTCGTCCACCTTTTGCCCGACCTCGCGCGCAAAGGTGATCTGCACCCGCTCGTCGATCAGCGCGTCCAGCACCTGCTGGCGCAGCACGCCGGCATTGGGCTGCGGCCTGCCGGCCCGTTGGGCCTCGGCGTTCAGCCGCTCGACACGCTGCGTCACCTCGACCGCTGTCACCGCCTCGGTATTGACCACCGCGACGATGAAGTCAGCGCTGCGGTTGGCGTTGCGGCTGGCGCTGCCTGCGGTCTGGGCCAGCGCCGCCGTCGGGGCCGCCCCCAGGCAGGCCGCCGCGGCCAGGGCCAATGCGGCGACGCGCAAACGGGGGATGAAGGGGATGTGGGTCATGGCTCGGGGGTGGGGAACGGGGTGATGCCGGGCTCGCGCAGCAGCCGGTATCCGGGGATATTGTCCTTCAACACCTGCAACGGGTTGGCGCCCAGGCGCGACAGGCCCACCAGCTCAAGCTGCAGCAGCAACCGGGTGGTGGCCTCGGCGCGGCCGGTCGACAGGCGCTCGGCCACCACACGGCCGATCCAGCAGCCGGTGTCGTACTCCAGGCCCACGGTCGAATCGGTCGCCTGGCTGTCTTTCAGGCTGTAGTTCAGCCGGCCCACGGCATACAAGGTGCCGCCACAGCCGCCGGCGCCGCCCACGGGCCGCGCCGTGCCGCGGTAGACCGGCCACTGCCAACCCAGTTCGACCTGCTCGGACAAGCCCTGGGCCAGCCGGTAACGCAGGCTGAGCGTGTGGAACGGCGCCGGCGAGTACCGCATCCCGGCGATGGCGCGCACGACGCTGCGGTTGTCAGGGTTGTACTGCAGCGCAGCGTCCATGGCCCAGGGGTTGAAGACCGAACTGGCGCCTTCGATCAGCACGTCCGAGAAGCGCTGGTCCAGCGTGGCGCCGCTCAGCACCACCCGCTGGTCACGCAGCCGGATGCGTTGCGCCACGCCCAGGCGCAGGGTCTCGGCGCCGCTCTCCGCATCGACCAGCCGGGTGGTGAAGCCGGTGGTGACCTGGTGCCCGTCGGACACCCGGTCGATGCCGGTGAAGGCGTTTTCGGCATAGATCGAGACGCTGTTGAAGTCGCGCTCGGCCGAGTCGAAGTTGGGCAGCGTGGCCTGCGCGCGGTAAGGCGTGTTGACATAGAGCAGGCGCGGCTCCAGCGTCTGGCGCTGGGCGCGGCCGAACCAGGTGGTCTGGCGCTCGAACACCAGCCCAGCGTCCAGGCTGGCGGTGGGAATCACCCGTTGCGCCCGCCGGTCGGCAACGCCGGCACTGACGCTGTCGACCTGGTAGGCCGCAACGTTGAGCGTAAGCTTGGGTGTGATCCAGCCGCCGGGCGGTGCAAACGGCCGGCTGACGGACCCCAGCAAGTGCGCGCGCCAGCCGGTGGGCCGCAGCGCGCTGCCTGAGGCGTCAGGCAGGGTGAAATGATTGACCTCTGACTCCAGCGCGGCACGCAGGCCGGCACCCCAAGCCGGCACCAGCCGCACGCCAAGCTGCGGGCTGCGCTGGTAGGGCGAGACGATCAGGTCACTGCCGCTGCCGGTCTGCAGCACCTGCCAGCGCTGCACGCGGGCGTAGGGCGTCAACGCGCCAAAAGCGGTGTTGAATTCACGTTCGGCGCCCAGTTGCTGGGTCAACAGGCGCTGCACGGTCGAGTCCGGCAAGGACCGCGGAAAATCCTTCCAGTAGGCGTCGTCCGAGACCTGGCGCCAGCGTGCGGTGTAGCCCAGGTCGCCCAGCAGCTGGCCCTTGTTGTCCAGCTCCCAGGCGTAGCGCTGCCGCCCGGTGCTGCGGTCTTGCGGCAGCCAGTTCAGGCGCACCCGGCCGCTGTGTTGCGCCTCGAGGTAGCGGAACTCGCTGTCCAGCGCCAGCCCGCGGCGGGTCAGCAGCGTCGGGATCAGCGTGGCGTCGCGGTTGGGGGCGATGTTCCAGTAGTACGGCACCGCCAGCGTAAAGCCGTTACGGCTGTCGATCGGCACCACCGTGGGCGGCAGCCAGCCGCTTTTGCGGTCGTCGCTGAGCGGGAAGCTCAGCACCGGCAGGCCCAGGATCGGGACGCCCAGAAACTGCAGCACCGCACCTTCGGCCACGCCCTCGTTGGCGGCGAAATCAAGCTTGACGCGTTTGGCGCGCAGCAGCCAGTCGGGCTCGGCGCCAGCGTCGCGCGGGCAGCTGGTGTAGATCAGGCGATCGGCGCGCAGGCGGTCGCTGTCCAGAAAGTCGATGCGGTCGGCATGGCCACCGGCACCCAGCCGGGTGAACTCGAAGTCGGGCTGCAGGAAAAATCCCTCGAAGCGCTGCACATGCAACTGCAACTCGGGGCCGCTGTAACGCACGCCGTCGCGGGTCACCACCACCTGCCCGCGGGCGTTGGCCAGGTCGTCGGCGGTGTCGTAGCGAAAGTGATCCGCGCGTATCACGGTGCCGGCGCGCCGGAACTCGACATCGCCGTCGGCGACCGCATCGAGCTCAGGCCGCACCTGCAGCGTGTCGGCGCGCAGGATCATCGGCCGCTGCCGTGCCGAGTCGCCGGTGGGCGGTGGGCCCAGCGCCGCGCTGGGCTGCAGCACCAGGGGCGGGTTCGCCGCCGGCAAGGCGGGGCTGACTAGCGGCGGGTTGGACCCGCTGGCCGCGTTGCCGGCATCAGCGCCCCAGGCCGCTGTCGCACCGCCCATCAGCCACGCTACCGGCCACACCAACGGCCACACCACCCGCCAGGCCGCCGGCCACACCCCCCGCACCGCACGCCACACCGGCGACCGCCGCTCGGCCCGGCCACAGGCACAGCCCGGCACGCCGGCGCGGCGGGGCATTTGGGTGGCAAATCGGGTCGCAGCGGGCACGGCGGAGGGATGGAGGTGCGTCGGCCGGTCACGGTCGGCGGGGCCCGGGTGGCCTGCGCCAACTTGGGGGACGGCCCGCACAACACCGACAACCGGTCAGGCGGCCACTGCCCGACGGGAGCCGCCGAAACGAGCGGTTCGTAGAATCGATCGATTATCCATGAGCCCCCGCACCCCCGGTGCGCCCCGGCCCAGCGCCGCCGCCCGCGCCACACCCTGTCCCCATGACCCCAGCCCCCACCACCATCGCCTGGCCCGACTCTGCGCGCGAAGCCGCCTTTCACCGCTGGTTTGCGCCGCTGGCGCAGTCGCTGTTGCTGGACGCCAGCAGCCTGGCGCCGGCGTCGGCCGATGCCAGTTTTCGGCGCTACTTCCGGGTGCGGGGTGCCGGCGGCGTGAGCCGCATCGTGATGGACGCCCCGCCGCCGCAAGAAGACGTGCGCCCGTTTGTCGACATCGCCGGCCGCATCCACGCGGCCGGTCTGCACGTGCCCGAGGTGCTGGCGGTCGACGCGGAACAAGGCTTTGTGCTGCTCGCCGACCTGGGATCGGCCCTGTACCTCACCGCCCTGCAGCAGGCCGAGCCGGCCGAGGCCGACCGGCTGATGAAGGACGCCGTGGCTGCGCTGCTGCAGTTTCAGCAGCGTGTGGATGCCACCGGCCTGCCGGCCTATGACGAGACCTTGCTGCGGCGCGACCTGGCCTTGTTCCCGGAGTGGTGCGTGGGCCGCGAGCACGGCATCACCTGGACCGCTGCCCAGACGGCGGTGTGGCAGCGGCTGTGCGACACCCTGGTGGCCAGCGCGCTGGCCCAGCCCCAGGTGGCGGTGCACCGCGACTGGATGCCCCGCAACCTGATGGTGGCCTCGCCCAACCCGGGCATCCTGGACTTCCAGGACGCGGTGCTCGGGCCGGTGACCTACGACATCGCCTCGCTGCTGCGCGATGCCTACCTGTCCTGGGACGAAGCCCAGGAGATCGACTGGGCCGCCCGCTGGTGGCAGCAGGCCCGCGACGCCGGCACTTTTGGCGACCACGCGATGGCCGGCGACTTTGGCGAAACCTGGCGCGCGCTGGAGTGGATGGGCCTGCAACGCCACTTGAAGGTGCTGGGTATCTTCTGCCGCCTCAAGCACCGCGACGGCAAGCCCGCCTACAGTGCCGATCTGCCGCGTTTTTTCGGCTACGCCGCCAAAGTGGCCCTGCGCTACCGCGAGCTCAAACCGCTGGTCGCGCTGATCGAGCCGATGACCGGCGCATTGACCACCACCGGGTTTTCAATGCGCTGAGACTCCGGTTGTCACCTTGCTGCACCGCTGGCGTTTTTGCCCATGAAACGTTGGCCTGTTGCCGCCCTGGCCCTGGTGGCCTCCACGCTGGTGTCGTTTTCCATATCTACCCCGGCCCAAACGCCCGCAGCGTCACCGTCGCCGTTGCTGCCTGCACAACCCACCCAGCGCCTGCGCGGTACGGTGCAAACGTTCGATGGCAGCACGCTGGTGATGACCGAGCGCAGTGGCGATGTCTTGCGCCTGGCGCTGGCCGACACCTTCAGCGTCAACGAGGTGCTGCCGATCGCCTTGACCGCCATCCAGCCCGGCAGCTTCGTCGGTGCCGCGGCCATGCCTTCGGCCGACGGCTTTACACCGCCGATGTAGTGGCCGGCGGGGCTGGGCCTGCGCCGCAATGCGGCCAAGTCTGCGTCTCGCAGCCCGCGGCGGCCAGCCAGGGGTCTCGGTCCTCGCCGCCAAACACCTGCACCAGAAAGTCCAGCATCGCCCGGGTGCGTGCCGGCAGGTGCTTGCGGGTGGGCAGCGCCACCCACAGGTCCAGCGAAAACAGCCGCCAAGCGGGCAGCACCCGCTCCAGCGCATGCTCCAGCAGCGCGTCCTCCAGCACGTAGGACGGCAAACCGGCCACACCCAGGCCGTGCAAGGCCGCCGCGTAGGTGGTGTCGATGTGGCTGGTAGACAGCACCGGCCGCCGCGGCACCAGGGTGACGGACAGGCCGGGCGGCGCGCCCGGGTTGCCCTCACCGTCGCTGCCGGCGGCTGCGGCGGCTGCGGCGGCGGCTGCTGCCTCACCGCGGGCCAGCGGTCCGGCCACGAAGGTGATGCCGCGCTGCAGGCTGCTGATCGGCGGCAGCAGGGTGTCGTGCAGCATCAACTCATCGGGATGCACCGGCCGGCCGCGCCGGTCGAGATACTCGGGTGAGGCGCACAACACCACCTCGGTGCGTGCCAGCCGGCGCGCCACGAATTCACCCGACAAAGGCAGGCGGCTGGACAGCAAGGTCAGGTCGTAGGCCTCGTCCAGCGTTTCGACCGGCCCCGGCGAGTGCAGCTCCACCGTCACTTGCGGGTACTGCTTGTGAAAGCGTGGAAGGTGCTTGGCCAGCTGGTGCACCGCCAGCGCGGGCGGCACCAGGATCTTCAGGTGGCCCCGCGGCTCGGCGCTGGATTCGATGGCCAGCGACTCGGCCTCGTCCAGGTCCGCCAGGATCTGGCGGGCCCGCGCCAGGTACTGGTCGCCGGCCTCGGTCAGCGTCAGCCGCCGGGTGCTGCGGTGCATCAGGCGGGTACCCAGGTGCTGCTCCAGGTCGGCCACCAGCCGGGTGACCACGGCGGGCGCCAAGTCCAGCGCCCGGGCCGCTGCCGCCATGCTGCCCTCATCGGCCACCCGCAGCACCACCCGCATTGCTTTGAACATATCCATGCCTGATTGTTGCGACATCGGCAATCACAGGTCTTATTCAGGGTTGATAGGGCATATGCCTGAAAGATTGTTGCCAATGCCGCAATGAACCATTCCGTTGGCGAGGCTGGATCAACTACGGGTTAATCCCTAAAGTTCATGCCATCGACGGGTCAGACGGCCCACCGACACCGACCCGTCGGGCGCTGCCCAGACCGCCGCCGGTGCTTTTCTTGACCTTTTTGGAGCCCACATGAACTTCATCACCACCCAGAAGCCGCTGCTGATCGTTGCCGCCGTGGCACTGACCACCGTGCTGAGCGCCGCCAGCGCGTTGGCGCAGGACGCCACACCCGACTACGCCCGTGCGCAGACCACGGTCAGCAGCACCAGCCGCATTGCGGTGCAGGCCGAAGCCGCAGCCTTCCGTGCCAGCGGCGAACTCAGCCCCTGGTCCAGCAAGTACCACCTGCGCAGCCTGAGCGTGGCCAACCCCCAGCCGCGTGCTGCCGTCAAGGCCGACACCCTGCGGGCGCTGATCGACCCGGCCCGGACCGACGCCGGCGAAGTGTTCAGCGTTGGCCCGACGCGGCCCGCCATGCTGGCCGGCGTCAGCCGCTGACCCGCTGACACGCCGTTCCACTGCGGCCGTACCAGCGGCCCGGTCGGCTCAGGGGCAGGCCGCGATCACCTGCGCTACCGCAGCCGTCAGCCGCTTGGCGTAGGGCACGTGCAGGAACTCGTTGGGCCCGTGGGCGTTGCTCTTGGGGCCCAGCACCCCGCAAACCATCATCTGCGCTGACGGGAACCCCTGCTGCAGCAGGCTCATCAGCGGGATCGTGCCGCCCTGGCCGATGTAGGCCACCGGCGCGCCGAACTGGGCCTGCGATGCGGTGTTGAGCGCCGATTCCAACCAGGGCGCCAGGTCGGGTGCGTTCCAGCCGTTGGCGCCCAGCGCGCCCGCCCGGCCGTCGGGATGGAACGTGACGCGGGCGTTGTAGGGCGCGTTGTCCTCCAGCAAGGCCTTGAGCTGTACCGAGGCCTCGTGGCCGTTGACCAACGGCGGCAAGCGCAGGCTGAGCTTGAACGCGGTGTAGGGCCGCAGCACATTGCCGGCACTGCCCATCTCGGGGAACCCATCGACCCCGGTGACCGACAGCGTGGGCCGCCAGGTGCGGTTGAGCAAGGCCTCGATCGGATCGGTGGTGGTCGGCAGGGTGTTGCCACCGTCCGCACCGCAGGCCCAGGGAAACGTCTTCCAGGCCTGGTCGCCCAGTATGGCGGCGGCTGCGCGCACCTGGAGCGCCCGGTCGGCGGGCAGTGCGCAGTGAAAACTCTCAGGCAGCAGCCGGCCGGTGGCCGAGTCCTCGAGCCGGTCCAGCACATGGCGCAGGATGCGGAAGCTCGACGGCACCACGCCGCTGGAGTCGCCCGAATGCACGCCCTCGGTCAGGATCTCGACCTTGAGCACGCCCGAAACCATGCCGCGCAGCGAGGTGGTCAGCCAGAGCTGGTCGTAGTTGCCGGCGCCTGAATCCAGGCAGACCACCAGCGTCACCTCGCCCAGCCGGGTGCGCAGCGCGTCCAGGTAGGGCGGCAGGTCGTGTGAGCCGCTTTCCTCGCAGGTCTCGATCAGGCCGACGATGCGCGGATGCGTCAGGCCTTGCGCCTTGAGCGCCTCGACCGCGGTGATCGCGGCATACACCGCATAACCGTCGTCGGCACCGCCCCGGCCGTACAGCTTGCCGGCCTCGTATTTGGGGGTCCAGGGGCCCAGGTCATTGCGCCAGCCGGTGAACTCGGGCTGTTTGTCGAGGTGGCCGTACATCAGCACGGTGTCGGTGCTGCTGGCCTTGGTGGCCGGGATCTCGAAAAAGATCACCGGCGTGCGGCCGGGCAGGCGCACCACCTCCAGCGTCAAGCCCGGCACCTTGCGGGATTCGACCCAGGCCGCGGCGTCGCGCACCACGCGCTCAATGAAGCCGTGGGCCTGCCAGTCGGCATCGAACATCGGGCTTTTGGCCGGGATGCCGATGTAGTCGGTGAGCGCCGGCACGATGGCTTCGTCCCAGCGGCGGTTGGCAAAACTGCCCAGCGCGCTGGCTTCGTCGGGCTGCAGCGGCAGCAGGGGATCGCGTGCGTTCATCGGGCGTCCTTGGTGGCGGTTGATCCCGTCGGGGACCGGAAGGGCCAGTTTAGGCGGCTGTGCGCAGCATGGTGGACAACCCTGCGGTCAGGTCGGCCAAGACGCGGGCCTGCTCGGGCTCATTGAAGATTTCATGCGCCAGGCGGTCGTAGCACCGGCTTTGCAGCACGGCGCGCGGTGCTGCGGCCGCAAAAGCCGTGCTGCCCCGGGGCGCAACGCAGCGGTCGGCACCGGCATAGAGCAGCAGCGTCGGCGTGCGCCACCGCGGCGCCTGCTGCCGCACAAACGCGCCGCCGTCCACGATGAAGCGCGCCAGCCGGGGCGTGACGCGGTCGTGGTTGAGCGGATCGGCCACATAGGCACGCACCACGGCTGGGTCGCTGCAGACCCACTCGGGTTTCAGGCCGTTGCCCAGCGCCAGATTGGGCAGCAAGGGCGCGACCAGCGCCAGCAGCAGCTTCTGCGCCAGGCCCATGCCGGGGTCGAGCGCGGGCGACGACATCACCAGCGCGTCCACCGGCTGCCACCAGGGCGCCGGCTGCGCTGACAAGCCCTCAGCCACATAGCGGCCCGCCACCAGCCCACCCATGCTGTGGCCCAGCAGCACCAGCGGGCCGGGCAGGTGGCTGCGGGTGTGGCCGACGAGCAACCCCAGGTCGGCCAGCAGGCTGTCGGCACCGGCCATGCCGCCGCGCGGGCCGCCGGACCGGCCGTGGCCGCGCTGGTCGTAGCCCACAACGGCCCAGCCGGCCTGTGTCAGGTGCGCTGCCACGTGGGTGTAGCGGCCGCAGTGCTCACCCAGGCCGTGCACGATCAGCACGCTGCCGCGCACCGGCGCGGCGGGCACGGGCCAGGTGTGCAGTTGCAGCGCCAGGCCGTCCGGGGTGGTGAGTGTGCGCATGCCAGCAGTCTATGGCCGGCCCCGCCGGACCGGCCGGTGCCTGCGCCACCGGGATGACCCTCGAGCCAAGGCGCCGCGGCGCAAAAGTCCATTCACGCCGAGCCCGCCCGCGCGTAGCTTGTCGATCGGGCGGGTAACGCGCCGACCCGCGCCGCGAAGACGGGCGCCGCCAACGCCCTGGAATCAGTCAAACCGCACAAACCAGAAATAGTGCGCGTGCCGCCGCCCACGTGTGCGGCGGCACCCCCCATCCAGAGGATGGTCGGCGCCGAGGACGGCACGCAAAATTTGTTTATCACTTTTCATCTCCACCGCCGAAAGAAACGCCATGAAATTGCCCGCCCTGCTGACCGCCATCGCCGCTGTCGCCCTGTCCACCGCCGCGTCGGCTTCGCCTTTCACGCTGGACTTTGAAAAGGTTGCGGTCTACCCCAACGGCAACAATGTATTTGTTCAAAACTTCTACAACGGCGGTACCGCCAGCAACGGCTTTACCGGCACCAACTACGGTGTGTCCTTTGGCAGCAACGCGCTGCTGATCTGCCTGAATTCGACCAGCGTGTTCTGCTCGAACACCTCGCGCGGCGGCCTGGCGCCGACATCGGCTGAGGGCGGGCTGTTCTTCCTGAGCGGCAACCAGACCTACATGAACGTGGCCGCGGGCTTCGACACCGGGTTTTCGTTCAACTATGTCGGCAACACCAACGGCTCGGTCGATGTCTACGACGGCCTGAACGGCACCGGGACCCTGCTGACCAGCGTGGGGCTGACGCCCAACCTGGGCAGTTGCCCGGGCTACAGCGCTGGGTTCTGCCCGTTCGGCGCAGCCGGTGTGAACTTCGCCGGCATCGCCAAGTCCGTGTCCTTTGGCGGCGTAGCCAACCAGATCGTGTTTGACGACATCACCTTTGGCAGCGCCACCCCCAGCGACCCGGGCAACCATGTGCCCGAGCCGGCCTCGCTGGCGCTGGTCGCCCTGGGCTTGCTGGCCGCCGGTGCATCCCGCCAGCGCCGTCGCCAGGCCTGATCCGGCAACAGCCTCCGGGCCATCAAAAAGGCCACCCTCGGGTGGCCTTTCTGCTGTTTGAAAGCCGGCTGCGACGCCGCCTCAGCCCCGGTCGAACTTGAACACCGCCACGCTGGCCATCAGGTTGGGCCAGCGCCGCACCGTGCTGCCGGCCTGCAGACCAAAACTGTCCAGGATATTGAGCCCGTTGCGCCGGGCCAGCAACTCGAAGTCGGCGAAGGTGCCGACCCGGATGTTGGGCGTGTCGTACCACTCGTAGGGCAGCGCGCGCGTGACCGGCATGCGCCCGCGCAGCACCGACAGCCGGTTCGGCCAGTGCGCAAAGTTCGGGAAGCTGACGATGCCGGTGCGGCCGACACGCGCCGTCTCGCGCAGCATCTTCTCGGTATTGCGCAGGTGCTGCAGGGTCTGCAATTGCAGCACCACGTCGAAGCTGCGGTCCTCGAACAGCGCCAGGCCCTCTTCGAGGTTGAGCTGCACCACGTTGACGCCTGCCCGCGCGCAGGCCAGCAGGTTGGCGTCGTCGATCTCCACGCCGTAGCCGCGGCAGCCCTTGCTGCGCTGCAAGTGCGCCAGCAGCGCGCCGTTGCCGCAGCCCAGGTCCAGCACCCGCGAGCCGGCAGGCACCAGATCGGCGATCAGCGCCTGTTCGGGCGTGATCGGGGGCAGCGCCGCCAACTCGCCGGCGATGCGGTCGAAGGTGGCGCGCAGCACGCCGTGGTAGCGCGGGTCGTCGAGCAAAAACGCGTCGTGGCCGTGCGGCGCATCGATCTCGGCATACGACACGTCGATCCGGTTGTCCACCAGCGCCTTGACCAACTCACGCGAGCGGGCCGGCGAAAACCGCCAGTCGGTGGAAAAGCTCACCAGCAGGAAACGGATGCCGCGCGCGACCGAGAACGCCGCCGACAAATCGCCGCCGTGAGCCCGTGCCGGATCGAAATAGTCCAGCGCCCGGGTGATCAGCAGGTAAGTGTTGGCGTCGAAATACTCGCTGAACTTGTCGCCCTGGTAGCGCAGGTAGCTCTCGATCTGGAACTCGATGGCCTGGGTCGAGTAACCCGGCTCGGCCGAGCGCCCGTCCTCGCCCGCCTTGCGCAGGCTGCGGCCGAACTTCTCCTCCATCGAGTCGTCCGACAGGTAGGTGATGTGGCCGATCATGCGGGCCACCCGCAGGCCGCGTTTGGGCACCACGCCATGGGCGTAGAAGTGGCCGCCGTGGAAGTCGGGGTCGGTGATGATGGCGCGGCGTGCCACCTCGTTGAAGGCGATGTTCTGCGCCGACAAATTGGGCGCGGTGGCCACGGCGATGCACTCGCCCACGCGATCGGGATGGCGCAGGGTCCAGCTCAGCGCCTGCATGCCGCCCAGGCTGCCGCCCAGCACGGCAGCCAGGCGCTGGATGCCCAGCGCGTCGAGCAGCCGGGCCTGGGCATCGACCCAGTCCTCGACCGTGACGACCGGAAAATCCGCGCCCCACGGCGTGCCGGTGGCCGGGTTCGAGTCGGCCGGCCCGGTCGAGCCAAAACAGGAGCCCAGGTTGTTGACGCCGATGACAAAAAAGCGCTCGGTGTCGAGTGGCTTGCCGGGGCCGATCAGGTTGTCCCACCAGCCCTCGCTGCGCTCCACGCCGACATGGGTGCCAGCAACATGGTGGCTGGCATTGAGCGCATGGCAGACCAGCACGGCGTTGCTGCGCGCCGCGTTGAGCGTGCCGTAGGTCTCGTAGACGAGGGTGTAGCCGGCCAGCGTCGCCCCGCTCATCAGCGGCAGCGGCGCGTCGAAAACCATTGTTTGCGGGGTAACGTTGCCGATCGAGGCCATGGGTGCGAGGCGCTTGAAAAAAACCGGGGCACCGCTGCAAGCGCTGGACGACCGGGGTGGGGCGTCACACTTTTAGCGGCATTTTTAAAGCGCCCGCAATCTGGATCAAATCGGCGCTGCGCAGAAAGTATAGCGACGGACAGCCGGGCCGATGATCAGCCATGACGTGGCGCGCTGTGATTGGGGTGTTGCCGGCGCCAGCCGGGCTGTTGACGGCGCCGCCGGTGCTGGCTGGCCAGGCCGTGGACGCCACTGTTCACGCTGGTGGCTGAAACCGAGCAGGCTGCCCACGCCGAAGCCCAGGTCCGGCTGGCCGCCAGCGTGGCACAGGCGCTCAACACCGACACCGGTCGGCGCGCCGACGGGCTCAATGCGGCGCGGGCCCGGCTGGCGCAGGCATAGGCCCAGGCCGCGTTGGCGCACAGTGAGCTGGCACGCCAGCAGCAGTTGGTGGCACAGGGCTTTGTCTCACCGGCGCGGCGGGACGATGTGCAGGCAGACGTGACCCTGTCAGCCGGGCAGTCGGGGGAGCAAGACGCCACGTTGCGCGTAGCCGACCTGTCCGACCGGCCGGCCGGGACGCCGCCTGCCAGGCGCCGGCGCAAAACCAGCGGCACCTGCCTGGGCATGGACCTGCAGCCGCAGACGCCGCTCGTCGACTTGCGCATCCATGGCCGCTGCAACCCTGAGGGCCTGACCCGCGACAACTTCATGCCCGGGCTGATCGGCACCATCCTGACGATGACGATGGTGATGCTGATCGGCCAGGCAATGACCTGCGAGCGCGAGCGCGGCACGATGGGGAACCCGCTGGCCAGGCTGGTGCGCCCGCTGGCGGTGCTGGTGGGCAAGATCCTGCCGTAGGGGTAATCGGTTATGTGCAGCTGGGCGTGATCATGGCGGCGGCATGGCCGCTGTTTGCAGTGCCGGTGATCGGCAGGTATGCACTGCTGATGGCGATGATCGGCGCGTTGGTGCCGGCCAACCTGGGCGCGGGGTTCACCTTCAGCGCGCTGGCGCGCAACCCGTTGCAGGCCCTGCAGATGACGTTCTTCTTCTTCCTGCCGTCGCGGCTGCCGTCGGATTTCAATTTCCAGTTCGCGGCATGCCGGGCCGGGCGCAAACGCGGGGCGAGTTGCTGCCCAAGCTGTGGTCGATGGCACGGTTCACGGCCGTCGCCGCAGCACTGGCGCTGGCGCGCTACCGCCAGACTGTCGACTGATGCCGGCGGGTCTTCAAGACTCGATCAGGCCCCAGCGCAGCGCCACCAGCGTCAGCTCCGACTGGTTGCCGGCGCCGAGCTTTTGCTTGACGTGGTACAGGTGGGTACCCACGGTGCTGGGCGAGAGCTTCAAGTTCTCGGCGATCCTGGCCACGCTCAGGCCGCGCGCCAGCTGCAGGAACACCGAGAACTCACGCTCGCTCAAGGTGTCGGCGGGCGAGGACTCGCCGTCGATCTGCGCCAGGGCCAGCGCCTGGGCGGTGATGGCGTCGACATAACGCTCGCCACGCGCCAGCGCGCTGACCGCGGCGATCAAGGCATCGGGCGCGCTGCGCTTGGTCAGGTAGCCCAGCGCCCCGGCACGCAGCGCACGGCGCGGGTGCGCCGTGTCCTCGTGCGCCGACAGCACCAGCACCCGCGCCTTCGGGTCCTGGGCGAGCAGACGGCGCAGCGCTTCGAGCCCGCCCATGCCGGGCATCGACAGGTCCATCACGACCACGTCGGGTTGCACCCTGGCGTAGTCCTGGCAGGCCTGCTCGCCACTGCTGGCCTCGGCCACCACCTCGACCTGCGCATCGGCCAGCAGCATGGAAAAACCCATGCGCACCAGCGCGTGGTCGTCGACCAGCATCACGCGGACCATGGTTTACCTTCGGGTGTCGTCGGTTGCTCGGGTTGCTTGGGTTGCTTGGGTTGCGCCGGCAAACTCATGCGCAGCTGCACGCCGTGCGGCGCCACGCTGTGCACGCTCAGTTTGCCGCCCAGGCCCTCGGCGCGTTCGGCCAGCCAGCGCAGGCCATAGTGCGCGCCGCCCGGGGCGTGCACTGCGCTGCCGGGCACCGCTGCAGCCGGCAGGCCGATGCCGTCGTCGGTGAGCTCAAGCGTGACCGGATCCGCGCTGGCCTGCAGGCGCAGGCACAGGCGGCTGGCCTGGCCGTGGCGCAAGGCGTTGGTGATGCCTTCCTGCGCCCCCCGGTACAGCGCCAGCGCGGCATCGGCTGACAGCACCGCATCGGCCACCTCGAGTTGCAGCTCGATCTGCACGCCCGGGTGGCTGAGCTGGGTGCGGGCGACCAGGTCCTTCAGCGCCGCCGCCAGGCCCAGCGTGTCGAGCACCATCGGCGCCAGCCGCGGGATCAGCCCGTGCATCGCGGCGTACAGGCGCGACGACTCTTCGGCGATCAAGCGCGCGGCCTGCTCGGCCGGCGCATCGAGCGGGGCCATGCGCTGCGCGATCGACAGCGCCATGCTGCGTATCGCGGTGACCGACTGGCCCAGCTCGTCGTGCAGCTCGCGCGCGATCGCACGGCGCTCTTGCTCGATGTGGTGGTCGACCCAGCGTGCAAGCTCGCGGCTGCCGGACAGCTCGCGCTCGGCGCGCACCGCCCGGCTTTCGGTGTCGAGGTTGTGCTGCAGCTTGGCGACCATGCGGTTGAACGCCGCACCGATGGCTGCCGCCTCGCTGCTGGGCAGCCGCGGCAAGGCCACGTCGAAGCGGCCCGCCTCCAGCTGGTTGAGCGCACCGACGATCTGGCCAAACGGCCGCACCGCATGGCCCACCAGCCACAGCACCATCAGGTTGACCAGCAGCAGCAAAACCGCCGAGGCCAGCCCGATCTGGATGAAGTCCTCCCAGGCGTCGAGCACGGCGCGCGAGGCGTTGGCCTGCACTTCGAGCCGGCCGTCGACGAAGGCGATGGCCTGAACGCTGGGCGCCGGCGCCAGCAGGTGGGCAAACCAGGCCGGCGCATCGCGGCCCAGCTTGTAGACCGACGGCGGCGAGCGGTACAGCACATCGCCCTGGTCGTTGAACAATGAGATCTCGTTCGATCGCACCCGGCCCAGGCCCTGCAGAAACTCCTGCACGGCCGCCGTGCCCCGCGGCCCATAGCCCCAGACGGTGCGGTTGAGCAGCTGCGCAGCCACCCGGTTGGCCGTGACCACCTCTTCGTGCACCGCGTCGCGCATGCTCTGAACCTGCAACGCCAGCAGCGCGGCGACAAACAGCAGCGTGAGCACGCCGACGATCAGGTTGATCTTGGCGCGCAGCCTCATTGCGGGTCCGCCGCGTCGAACCGGCCGAGGGCGGCAAAGGCGTCCAGCGCCTGCCGCTGGGCCGTTGCCAGCGCCGGGTGGGTCGGCGCATGGCCGGCGAGCGCAATCTGGCGCAGTTGGGCATGCGGCAGCCCGGCCTGCACGGCCACAGCGCCGGCCAGCGGGCAGATGTGGTCGTGCTCACCGTGCAGCAGCAGTGTGGGCACCAATGGCAGGGCCGCCAGTCGCTGCAGCAGCGGCACGCCGCGCAGGCCGCAGCCGTGGCGCAGGTAATGCGCCTGCACCCGGTAACGCGGCAGCAGGTTTGCGGCGTCTGGCGCCTGGGCGGGCGCCGGACCGTCCATCGCCTGCTCAAACCGCCACCAGACCTGCGCCAACGCCGCTTGCTCGGCGGGCGTGCCGTGCTGCATCCAGTGGTCGAGCTGCTCGACCCAGGGCCGGCCCGCGTGCGCCGCGGCCTCGCGCCACGGCTGCCAAGCGTCGCCAAAGCCGGGCGGCGCGGCGGCAAAGAAGGCGTCAACATCCTGCTGGCGCGCCAGAAACACACCGCGCAACAGCAGCCCGGCCACTGCGGCCGGCTCGTCGGCCGCGTGCAACAGCGCCAGCGTGGCGCCCCACGACCCGCCGACCACCAGCCAGCGTGTGATGTGCAGGTGCGCCCGCAACTGCCGCAGGTCGGCCAGCAAGTCGGCCGAGCCGTTGTGCGCGGTGCCGCCGGACGGGGTGCTGAGGCCGGCTCCGCGCTGGTCGAGCCCGATGATGCGGTAGCGCTGCGGGTCAAAACAACGCGCCAGCGTGGGCGACAACCCCGACCCGGGGCCGCCGTGCAGCAGCAACGCGGGCTGGCCCTGGGGGTCGCCCCATTCGTAGAGCTGCAACTCGTGGCCGCCCGACACGCCCAGGCGGGTGCGTCGCGCGGGGGTTTCGGGGTAGAGGTTTACAGCAGGCATTCGGGATCGGGCATCCGGGGGCACCGGGTCGGTGCGGTGTCGGCATCGTATCGGCCGCCCGCGCCGCGTCGGTCGCTGACCGGCGATTCATGAAAATCATGAGGCCGGAATCATGATGCGGGGGCTGGTTGTACCGGGCGGGCCTGCGCAACATCCCCCTTGAGAAGCAATTCTCGGCTGCACCGACCGGTGCGGCACCGCCCAACCTTCAGGAGCTTTTTATGCAATGGACCACCCCCCAGGCTTGTGACTTCCGTTTCGGCTTCGAAATCACGATGTACGTCGCGGCACGCTGAGCCGCACCACCCGATCGACGCCCTGGGTTGCCCCGGGGCGTTTTTGTTGTTCAGCCCTCCCCCGATCTCAACGATGCGCATCACTGTCCTGGGGGCTGCCGCCGGCGGCGGCTTCCCGCAATGGAACTGCAACTGCGCTAACTGCGCGGGCGTGCGTACCTGCACGCTGCGCGCCAAGCCCCGCACCCAGTCGTCGATCTTCATCCGGCCCGACCACAGCGACGACGGCGTGCTGTTCAACGCCTCGCCCGACATCCTCGAGCAGATCCGCGCCAACCCGGCACTGCAACCGGCGCGCGCACTGCGTGACACGGCCATCGCCGGCGTGGTGCTGATGGACGGCCAGGTCGATCACACCACCGGCCTGTTCATGCTGCGTGAGCGCGGCGCGCCGCTGCCGCTGTGGTGCACCGACCCGGTATTCGAGGACCTGAGCCTGGGCAACCCGGTGCTGCGGGTGCTGGGCCATTTTTGCGGCGTGCAGCGCAGCGGTATCCCGCTCGACGGCAGCGCCTTCGAGGTGCCGGGCGTGGCTGGCCTGCAGTTTCGGGCACTGCCACTGCAAAGCAAGGCCGCACCCTATTCGCCGCACCGCGAGCAGCCGGTTGCCGGCGACAACATCGGCATCAGCGTGACCGACAGCCGCAGCGGCAAGACGCTGTTTTATGCGCCCGGGTTGGGTGCGATCGAGCCGGCGGTGTTCGAGGCCATGGCCAGCGCCGACTGCGTGATGGTGGACGGCACCTTCTGGACCGACGACGAGATGGTCGGTCTCGGCATCAGCACCAAGACCGCGCGCAGCATCGGCCACCTGCCGCAGTCCGGTGCGGGCGGCATGGTCGAGTGGCTGGGCAAGCTGCCTGCGCGCACCCGGCGCATGCTGATCCACATCAACAACACCAACCCGATCCTCGACGAGGACTCGCGCCAGCGCGCCGCGCTAGCGCGCGAGCGGATCGAGGTGTGCGAAGACCGCCAGGAGATCGTGCTGTGACGATGCGTGCTGACATGAACCAGGAGATGCGCCACCCCGGCCCGCCCGGGGCCACAGAAGCCGCCTGGACCCGTGAGGCCTTCGAGGCCAAACTGCGCGAGGCCGGACGCAGCTACCACATCCACCACCCGTTCAACCTGATGCTCAACAGCGGGCGCGCCACGCCCGAGCAGATCCGTGGCTGGGTGGCCAACCGCTACTACTACCAGATCGCGATCCCGATCAAGGACGCGGCGGTGTTGTCGAACTGCCCCGACATCGCGGTGCGGCGTGGCTGGGTGCAACGCATCCTCGACCACGATGGTTTTGAGCTGGGCGGCATCCGGGACGACGGCGGCATCGAGGCCTGGCTGCGCTTGGCCGGTGCCGTGGGGCTGTCGCGGGACGAGGTGCTCGATCTGCGCCATGTCGTGCCGGCGGTGCGCTTTGCGGTGGATGCCTACATCAACTTTGCGCGCCGGGCGCCCTGGCAAGAGGCCGTCTGCTCGTCACTGACCGAGCTGTTTGCGCCCGAGATCCACCGCCAGCGCCTGGCCACCTGGCCCGAGCACTACCCCTGGATCGACAGCGACGGCCTGGGCTACTTCCGCAACCGCGTCAGCCAGGCGCGCCGCGATGTCGAGCAGGGTCTGGCGATCACGCTGGATTACTTCAACACCCACACGCTGCAGGCGCGGGCACTGGAGGTGCTGCAGTTCAAGCTCGACATCCTGTGGGCGCTGAACGACGGGCTTGCCACCCGCTACGGGGTGACCTGATGGGTGCACCGCTCAACGGTTCGGTGCCGCGCATCGGCGCGGGTTTTCGCCTGCAGTGGGAGCCGGCGCAGGACTGCCATGTGCTGCTCTACCCCGAGGGCATGGTCAAGCTCAACGCCAGTGCCGGCGAGATCATGAAACGCTGCGACGGCCAGCGCAGCGTGGCGGTGATCGTGGGCGACCTGGAAGCAGCGTTTTCGGCCAGAGGGCTGGAAGCCGACGTGCTCAACTTCGTGCAGTTGGCGGGCCAGCAGCGCTGGCTGGTCTGGGACTGATGCGATGACCCCGAACATGACGAACGCCGCCCCAAACGCCGCCCCAAACGTCGGCCCACCGCTGTGGCTGCTGGCCGAACTGACCTACCGCTGCCCGCTGCACTGTGTGTTTTGCTACAACCCGGTCGACTTCGCGCGCCAGCAAGACGAGCTGGGCACCGACGATTGGTTGCGCGTGCTGCGCCAGGGCCGCGAGATGGGCGCGGTGCAGCTCGGCCTGTCGGGCGGCGAGCCGCTGCTGCGCGACGACCTGGAGCTGATCGTCGCCGAGGCGCGGGCACTGGGCTACTACAGCAACCTGCTGACATCGGGTGTCGGCCTGACCGAGCAACGCGCTGCCGCGCTGAAAGCTGCCGGGCTGGACCATGTGCAGCTGTCGTTCCAGGACTCGACCCGCGAGAGAAAGTCGTTCA
>JBKJKU010000229.1:0-7328 GCA_046597355.1 Aquabacterium sp.
TACCATGTGGCCACGCTGGACAACGACCTGCCGCTGATCGTGCGCGAGACGCTGGCCTTCATCCGCAGCATCGCCGGGCACTGAGGCGCGGCGGTCCGGGTGAAAATCAGGCCTGCATCCCCCGCCTTGGCCTGACCACACGCCGTGAGCAACCTGATCCCCAACCCGCGCCAGGCCGGCGTGCTCGACACCGTGCGTGAGCTGGGCTCGGTCACGGTCGAGGCGCTGGCCGAGCGCTTCAATGTCACGCTGCAAACCGTGCGGCGCGATGTCAAGCTGCTGTCCGACGCCGGCCTGCTGGCGCGCTTCCATGGCGGCGTGCGGCTGCCGGCCAGCACGACAGAGAACATCGCCTACCGGGCGCGCCAGGCGCTCAACGACGACGCCAAGCGCCGCATCGCCCGTGCGGTGGCCGCACAGGTGCCCGAGGGCTGCAGCCTGATCCTCAACATCGGCACCACCACCGAGGCCATCGCCCGTGAGCTGCTGGTCCACCGCGGCCTGCGGGTGATCACCAACAACCTGAACGTCGCCGCCATCCTCAGCGACAACCCCGACTGCGAGGTGATCGTGGCCGGCGGCCGGGTGCGCCAGCGCGACCGCGCCATCATCGGCGAGGCCACGGTCGAGTTCATCAGCCAGTTCCGGGTCGACATCGGCGTGATCGGCATCTCGGGCATCGAGGCCGACGGCACGCTGCGCGACTTCGACTACCGCGAGGTCAAGGTGGCGCAGGCCATCATCCGCGCCAGCCGCCAGGTCTGGCTGGCCGCCGACCACAGCAAGTTCAACCGCCCGGCGATGGTGGAGGTGGGCAGGCTCGACCAGATCGACAGCTTGTTCACCGACAGCGCACCGCCGGCGGCGTTCAATACGCTGATGACCGAGGCCGGCGTGGCCTGCGTGATCGCCGGCCCGGGCCCTGGCGGCCCGACGTGCAGCCCCAAGGACAGCGCCCCAGCAGACCCGACATGAGCTTCATCCTCGCCCTCGACCAGGGCACCTCCAGCTCGCGCAGCATCGTGTTCGACCAGGCCGGCCGCATCCAGGCGATGGCGCAGCGCGAGTTTCGCCAGATCTACCCGCAGCCTGGCTGGGTCGAGCATGACCCGGAAGAACTCTGGCAAAGCCAGCTCGCCACCGCGCAAGAGGCCATCGCCAAGGCCGGGCTGACGGCACGCGACATCAAAGCCATCGGCATCACCAACCAGCGCGAAACCACCGTGGTCTGGAACCGCCGCACCGGGCTGCCGATCCACAACGCCATCGTCTGGCAGGACCGGCGCGGCGAGCCGCTGTGCGCGCAACTGCGCGAACACGGCCACGCCGAGCAAATCCGGCAAAGCACCGGGCTGGTGGTGGACGCCTACTTTTCGGCCACCAAGATCCGCTGGATCCTGGACCATGCCAGCGGCGCCCACATCGCCGCAGCGCGGGGTGAGCTGGCCTTTGGCACGGTAGACACCTGGCTGCTCTGGAAGCTGACCGGCGGCCAGGTGCACGCCACCGACATCAGCAACGCGGCGCGCACGATGCTGTTCGACATCCGCCACAACGTCTGGGACCATGAGCTGCTCAAGCTGCTGCATGTGCCCGACAGCCTGCTGCCCGCCGTGCACGCCAGCAGCCATGTGTACGGCGAGACCCTGCCTGCGCTGCTGGGGGCGGCTATTCCGGTGGCGGGCATGGCCGGCGACCAGCAAAGTGCGCTGTTCGGCCAGGCCTGCTTCAAGGCCGGGCTGGCCAAGAACACCTACGGCACGGGTTGCTTCATGCTGATGCACACCGGGGACAAGTTCCGCACCAGTGAAAACGGCCTGATCACCACCGCCGCCGCCCAGACCACCGCGCAGCCCGAATATGCGCTGGAGGGCAGTGTGTTCATCGGCGGCGCGGTGGTGCAGTGGCTGCGTGACGGCCTGCAGGCGATCCAGGGCAGCCACCAGGTGCAGGCGCTGGCCGAGAGCGTGCCGGATGCCGGCGGCGTGATGTTTGTGCCGGCCTTCACCGGCCTGGGCGCGCCCTACTGGCACGCCGAGGCCCGCGGCGCGATCGTCGGCCTGACGCGTGGCAGCACGGTGGCCCACATCGCCCGCGCTGCGCTGGAAAGCATCGCCTTCCAGAGCGCTGCGCTGCTGCAGGCGATGAGCCGCGACGCGGTGGCCGCTGGCGGCGCGCCCGGCGTTGCGGCGGTCACAGAGTTGCGGGTGGACGGCGGCGCCTGCGTCAACGACCTGTTGATGCAGTTCCAGGCCGACCTGCTGGGCATCCCGGTGGTGCGGCCGCAGGTGACCGAAACCACCGCGCTGGGCGCGGCCTACCTGGCGGGGCTGGCCACCGGCCTGTTCAAGAACCTCGACGAGTTGTCGGCGCTGTGGCAGGTAGAGCGGCGTTTTCATCCGACCTTGCCGCGAGACCGCGCCCAGGCGCTGATGGACGAATGGGCCCACGCGGTGCGGCAGGCCACGGCCGTGTGAGCGGACCGGATGACCCAACTTCAGGCGGGCGAAATGAACCTCTGCAGGCTCGATGGCAAACGGGTGTTGATCACCCAATCGCAAGACTTCATGGGGCCGGTACTGGCGGACATCTTCAGCCAGCTCGGCGCCCATGTGATCGCCGACCCCTGCACGCTGGCCGACGACCCCGGCCTGCCCGCCACGATCGTGGCCGCGGCCGGCACGGTGGACGTGCTGGTGCTGCACCTGTCGCTGCCGGCACCGTCCACCGCGGCGCAGGATGTGGGCGATGCCGAATGGCGCCACACGTTCGCCCACCTGGTCGATCCGATGCCGCGACTGGTCGCCGCCGTGCTGCCGCAGATGCTGGCGCGTCGGTCCGGCCGCATCCTGTTGATGGGCAGCGCTGCCGCACTGCGCGGCCAAAAGCGCACTGCCAGCTACAGCGCGGCACGCGGTGCGCAACTGGCCTACATGCAGTCGGTGGCGCTGGAGCTGGCGCCGCAGGGCATCCAGTTCAACGCCATTGCGCAGAACTTTGTCGAAAACCCGACCTACTTTCCGCCCGAGGTGCAGGCCAATCCGCGCTTCCAGGACCGCTTGAAGCGCGACGTGCCGCTGGGCCGGCTGGTGTCGGCCCAGGAAGACGCGCTGTTTGCCGCCTACCTGTGCAGCGACGCGGCGGCGTGTTTTGTTGGGCAAGTCTTTCCGGTCAGCGGTGGCTGGGCGATGAAGTAGCGCGGGCGGCAGGCCGGCTGCGCATCGGGTCAAGCCTTGCCTGACCTCACATTGCGGCCATCGCCCGTCAACACCTGGCCCCTGCCCCGGCTGACCAGCGTGGCGCCGCTGGGCACGCCGTGTGTTCGCGCCGTGTGTTCGCGCCGTGTCTTCGCGCCGTGCGTTGGCGCCGTGTTTTAGCGCCGTGACTACCAAGCCAGCGGATTGACCTGGTAGAGCAGCGCCAGCTCGCGGTAGACCGCCGGTACCTCGGCGGCCAGCGCCTGCGGTTGCTCGAAAAACAGCTCGCTGACCACCGCGAAGAACTCGGCCGGCTCGGTCGCGCCGTAGTTGCTGATCAGCGCTGACGGCTGCTGGCGCAAGCGCTCGAAGGCTTCACCCATCACCTGCGCCCAGCGCTGGCGCTGCGTCCGCGAGACACGCCATGGCCGGCCGTCGGCCACCCCCTTGTCCTGGTCGATCTGGTGGGCAAACTCATGCACCACCACGTTGCGGCCGTCGGCCGGATCGGCCGCACCGGCCAGGGTGTCGGCCCAGGACAGGATCACCCGGCCCTGGGACCAGGACTCGCCGGACAGCGCCTGGCGCCGCTCCTGCACCACGCCGCCGGCCTGCGCCATCACCCGGTTGACCACAAAGGCGTCGGGGTAGACCAGCACCTCGCGCAGGCGCGGGAAGTAGTGCGGCCGCGGCTGGCCCAGCAGCAGCAGACACGCTTGCGCGGCGATGGTGACGCGCTGGTCGTCGCCGATGGTCTGACCGGCGCAGCCGATGAAGGGCTTTTCGGCCAGAAAAACCTGGATGTGGCCCTTCAGCCGCCGCTGAAGGTCAGGCGGCAGGCGGGCCACCGCCGGCACGCGGCGGCGCAGGATGCGGCGCCAGGCCGGCGGAAACGGCTGCGTCCGCAGCCGGGCGCGGCGCCGCTCGGTCCACCACGGCTGGGCCAGCAGCGCGGCCAGGGCGCCCAGCACGACAAGCACCAGCGCCAGCAGCGGCAGGGCAGCGGTAAAAGCGGCCTGGGGAGCGTCAGCGTCGGGAACCATGCCTGACACATGGCCCCGCGGCCGGGCAATTCAAGCGCCCCGGCTTGCGGGGCTTGCGTCCGGCGAGGGGCGTTCGGCTCAGCGGCCGGCGGGCTTGCGCAGGCTGTCCTGCGCCAGGTCCAGGTCGGCCACCGGCAGCCGCAGCACGGTGGCCGGCGCGGCGGCCAGCGCGGCCAGGCTGGCACCGCCCGCGGCCAGGTCACCCGCGATCACCGCCCGCAGGCCGGCGGCCTGCCAGTGCTGGCGCGCAAAGGCCTGCACCTGGGCGGGGGTGACGGCGAGCAGGCCGGGGCTGTACTCCGCCAGCTCGGCAAGCGGCCGGCCCTGGGCCAGTTGGCGCAGCAACACGGCGGCCAGGCCGGCGGTGGTCTCCAGCCGGCGCGCAAAACTGCCCACCAGCGTGGCCTGGCGTGCCGCCAGCTCGTCTGCAGCGACAGGCGCGTCGGCCAGCCGGGTCACCTCGGTGCGCAGCAGGTCCAGCACCTCGGCGGCGGTGGGGTGGTTGGTCTGGGCCTGGGCGCTGAACATGCCGCCGGACGGCTGGCTCTCGGCGCTGCTGACAGCACCGTAGCTCAAACCGCGCTTGATACGCACCTCCTGGTTCAGCCGGGCCGAATAACCGCCGCCCAACACCGCATTGGCCACCAGCGCGGCATAGCGCTGCGGCCGGTCTGCCGGCGTGCTGCCAAGATAGGGCGCAGCCAGCGCCACGCCGCTCTGGCCGCTGCCGGGCATGTCGATCAGCACCAGCGGCGCGGCTATCGGCGCCGGAGCGGCCGGGGCCAGCACCGGCACGGGCTGCGCTGGCGCACGCCAATCACCGAACAATTGCTGGGCCAGCGTCTGGCCTTGCGCTGGCGTGATGTCGCCCACCAGCACCATCGCCACCAGCTCCGGCCGCACCCATTTCGCCTGGAACGCCTGCACATCGGCGCGGGTCAGGCGTTGCAGCGCGGGCGGCAGGACCGACTGGCCATACGGCCCGTTGCCCCAGAAGCTGCGCCGCAAGGCCAGCGCGGCGACGTCGGCCGGGTTGCCCAGCGTCACGCGCAGGCCGTCCAGCGCCTGGGCACGGGCGCGCTGCAGTTCGTCGGCTGCCAGCAGCGGGTGGCGCAGCAGGTCGGCCAGCAACGCGGCGGCCTCGCCCAGCCTGGGGCTGCTGACGGTCATGCTCAGGCTGCTGGCGCCCCAGCTGCTGTTGCTGTCCAGGGCACCGCCCAGCGCCTCGGCCGACCGTGCCAGTTCGGCCGCCGCCACCGGCTTGCCGGCGCGCAGGGCGCCCTTGGGCCAGAGCGTGGCGGCCATCGCGGCCACACCGGGCCGGCCGGGCGGATCGGTCTCGGGGCCGGCGCGCACCAACAGGCTGACCGTGACCAACGGCAGCCCAGGGCGCGGCGCGACCACCAGCGACAGGCCGTTGGCCAGCGTGGTCTGGTGCAGCACGGGCAACACCAACGGGCGCGGCGCCTGGGCGGGCGGCGGCTCGTCCACGCCAGGGCTGCCGGCGCGCGGTTCGCCGGGCCACAGCAGCAGCAAACCGACCAGCGCCGTTGCCAGCAGCACCACTGGGCGGCCACCGCGCCGCGGTGGGGTGATCAGGTGCCCCGTCATGCCGCTGCCCCTTGCACATAGTCGATCGTGACGCGGCGCGCGCGCAGCACATACTGCTCCAGCACCCGCTGGACGTCGGCCACCTGCACCGCCTGCAGACGGGTGATGCGCTGGTCCACCTCGCTGGCGTCGCCGTACAGCAGCACCGCGCGGCCGATGGCGTCGGCCTGGCCCTGCGGCGTCTGGCGTGACAGCAGCGCCGCCGTCAGCAACTGGGTGCGCACCTTGTCCATTTCGGCAGGGCTGACGCGGCCACGCGCCAGGCCGGTGATCTGCGCCAGCAGTGCGTGCTCCAGCTTGCGCAGCGGCTGGCCGCTGGCTGCAATCGCGTAGGCCGCCAGCAGGCCGGCGTCGGCATACAACTCGGCAGAAAAGCCCGCCGCCTGTGCGGCCTGGGTGTTGTAGACCAGGGCCTCGTTGAGCCGGGACGAGTCGCCCGACGCCAGCAGCGCGGCGGCCAGCTCCAGCGCCGGCGCGTCGGCGTGCGCGGCGGCTGGGCCTTTCCAGACCAGCGCCACTGCCGGCAGCGGCACGTTGGGCGCCTTCAGCCCGACCCGGCTGTCATGCTGGCGCGGCGGCTCGGGCATGCTGATGCGCGGAATGGCTTGCGCCGGGCTGCGCAGCCGGCCGAAGTAGCGGTCGATCCAGCCATCGAGCTGCGCCGGGTCGAAATCACCCACCACGATCAGCAGCGCGTTGTCGGGCCGGTAGTAGGTGCTGTGAAAGCGCTGCACATCGTCCAGCGTGGCGGCGTTCAGATCGGCCTCGCTGCCGATCACCGGGCGCTTGTACGGGTGGCGCTCAAAAGCATGTTGCGGCAGCGCGTTGAAGAGCCGGCCGTAGGGGTCGGCCAGCACCCGCTGGCGCAGCTCCTCGATAACCACCTTGCGCTCGCTGTCGAAGCTGGCCTGGTCAACCTGCAGATTGGCCAGGCGGTCGGCCTCGGCCCAGAGCAGGCGCTCCAGGTGGTTGGACGGCACCTCGCTCTGGTAGGCCGTCATGTCCTCGGTGGTGAAGGCGTTGTTCTGGCCGCCCACGTCCTCGGTCAGGCGGTCGAACATCTCGGCCGGCATGTTGCGGGTGCGCTTGAACATCATGTGCTCGAACAGGTGCGCAAAACCCGAGCGGCCGACCGGGTCGTCCTTGCCGCCCACGCGGTACCAGACCTGCACGCTGACCGTGCCGCCCGAGCGGCTTGGCCCACTCGGCAGGCTGACCACCTGCAGGCCGTTGGCCAGCCGGCGCTGGCGCAGCGCCAGCGGGGTCAAGACGATGGCGCTGCCAGCGGGCCGCACCGCGACACTGGCCGGTGCCGCACCGCCCGCAGCACCGGGCCGCGGCTTGGGCCGGGCGTCGGCGGCCCAGGCGGGCAGGCTGACGGCACCCAGCGCAACAAGGCCCTGGCGGCGGGTGAACAGATCGGGCATCAGCGGCTCTCGTGCGGTGCGGTGCGGTGCGGTGCGGTGCGGTGCGGTGC
>JBKJKU010000257.1:0-5320 GCA_046597355.1 Aquabacterium sp.
GGCGCCAAGATGGCCGATATCGTCGCGGAGATTCGCGCCTACCCGCTGACAGACACCGCCGGCAAGTTCCCGGCCTGGGGCCCCGACCCGGTGGCCCACGCAACGGCACTGGCGGGCACATTCCCGGCCGATGCCAAGCTGTACTACCAAATCGGCAGCGACACCGCCAACCCGGACACCTACGGCACGGCGGCCGCCGACGTCTACCTGCCCTACACCACGGCAGTGGCCAACGGCGTGGCGGCCGAGTGCAGCAAGGTCACGGCCAGCAACAGCGTGCAGTTCCAGACCGAGGCGGCCACGCTGGAGGCGATGGTGGCGGCCGCCGTGGGCCAGCCCTGTGTTTACGCGCTGGGCAACAACACCGGTGAAACCAAAAACGAGTGGTGGGGCAATTCGACCATCAACATCGGCGACGTCAGCACGCCGTATGCCAATGCCACTGGCTTCTACAAGGTGGGCCTGAAGGACCTGCGGGCCTCGTTTGGCAGCGGCAACCTGGTGAACTACTGGCTGTGCCTGCGCCGCGCCAGCGACAACTCACCGCGCAACTGCAGCGCCGCCGGCACCGGCAGCTACAGCATCGACACGGTAGGCGACGCACGGGTTTTGCGCCTGGCCGGCATGCCCGCCATTGCCGGCAACCTGAGCTACAACCGCATCATGGTGCAGCGCGCCGGCAAGGTGTTTTACGGCTCGCGGTCCAAGCTGGCGCTGACGCACCAGGTGCGGCTGAACCTGGCGGCCAGCCAGGCGCTGTTCGACGCGCTGGGCATGCCTGCACCCCAGGCGGCGCCGGCCAAGCTGACGCCTGCGCTGCTGCTGGAGCGCTACATCGGGTCGGGAGGCGCGGGCACACTGAACCGAAACAGCCTGGCACTGCTGGACAGCGACCCGGCCAGCCTGGTCGGTGCCTGGGCGCTGGACAACGCCGCCGATCCCAGAACGCAGGTGTTTGTGTTTTTCGCCGACGGCCAGTACGTGATGGCCGACCCGCAGGGGGATACCGCGCCCAATTCATGTGGCGGGCCTGGCATCGAGCTGGGCACCTACAGCTATGACAAGGCGGCGGGCCGGCTGCGCTTTTTGAGCGTGGCCCGCGATACCAACGGCTGCGCCGGTGCACACGACACCAGCAACAACAGCTTTGCCGCACCGGGTGTGGTGCTGTCGGCCGACGGCAAGACGGCCGCAGTGACCTTTACCGACAACAGCGGCGGCGGCACGATCTACCGCCTGACGAAGTAGCTTGCCGCGCCAGCGCCAGGGCCCGCGCGGCAGGGCGCGCGCGGGCTCAGTCGCGGCCCAGGTCCATCAGCAGCCGGGTGCTGAGGTAGAGCCGGGGCACGATGGCGTCCAGGTCGATGTATTCGTCCTTGGCGTGGTAGCCCCAGCCCGGCAGGCCCAGGCTTTCCAGCACCACCGCCTTGCCCGACCGGCTGGCAAAACCGGCATCGGTGCCACCCCCGCTGATCGGGTGGATGGACAGCGGTTTGCCACCCAGTTCGGCATGGATGGCCTGGGCCCGGCGCGCCAGCGCCAAGGTGCGCTCGCCGCCGACAAACGGCGGGCGTCCCACCTCCAGCTTGAAATCCACCACCGTGTCGGGCACCCGCTTGCCGGCGGCGGCCTTGGCCTGCAGCGCGGCCAGCAGCTTGTCGCCCGCACCATCGGCCGTCAGCCGCACATCGGCGCCGGCCTCGGCCTGGTCCGGGATCTGGTTGCGCACCTTGCCCGCCGCCAGCGTGGTCCAGTTGAGCTGGGCGCCGGGTATGCCCTTGGCGATGTCGGTGGTCTGCCCCACCTGGAAAGCCGCCTCGACCAAGGCGTTGCGGCCCTGGTCGGGCGCGGCCCCGGCGTGCGACGACCGGCCCTTGACCGTCATCTTGACCGACCCCACGCCGGCCGCGGCCAGCAGCACGCCCGGATCTGGCGCGGCCGTGGGTTCGTAGGACAGCACGTAGTCGTGCGCGTCGGCCAGCGTGGCAATGGCCTCGCCCGACCCGCCGGAGCCCGACTCCTCGTCAGCGTTGAACAACACGGTGAGCTGGGCATAGTCGGCCCAGCCCGCCGCCTTGAGGATGGCCAGCGCATGCAGGATCACCGCCACGCCGCCCTTGTCGTCGGCGATGCCGGGGCCGTAGAGCTTGTTGCCCTCTTGCTTGATCGGCTGGGTGGCCAGGGTGCCGGGCCAGTAAATGGTGTCGAGGTGGGCGATCAACATCAGCTTGCGGCGGCCGGTGCCGGTGGCGCGCGCCACCAGCACATCACTCTTGCCGGCGCTGGCGGCGCTGGCGGTGCTGGCGGTGCTGGCGGGTCGGCGCTCGACCTGCAGGCCCAGCGCCTTGAGCCGGGCTTCGGCGTAGTCGGTCATCTTGCCCAGCCCGGGCCCGTCCATCGTGCCCGATTCGATTGCCACCATCGCCTTGAGCGACTCGATCAGCGCCGGTTGGGCGGCACGGGCCGCTGCCAGCAGTTTTTCATCGGCGGCGGCAAGGGCCACCAGCGGGGTGGCCAGCACACCCGCAAGCAGGCTGGCCAGGATCGTCAGGGTGGGGCGGATGGGCATGGGGGCTCCGTGAGGGCGGCAGTGGGTGGGGACTGGCGCAGTGTCGGGTTGCGCCTCGGCAGGCGCCATCGGCATATCCCCAGGATCAATGCGCGCGGGTGCCCAGCCAGGTGCCGGTCAGCACGCCCGCCAAGCCCACGCCGTGCCAGACCGTCAGGGGCTCACCCAGCACCCCCACCGCGAACAGCACGCCAAAGATCGGCACCCAGTAGGCGTAGAGCGCGGTGCGGGCCACGCCCAGCGTGACCAGCGCCCGGTTCCAGACCAGCGCACCCCAGGCGCTGGCCAGCAGGCCGGAGAACAGCAGCATCAGGCCCAGCCCGACGGTCAGGCGCGACGGGTCGGGTGCCACCGTGCCCGGGTCCAGCAGCACATGCAGCAGCAGCATCAGCGTACCCAGCGTGAACACCACGGCGCTGACCACGGCGGAGTCGAACTGCCGCGCCAGCCGCTGCACCAGCGCGCCGCCGGCGACCCAGGTCACCACCGACCCGAACACCAGCAGGTCGCCCAGGCTGCCGTGGCCCAAGCCTGCGCCGGGCCGGTGCAGCACCACTGCCGCCACGCCGCCAAAGCCGATCACGACACCCGCCAGCCGGGCCGGCGTCAGCCGGTCGCCCAGCCATACCGCCGCCACCAGCGCCGAGACCAGCGGATTCAGCGAGATGATCAGCGCGGCATTGGCAGCCGCGGTGCGCTGCACGCCCAGCGTGAAGACCATTTGGTTGAGGTAGACCATCAGCAGCGCGCAGGCCAAAAACGCCAGCGCCTGGCGCGCGCTGGGCCGGGGCAGCGCCAGACCGCGCCAACGCAGCACCACCAGCAAGGCCAGCGATGCCACCACCATGCGCACCGCCGACACCACCAGCGGGTCGAAGCGCTCGACCAGCAACTTGACCACCGACAGGTTGCCACCCCAGACCGCCATCGTGAGCAGCAGCATCACGCGCAAGCCGTTGTCCGGCGGGTTGGGCCGGGGGCCCGCTGCCGCCGGGGGTACCGCGTCCCCGCTCATGCGGCGCCGCGCCAGGCGTCAGCAAAACGCCTGGCCTGCAGCGCGACCTCGGCCGCGCCCATGCCCGGCTTGTACAAGGCCGAGCCGATGCCAAAGCCCGCCGCACCGGCAGCGCGGTAAGCCGCCATGTTGTCGGGCGTGATGCCGCCCACCGGCAACAACCGCGTGCCAGCCGGCAGCACGGCCCGCATCGCCTTGAGACCGGCCGGCGGCAGCCATTCCGCCGGAAACAGCTTGAGCCCGTGGGCGCCGGCCGCCAGCGCCGCAAAGGCCTCAGTCGGCGTGGCCACGCCGGGCAGGCAGACCAGGCCGAGCCGAAGGCCCTCGGCCAGCACGTCAAGCTGGGTGTTGGGCGAGACGATCAGGCCGGCGCCGGTCGCAGCCACGGCCCGCACCTGATCGGCCCGCAGCACGGTGCCGGCACCGACCAGCGCCTGCGGAAAGGCCTGCACCAGCGCGCGGATGCTGTCCAGCGGCCGGGGGGAGTTGAGCGGCACCTCGATCAGCGACCAACCGGCATCGACCAGCGCCTGGCCAACCGGCACAGCCTCGTCGGGCGTGATGCCGCGCAAGATCGCCACCAGCGGCAGGGTGTGCAGGGCGCGGGCCAGCCGGGCAGCGGGATCGCTGGCGACGGCGGATGGCAAGGGGGCAGCGGCGGGGATTGAAGTCATGCGCCGAGTGTGCCTGCGCCCGTCAACCTGCCCGCCAGTGCAGCCAGGCCGCGCCAGGTCGCGTCAGCGCCCACGGTTTGCACTGACACGCCCAGCAAGCCCAGCGCACGCTGGTAGCGCAGGCTCAGCGCCGCGCTGGCGATGACCACCACCCCGCTGGCCCGAACGGCGGCGGGCAGCGCTTGCGCCCGCAGTTCCTCGCCGATCACCAGGCCCGACAGCAGGCTGGCGCCGCTGGCAGCGTCCAGGCGGTCGAACAACGACAGGCTGCGCACACAAAACAGGTGGTGCAGCAGGCCGCCAGGCGTCTGGGCCTGCAGCACACCGCGGTCAAAGGCTGCGGCGTCCCACACATCCGCCACGGCGGCTACGGCCCCGGACGGATCGGCCGCCGGCAAGGTACGGGCCAGGATCGAATGCTGGCGGAACAGCGCAAAACACTCGCCGGTCATGTGGGTGGCAAAGCCGGTGATGCGCCCGCCCTGCACCGTCACCCATTTGCTGTGGGTGCCGGGCAGCACCAGAGTGGCGTCACGCAGGCCCAGCAGCGCCAGCGCGCCAAACACCTGGGTCTCCTCGCCGCGCATCACGTCGGGCAGGCCGCCTGCGTCGGTTGACAGGCCGGGCACGATCGCCAGCCGGCCGGGCTGCAACCACAACAGCTGTGCGGCCAAGTCCGCCGGCCCGGCCGGGCAGGCGCAGTACGGCGCCTCGGCCCAGCCCTGGCGGCTGCCGACCATGCCGGCCATCAGGCAAGGCAGGCCAGGATGGACGGCCAGCCAGCCGCCAAATTCAGCCTCGAAGACGACACCCCAGCCACCCGGCGGCACGCCGAGCAAACCGCGCGGCGAGGCGCGTTCGGCCAGCACCGTGCCACCGTCGGCCAGCAGCGCACCGCGCAGGGCGGTGGTGCCCCAGTCAATGGCCAGCAGCAGCGGCTCAGTCCGCACGATCATTCCGAACGGTCAGTCCGCTTCAATGGTTGTCTTTGGGCACTGCAGCCCCGCGCTGGCCGACCAGGAAGTCCAGATCGCAGCCTTGGTCGGCCTGCAGCACATGGTC
>JBKJKU010000304.1:0-9165 GCA_046597355.1 Aquabacterium sp.
GCCGCCGGCGTGCACGTCTCCACCGTTTCGCGCGCGCTTGATCCGCGGCGCGGCAGCGGCGTCAGTGCGCAAGTGCTCGAATCGGTGTCGCAGGCCGCACGGCAACTGGGGTATCGACCCAACCGCGCGGCAGCGGCTTTGCGCACCGGCCGCACCCACACGATCGGCGTGCTGGTGCCCGATATCACCAACCCCGTGTTTGCTCCCATCCTGCAAGGCATCGAAGCTTGCGCGGCCGCGCGCGGCTTCTTCGTGCTGGTGGCCAACGTCGCGGGTTCCGCGCTGGCGCAGCCGATCGTCGAGCGCATGGTCGGTCAGGGCGTGGACGGCATCGTGCTGGCGACGGCAACGCGGGGCGATCCCCTGGTGGAACTGGTGCGCAAGCTCGGCCTGCATGCGGTGATGGTCAACCGCGCCGACGAATCGGGCCGCATGCCTTCGGTGGTGAGCGACGATGCGCTGGCCATGAAGCTGGCCGTGAACCACTTGCTCGATACCGGGTGCAGGCGCATCGCCCATCTGGCGGGCCCGCAGAACCTGCCGACCGGAGTTGGTCGCTTGCGCGGATTCGAGCAGGCGCTGCGGGAGCGCCGCGTGAAGGCGGCGGGCGTTGTGGAATGCGATTCATACAGTCGCGACGCGGGGCGCGACGCCATGGCGCAGTTGCTGGCGACTTCGCGCATCCGGCCCGACGCGGTGGTCTGCTGCAACGACCTGGTCGCGCTGGGCGCCTACAACGCGATTGCGCAGGCGGGCCTGCAAATCCCAGGCGACATCTGCGTGACCGGGCACAACGACATGCCTCTGGTCGACATGGTTGCGCCGCCGCTCACCACCATCCGCCTGCCCCATCGCGAACTGGGATGGCGAGCAGCGGAGTTGCTGTTTGAGTCGATCGACGGCCGCCAGCTCTCGGCGGTCACGGTCGTGCTGCGGCCCGAACTGGTGGTGCGCGGGTCGACCCACGGCGCGCCACCCGGGAGCTCCCCTTGACAGCGGGCCAGCGCACCGACAGAGTGCCGGCACGAAGAACACGGCGGCGCACAGTGTGCCACCAATGGAGATAACGATGGACGATTCGCTTCCTTTGCAGGCCCGCCTGCGCCATTGCGCCGAATGCGCGCCCGCCGGCCCGTCGCGGCGCGGGTTCTTGCTCGGGGCGCTCGGCAGCGCTGCGCTGGCCGGCTGCTCCACCACAGCCCCCGCATCCGCGGAACTGGTCACCGGCGCAGCCGGCGGCCGCATCGATGTTCACCATCACCACACGCCGCCTGCATGGCTGGCGGCGGCGCGCACCCGCGGCATCGCCGACGGCCCGGCTGTCAACTGGACCGTGCAACGCTCGCTGGCCGACATGGATGCGGGCGGCGTCCAGACCGCGATGCTGTCAGTGACCACGCCCGGCGTGGTCCTGTCAGGCCTGGACCGGGACGCCACCCGGCGCCTGGCGCGCGAAAGCAACGAGTACGGCGCCAGACTGGTGGGCGACCACAGGCCGCGGTTCGGCCTGTTCGCGGCCCTTCCGATGCTCGATACAGAAGGCGCGTTGGCCGAGATCGCCTTTTCACTGGACGTGCTCAAGGCCGACGGCATCGGCCTGCTCACCAGCTACGGTGACAAGTGGCTGGGCGATCCGCAGTTCTTCCCGATCATGGAGGAGCTCAACCGCCGCAAGGCGGTGGTCTACACCCACCCCACCGTCTCCAACTGCTGCGGCAACTTGCAGGCCAACGTGCAGCCGGTGATGATCGAGTTCGGCACCGACACCACCCGCACCATCGCGTCGATTCTGTTCAACGGCAACGCGCGCCGCTTCCGCGACATTCGGTGGATCTTCTCGCACGCCGGCGGCACGATGCCGTTCCTGGTCGAGCGCTTCGTGCGCAACCCGATCCTGATGCCCAGCTCGGCGCAACTGTTCCCCGACGGAGTGCTGCCCGAGCTGCAGCGCTTCTACTACGACACCGCGCAGGTCGCGAACCCGGCAGCCCTGTCGGCGCTGACGAAGGTGGTGCCGCTGCGGCAGATCGTGTTCGGATCCGACTACCCGTACCGCACCAGCATCGACCATGTGAAGGGGCTGCGCAGCGCCGGGGTGTTCAGCGAAGCCGAGGTGCAGTCAATCGAGCGTGGCACACCGCTCACCCTGCTGCCCCGCCTGCGCGGTTGACACAGGGGGTACGCGCTCGCCCGCATGTGCTCAACGCGCTGCGCGCAGTGGCGGGCTTCAGGTGCCCGCGTATTCCAGCGAAGAGTGGTGCACCATGATGCGCAGCTTGCCAGCGTCGTCCTTGACGAAGTTCCAGGTCTTGTCGACGGTGGTCACCTTGCCGTCCTTGCCAGTGAAGTTGACCTTGCCCAGGGTGGTGGCGCTGTTGCCCGCGATGAAGATCGCGGAGTTGGCCACCTCGCATTTGTTCCACCCCTTCAAGGCAAATCCGGTGTCCTTGGGAAAGGCCGGGTCGCCACCCACAAAGTAAGACAGTGCGCCAGCGCGCGTGGTGCGAAAAGTCTGCGGGTTGACGGTCAATGTGGGTTTGAAAAGCACCGCGCCCATCTGGTAGCCGTAAGCGGCGTCGATCACCTTTTCGGCCAGGGCCTTGGCTGCGGGCTGACCACCGCTGGTGTAGACAGCGCCGATGTCGACCAGCGCCCTGCACCAGGCTTGCTGGGCAGCCAGCACCTCGGGTTCGGTGATCGCCCTGTTGACCACGGACACCTGGGCCTGGGCGGTCATTGAGGCAACCAGGGCGAACACGCTCAGGCCAGAGATCAAGATGGATTTCATACAAGTTACTCGCAGTTGGGGGGATGGGTTGGACGGACCGGCAACCAGCAGCCCCGGACCAGATTGCATTGAAGCCGCTGCGCCTGAAGCGCCGCTGAGCGTTGGATGAGCCGATGCTGTCTCGACAATGAACAGCAGATGAACGCAGGGCGACGCGACGCCTGATTGCGGACAATGGCGGCATGTTTCGGCGTCGCCTCACCCTGGTTCTTGCCCTGTTTGCATCGGTGGTGGTGCTGGCTGCGCTGCTGGCGGCTGCATCGCTGGTGGTCACCGAGCGCCAGGTCCTGCGCGGCCGCGTGGCCAGTGACATCGCCACCGGCTTCATCCAGCTGTCGGCCCAGAAGCAGCGCCTGCGCACCTGGGTGGCCCAGATGCAGCTGGGTGGCAATGCCGACGACAGTGCCCGCACAGAGCTGGAAGTTGCCATGCAGGGCACGCTGCAACGCCTGAATGTGCTGGCCGCGCAGGCCATTGATCTCGACAGCAGCGGCCAGGCGAACGTGGAGCACCTGCGCCGCCGCGACACCCTGGCGGTACTGGCGCAGAGCGTGGCTGCACTGCACCGGGCGGTGGACGACGCCAGGCCATTGGCGCCGGGTTCGGATGCCGGACAGGCGTGGGAGGCGCTTGCGCGCTTGTTCGACATGGCCGAGGGCCGCGACTTGCGCAAGCTGATTGCCGAGAACATCGCCCGCGAGGCCATCGAAGTGCAGCGCGAGCGCGCCGCCACCGATACGACCCTGGCCTGGGTACGGTGGTTGTGGCTGGGTGCCGCAGCGCTGCTGGCCGCCAGCGCGCTGGCGGCTGCGGTGTACTTCGGCCGCGCCCTGCGCAACCCGCTGCAGCAGTTGAGCGAGGGTGCGCGGGCGTTGCAGTCCGGCCAACTGGGCCACCGCATTGCCTTGACGGGCCAGGACGAGTTCGCCGAGGTGGCGCACAGCGTGAACGCCCTGGCCGCCGAACTGGAGCAGCACCGCGAACGCGAGTCTGCCCAGCGTCACAAGCTGGAGGCGCAGGTCGCCGTTCGGACCCGTGATTTGGCCGACGCGCTGGCCTCGTTGCGCAACGCCGACGGCCAGCGCCGGCGGCTCTTCGCCGACATCAGCCACGAGCTGCGTACCCCCACCACCGCGATCCGCGGCGAGGCCGAAATCACCTTGCGCGGGGTCGACAAGCCAGCCGCCGAGTACCGCGAGGCGCTATCCCGCATCGTCGCCACCGCGAAACAGCTCGCGGCGGTGATCGACGATCTGCTTGCAATGGCCCGCAGCGACATCGATTCGCTGTCGCTCGTGCGTGAGCTGGTCGATATGGACGAGTTGGCCTGCGATGCCTTGGCCCAGGCCAGTGCCCAGGCAGCGGGCCAAGGCGTGGCGTTTGGTCCGGTGCCGGCGCGCACAGGCAGTCATCTGGTGGCTGGCGACCCGCTGCGGCTGCGGCAGCTTCTGGGTGTGCTGCTGGACAACGCCACGCGCTATTCGACGACGGGCGGGCAGGTGCAAATACGGGTGGCGGCGCAGGCGCATGCCGATGGCGGTTCATCGACCGTTCAGGTGACCGTCAGTGACGAGGGCATCGGCATTCCGGCGCATGAGTTGCCGCAGGTCTTCGACCGCCATTTCCGCGGTGCGCTGGCACGCAGCCACAGCCAGGACGGCAGCGGCCTGGGCCTGTCCATTGCGCATGCGCTGGCACAAGCCCATGGCGGCCAGTTGACGCTGCGCAGTGGCAATGGCAGCACGCATGCGGTGCTGAGCCTGCCTTTGGTCGGCGCGGATGACCTGGAGGGCGTCGCGGCATGAACATCCTGATCATCGAAGACGATGTCCGCATTGCCGATTTCCTGGGTCGCGGCCTGCGCGCCGAGGGCCACCGCATCGAACTGGTCTTCACCGGCCCCGATGGGCTGACCGTGGCGCGCCAGAGGGCGCGCGACGCCGCCGCCGACGGTCAGCCCACCGTGCTGATCCTGGATTTGATGCTGCCCGGCATGGGCGGACTGGAGATATGCCAAACGCTGCGTGCCGAAGGCGTGGACTTGCCGATCCTCATGCTGTCCGCCCTCGGGGCGGTTGAGGACCGCGTGGCAGGGCTGCGCCTGGGCGCCGACGATTACCTGGGCAAGCCTTTCGACTTTGAGGAGTTGCTGGCCCGACTGGGGTCGCTGGCACGCCGCGGCCGCGAGCTTGCCCGCGGTACCCCCAACCGGCTGCAGGTAGGCGATCTGGTGTTTGACCGTGAGCGCATGCAGGCCAGCCGCGGCGGGCGGTCGCTGACGCTGACCGCCAAAGAGCTGGCTTTGCTGGAACTGATGATGAGTACGCCCGGGCGTTTGTTCAGCCGAGAGCGAATCCTGGCGAACGTGTGGGGGGCCAGCGAGGATCCGCTGACCAATGTGGTGGACGTTTACATCGGCCGGCTGCGGGCCAAGATCGACGAGGGAAGCGACGCCCCTTTGATCCACACGGTCAGGGGCCTGGGGTACCGGCTGGAGGTGCTTCGCAGCTGAAGCGAGGCCATGGCGTCACGGTGGCTGCGCGGCCCCGGCCGTGCCCGTGCCAGTTGGCCACCGTCAGACCCTGCCCGCTTCAGGCCGCAGGCAGCCAGCGCGGCACGCGCGCCGCGTCGGCCAGCGCCCACACCTGCGCAATCACGCCCCGCATCTCGGCCGGGCTGGCGCCGCCCTGGTAGGCGGCCAGGCGCAGCGCCTTGTCCTCCAGCTCGGTGCGGTCCAGGGTGTTGCCCGGGTCGCCCTTGGGCTCGTCCACCCGGGCCGCCAGTTGCCGGCCGTCGGTGGTTTGCACCTGTACCTTGCCGATCCAGCGCGCCGGGTAGGCGCTGTCCACCTCGGCATCCAGCACCATGGCCACCTTGTCGCGAAACGCCAGCACCGCCGGCGACCGGTAGTCGGCGTCGAACTCGGTCAGCCCGGCCCGCCCCTGCACCGCCACCAGGCCCAGCACCGTGCCCATCGAGAACTTGGCCTGGTGCACGGTGTGCGGATCGACCACCGGGCCCAGCACGTCGATCGCGGCCTGGTGTACCTGGGCGGTGACCTGGGCCACGGCGTCGGCGGCCAGGTGGTGCTCGCGCATCAATTGCTGCAGCGCATCGGCCGCCGGGTGGGTATGGCGGCAGGACGCATGGAACTTGAACGAGGTCTCGGCCAGCGCCCAGCGGCTGCCCAGTCGGTCGGCCAGCTTGGCGGCATCAGCATCACTGGACATGCCGGCGGCCATGCCCTGCGGGCCATCAAAGATCTGCTGCGCGCCGGTGAAACCATCCGCCGACAGGTACGCGGCGGTCAGGCCGGCGCCGGCCGCGTGGGCGGTGTGCAACTGCTTGGAATCGGCAGCGGTGCGCAAAAACTCCCACAGCCCGGCGGCCTGGGTGCCGGCGGAGCCAAAGGCATGGGCCATCTGGTCCACGCTGAGGTTGAGCAGGCGGCCCACCGCAGCGGCGGCCGCCACCGTGCCGGCAGTGCCGGTGGTGTGGAAGGTGCGGTAGTGCGATCGGCCCAAAAACTCGCCCACCCGGATGCCGACCTCGTAGCCCACCACGCTGGCCGTCAACAATTCAGCGCCGCTGCGGCCCAACGCCTGGGCCACCGCCAACGCGGCCGGAAACACCACCGCCGCTGGATGAAACACCGAGCCGTTGTGCACATCGTCCTGCTCGGCAAAGTGCGACGCCGCGGCATTGACCACCGCGGCCACCAGCGGGCTGCTGCCACGGCGGTGAATCAGCACCTCGCTGGGGCCATCGGTCGGGCCCATCGCCTGCATGAAACGCGCGATGCTCTCCACCGGCCGCGCGCCCTTGCCGGCCAGCGCCGAGGCCAACCAGTCCAGGAACAGGTCTTCGGCGCGGCGCAACACCGGCGCCGGGATGTCGGCAAATTGCAGCGTGGCGGCAAACTGCGCCAGCGCGCGGGTCGGGTCGGCAATCGAGGGGTTCATGGTGGTGGGTTCCTGAAGGTCTCAAATGGCGCCGTCGCGCCGCCATGCCTCGATCTGCGCGGCATCAAACCCCAGGCCGGCCAGCACCGCCTCGCTGTGCTGGCCCAGCGCCGGCACGGCGTCCATGCGGGCCTCGTTGCAGCCGGGCGGCAGCAGCGCCGGCACCGGTCCGGCGGGGGTGTTGATCTCGGTCCAGCGGCCTCGGGCCTGCAATTGCGGATGGGCCCAGACATCGGCCATGGTGTTGACGCTGGCATTGGCGATGCCCGCTGCGTCGAGCCGCGCCAGCACCTGCTCGGCCGTCATCGCTGCAAAAGCCTCGACGATCAGCGCGCGCAGGCTGTCGCGTGCTGCCGTGCGTCTGGCGTTGGTGGAAAACCGCTCATCGGCTGCCAGCGCCGGCTGCAACAGCACCCGTTGGCAAAACACCTGCCATTCGCGGTCGTTTTGCAGGCCGAGCATCACGGTCTTGCCATCGCCGGTCTCAAACGGGCCGTAGGGGTAGATCGTGGCGTGGGCGGCGCCGGCACGCGGTGGCGGGCTGGCGCCTTGGTAGGCGTAGTACAGCGGGTAGCTCATCCACTCGACCATGCTTTCCAGCATCGAGACGTCGATATGCCGGCCAAGCCCGGTGCGGCCGCGCTGGATCAGTGCGGTCAGGATGTTGCTGTAGGCGTACATGCCCGCGGCGATGTCGGCAATCGAGCAACCGGCCTTGGCTGGGGCGTCCGGGCTGCCGGTGATCGAGACAAAGCCCGACTCGCTCTGGATCAGCAGGTCGTAGGCCTTCTTGTCGCGGTACGGGCCGGGGTTTTGCGCATCATTGCCGTAGCCCGAGATGTCGCAGACGATCAAGCCGGGGTGCAGCACGCTCAAGGCCTCGTACGACAAGCCCAGCCGCGCCGCCGCGCCCGGCGCCAGGTTTTGCACCAGCACGTCGGCGCTGGCCAGCAAGCGCGCCAGCACCTGGGGCGCCTGGTCGTGCTTGAGGTCCAGCGTCAGGCTCTCCTTGGACCGATTCGTCCAGACGAAATGCGACGCCAGGCCATTGACACGCTCGTCATAGGCGCGCGCAAAATCGCCCACACCCGGACGCTCGACCTTGATCACCCGGGCGCCCTGGTCGGCGAGTTGCCGGGTACAGAACGGCGCGGCAATCGCGTGCTCGAGCGTGACAACGGTGATGCCGTCCAGCGGCAGGCCAGCCATCAAAAGCTCCGCGGCAGGCCGAGCACATGCTCGGCCACGTAGCTCAGGATCAGGTTGGTCGAGATCGGCGCCACCTGGTACAGCCGGGTCTCGCGGAACTTGCGCTCGACGTCGTATTCACACGCAAAACCGAAACCGCCGTGAAACTGGATGCAGGCATTGGCCGCCTCCCAGCTGGCCTTGGCCGCCAGGTACTTGGCCATGTTGGCCTGGGCACCGCAAGGCTGGTGCGCGTCATACAGGCTGCAGGCCTGCCAGCGCATCAGGTCGGCCGCCTCGACCTCGATGTGCGCCTCGGAAATCGGAAACTGCACGCCCTGGTTCTGGCCGATCGGCCGACCAAAGACGATGCGGTCCTTGACGTAGGCGCTGACGCGGTCGATGAACCAGCGGCCGTCGCCGATGCACTCGGCGGCGATCAGCGTGCGCTCGGCGTTCAGGCCGTCCAGGATGTACTTGAAGCCCTGGCCCTCCAGGCCGATCAGGTTGTCTTCCGGGATCTCGAGGTTCTCGAAAAACAGCTCGTTAGTCTCGTGGTTGACCATGTTGGGGATGGGCCGCACCGTCATGCCGCTGGTCACTGCAGTGCGCAGATCGACGATGAAGACCGACATGCCCTCGCTCTTTTTCTTGACATCGGCCAGCGGCGTGGTGCGCGCCAAAAGGATCATCAAATCACTGTGCTGGATGCGCGAGATCCACACTTTCTGGCCATTGACGACGTAGCGGTCGCCTTTCTTCACCGCGGTGGTCTTGATCTTGGTGGTGTCGGTGCCGGTGCTGGGCTCGGTCACGCCCATGCTTTGCAGGCGCAGCGCGCCGCTGGCAATCTGCGGCAGGTAGCGCTGCTTTTGCTCGGCCGAGCCGTGCCGCAGCAGCGTGCCCATGTTGTACATCTGGCCGTGGCAGGCGCCCGAATTGCCGCCGGCGCGGTTGATCTCCTCCATGATCACCGAGGCTTCAGCCAAACCCAGGCCCGATCCACCGTACTCTTGCGGGATCAGCGCGGCCATCCAGCCGGCCTTGGTCAACGCATCGACAAAAGCCTCGGGATAGCCACGCTGGCTGTCGACCTTGCGGTGGTATTCGTCCGGAAACTCGGCGCAGAGCTGGCGCACGGCGTCGCGGATGTCCTGGTAGGGGTCGGTGGCGTGATCGGTGGTTCGGGTCGTCATGTCGTTGTTCTCAGGAAGGTGTCAGGCCAGT
>JBKJKU010000313.1:0-4950 GCA_046597355.1 Aquabacterium sp.
GCGTCTGGCGCGTCTTGGGCAGGTAGCTCAGGATGCGCTGCAGGTCGGGCAGAAAGCCGATGTCGAGCATGCGGTCGGCCTCGTCGAGCACCACGTACTCGACCTGGTTCAACACACAGTTCTTGGCCTCGATGTGGTCCAGCAAGCGGCCCGGCGTGGCGATCAGCACCTCGACGCCACGCTTGAGCTCCAGTGTCTGGGGCTTCATGTCGATGCCACCAAACACCACCGCAGCCCGGAGTTGGGTGTGCTTGGCGTAGGTCTTGACGTTGTTGGCCACCTGGTCGGCCAACTCGCGGGTGGGCGTGATCACCAGCGCCCGCACCGGATGGCGCGCTGGCGACATTGACGCCGTCTCGTGCTTCATCATCTTCTGCAGCAGTGGCAGCGAGAAGGCGGCGGTCTTGCCGGTGCCGGTCTGCGCTGCGCCCATCACATCGCGACCGGCCAGCACCAGCGGGATCGCCTTGGCCTGGATCGGTGTCATCGCGGTGTAGCCCGAATCACTCACCGCACGCAGCAACTTGGCGTCCAGCGGCAGGGTGTCGAAACGTTGCGGGGCGGCGTCGATGGCGGACTGTTCGTCGGCATCAAAAACCGAATCGGCGGTAGGTATGTTTTGCGTCATGAACCCATGATTATCCCCGAGACGTGACTTTGGCGTGCTAAAAGCACCGCCGCAACAGCGGGGGGGCCGTCAAGCTACCTAAAATGCGCCGCTTCACGCTGGCCCGGACGGCGGGGTCGACGGGCAGAACCGGGGTATCGATAGGCGCATGCGAATCGTGTTGTTGGGCCCCGACGGGCAGGTGGGATGGGAGCTCCAGCGTGCGCTGGCGCCGCTGGGCGATCTCATCGTGCTGCGGCGGGACGGCATGCCCGGCGACAACCGCCCGCTGTGTGGTGATCTCGCCCAGGTTGACGACTTGGTGGTCAGCGTGCGGGCGCTGCGGCCCGCGGTGGTGGTCAATGCCGGCGCCTACACCGCCGTCGACAAGGCCGAGAGCGAGCCAGAGTTGGCCCGCACCCTCAACGCGCTGGCACCCGGCGCCCTGGCCCGGCTGATGGCCGACCTGGGCGGCTGGTTGCTGCACTTCAGTACCGATTACGTGTTTGATGGCAGCGGCCACCAGCCGCGTGATGAACAGGCCGCCACCGCGCCGCTGTCGGTCTACGGCCGCACCAAGCAAGAAGGCGAAGCGCTGATCCGCGCCAGCGGCTGCCAGCACCTGATCCTGCGCACAAGCTGGGTGCATGCCGCGCGCGGCGGCAACTTTGCCCGCACCATGCTGCGGCTGGCGGCCGAACGGGACAGCCTCAACGTGATCGACGACCAAATCGGCGCGCCCACCGGCGCCGACCTGCTGGCCGACATCAGCGCGCACATGCTGCGCCGCGCGGCAAGCGACACCAGCGTCAGCGGCACCTACCACGCGGTCGCCGCAGGTGAGGTGAGTTGGTGCGGCTATGCCCGCCACGTGCTGGCCTGGGCGCGCCAACAGGGCCAGCCGCTCAAGGCTGGTCCGGACGACGTGGCCGCAATCCTCACCAGCGCCTACCCGACCCCCGCCCGGCGGCCGCTCAACTCGCGGCTGGACACCGGCAAACTGCGCCAGACGTTCGGTCTGAACCTGCCGCACTGGCAAACCGGGGTTGATCGCATGCTGCGCGAATCCCTGAACCTGCCCTGAAACCCGAAACGCCACGCCGCCCATGAAATTCACCGCCACCCGCCTGCCTGATGTCGTCGTGATCGACCCTGTTGTGTTCAGCGATGAGCGTGGCTGGTTCATGGAAAGCTTCAACCAGCAGCGGTTTGTCAACGGCCTGGCGGCCCTCGGCCTGCCGCAGCCCCGGCCGTTTGTGCAGGACAACGAATCGCAATCCGCCCAGGGTGTGCTGCGGGGCCTGCACTACCAGTTGCCACCCCATCCCCAGGGCAAGCTGGTACGGGTGGTGCAGGGTGCGGCGCTGGACGTGGCGGTGGACATCCGGCGTGGGTCGCCCACTTTTGGACAATGGGTGGCTGAAGAACTGAGCGCTGCCAACCGCAAACAGCTGTGGATACCAGAAGGTTTTGCCCACGGTTTTGTGGCACTGCAGGACGACACCCGGTTCGTCTACAAGACCACCGACCTGTATGCGCAGGCCTGTGAACGCGCGCTGCGCTGGGACGACCCCGCCATTGGCATCGCCTGGCCGGCCGGCCTGCTGCCGCGGCTGGCGCCCAAGGACGCGGCTGCACCCTTGCTGGCAGACGCCGACGTCTTCTGACATCTCCACGAGAACCCCACATGCCTGACAACGCCGCTGGCCGCCCGCCACAACCGACCGCCTACCTCAACTTGCAGGGCCAGTTGCAAACGCAGCCACAAACCTGGTTGATCACCGGCGTGGCGGGTTTTATCGGCAGCCACCTGCTGGAGACGCTGCTGGGACTGGGCCAGCGCGTGGTGGGGCTGGACAACTTTGCCACCGGTCACCGGCACAACCTGGACGCTGTACACGCCATCGTGGGCAGCGCAGCCTGGGCCAGGTTCAATTTCATCGAAGGCGATATCCGCAACCTGGCGGACTGCCAGCGCGCGTGCGCCGGTGTTGACCGGGTGTTGCACCAGGCCGCGCTGGGATCGGTGCCCCGGTCCATCGCTGACCCGATCACCACCAACGCTGCCAACGTCACCGGCTTCTTGAACATGCTGGTGGCCGCACGCGATGCCGGCGTCAAACGTTTTGTCTATGCCGCCAGCAGCTCTACCTATGGCGACCACCCCGCCCTGCCCAAGGTAGAGCACACCATCGGCAAACCGCTGTCGCCCTATGCGGTGACCAAATATGTCAATGAGTTGTATGCCGATGTATTTGGGCGCTGTTATGGCCTGGGCACCGTCGGTCTGCGCTACTTCAATGTCTTCGGGCCCCGGCAAGACCCGAACGGCGCCTACGCGGCGGTGATCCCCAAATGGGCAGCAGCGATGCTGAACGGCCAGCCGGTGCTCATCAATGGCGATGGTGAAACCAGCCGGGATTTTTGCTTTGTCGCCAATGCGGTGCAGGCCAATTTGCTGGCGGCCATGACGACCGACGAGGCAGCGGTGAACCAGGTTTACAACGTGGCCGTGGGCGACCAGACCACGCTGAACGGCCTGCACCAGATGCTGGCCGTAGCACTTGCGGCGGCGCAGGCGGGCTTGGTGGCCTTGGCGCCTGAATACCGTGACTTTCGCGCCGGTGATGTGCGCCACTCGCGGGCCGACATCGGCAAGGCGGGTGAACAGCTGGGTTACCGGCCCAGCCATGACATCCAGTCAGGGTTGGCGGTTGCGGCAGGTTGGTACGCCCAAAGCGGCACCCCGCATCCCGGCCCTGCCTGACCTGCCCGCACAGCCGGGTGTGCAGGTACTGCCAGGCTGCATGCCGCGGTGCCGCGTGTGCACTGCGAGTCCTGCGGCCAGACCACCCCGCAGCCCGCGCCCCGGGCGCTTGAAACCAGCAGCTATCGGCCCAGCCATGGCCTCCTGATGGGTTTGGCGGGGGCAGCAGCGCTTCTGGGCCAGCGGGTGCAAAAACAGCTGCCGCTAGAATTACGCCTACTTTTCGACAGTCTGAGGTGCCATTGGCGCCCCTCCTCCCGCCTGTCGACCCGGCTTTTGCGGCCTGTTGAGCCTACGGATTTCAATGTCACTGTCGACCCTCCTCCCTGCGGCACAACACACCCGCTCGGGGCTGATAAGCGTCTTTTTGCTGTCGCTGCTGCTGAACGCTGGCGCGCAAACCCAGGGGACCAACCAGGACAACAGCCCAGCCACGGAGCCGTCAGTCACCGGTGGTCCGGTTCGGCTTCGCCAAGCCCCGGCGCAGCCCGCGCTTGATGACCGATCGACGGGCATCGCCGTGCCGGCTGCCACCCCGGTAGCGTACGTGCCGGGCGAATTCGAGCGTTTTGTGCAGCGCCAAGCCGGCCCCACGGTGGAGGTGCGCCGCTTTGGCGCCGAGCTGATCTCGGGTGGATTTGACAACCGCGGCGCCGACTTGAGCCCGCTGGTGCCGGGCGACTACGTGGTGGCGCCAGGCGACGAGGTGTTGCTCACGCTGTGGGGATCGGTGGACGCAGACCTGCGCCTGGTGGTGGACCGCGCTGGCCGCATCACCATCCCGCGCGTCGGCCCGGTGCAGGTGTCTGGCATTCGCCATGCCGACCTGACCGACGTGGTGTCGCGCCGCGTGGCCCAGGTCTTCAAGAATTTCCAAATCAGCGTGACGCTGGGCCAACTTCGGGGCATACGGGTATTTGTCACCGGCTTCGTCGTCAAGCCTGGCACCTACACCGTGAGCAGCCTGTCCACTGTGGTGGCGGCGCTGATGCGGGCGGGCGGGCCGGCGTCGTCGGGCAGTTTCCGGTCTATCGAGCTGCGCCGCGGTGGGCAACTGCTGTCCAGCTTCGACCTCTACGACCTGCTGCTCAAGGGTGACCGGTCGGCCGACCGCATCGTGCAAGCCGGTGACGTGGTGCATGTGGGCCCGGTGGGCGTGCAGGTGGGCTTTATCGGCAGTGTCAACAAACCCACGGTGCTGGAGCTAAAAGCCGGCGAGACCGTGGCCGACGCACTGCGCATTGCCGGCGGTTTCTCGGCCGTGGCCGACCGCAACCGCCTGGCCGTCGAGAGGCTGCAAGAACGCAATGCCGGCCGGGTGGCCCAGCTTGACCTGCCCGCCGACCTGAAACTGTCGCTGAGCCACGGTGACGTGTTGCGCGCCTTCAGTGCCGTCGACGTTGCCTTGCCGTCTCAGCGCCAGAGCAAACGGGTGCGGGTAGAGGGCGAGGTTGCGCGCCCGTCCGAGTACGTGTTGCCGGAGGGCAGCACCGTTGCCGACGCGATCAAGGCTGCTGGCGGGTTTACCGGCAATGCCTACATCTTTGCTACCGAGTTCAACCGCGAGAGCGTGCGC
>JBKJKU010000339.1:0-20922 GCA_046597355.1 Aquabacterium sp.
CCGCGTCGGGCTGGCGTGTCCCGCGTAAGTAGAGAAGGGAGGGCCGGTGCTTTTCCGGCCCGGAATGACATGGAGCGGGGCACGCCAGCCCGGCGCGGCGCGGTCGCTCAGCACCCACGACCGGCAGCTCTCAGGCCAAAAAACGAAAGACAGCTCAGAGCCGCAAACCACCGTTCAGGTGCCCGGCCTCGCGCCGCCCTCAGTGCCGTTGATTGACTGCCCGGCAGCGCTCGATGTCGCAGGCCGTGGGCAGCAGGGCGCGGTACTCGGCCACGGCTTTGTAGGAGCTGCCGTCGCGAGTGCGGCAGGTCTCGCCGCGGCCGTTGTCGTAGTAGGACATTACGTCAACACAGCGGCGTGAATGGGCCATCAGGCCGAAGAAGTGGCCCAGTTCGTGGCTGATCACCATTTGCAAGGTCTGGTGCGCGGGGTGGCGCGGGTTGCGTTGGGCCAGCAGCGCGAATGACGCCGGACCCAGCGACAGCGTGCGTTGGCCCAGATGGGCCAAGCCAAAGTTGCCGCGGCTGCCGGCGTCGTCCCATTGCACGCGCACGATCTGGCCAGGGACCATCACTGCAGCCGCCTCGCCAAAAACCTCAGCCGGTACACCGCAGCCCGACCAGGCTGCCAGCGCGCGCTGCACGGTGCCCAGCACCTGTGCCTCATCGAACCCTGGCGGCGCCCCGGCGTGCCGGTAAACCAGGCGCAACCCGCCGCCGGCGGCGGCCCGGTCCTGCCCATCGGACCAGGTGCTGACCTCGCCGGCCAAGCAGGACGCCGCTTCCTGGGCGCGGACCGACTCGGCCCGAGCGCCTGAACATCCCAGCAGCAGCGAAGTCACTGCCAATAGCGCACGGATGCAGACCCCGGCACGTTGCCAGGCACGCCCTCTGACAGGTGCGCGACAAGGCGCTGGCGGCGGAGAGGCGGCATCGATCACCCCCAGGTTGTCGGACAGCGGGCGTCAAACTGAACCCGCCGCGCATGGCCTCAACGCAATTCCGGTGGTCCAAGCGCCCGGGGCGACCCGCTGGGCCGACCCGGTTACATCGGGATCAGTTTGGCACCCGCGTCCACCGACAGCACCTCGCCGCTGGTCTTGATCGCGTCCACGCCCAAATACCAGGCGGCGCGGGCCACATCTTCGGGCTGGATGATCTCGGCCAGCGCCGCGCGGGATTTGTAGGCCACCACACCAGCGGCGTAGCGCTCGGCGCCCATGCCGTTTTGCAGCCAGGGCGTCTCGACCAGGCCTGGGGCGATCGCGTTGACCCGGATGGCCGGGCCCAACGCCCGCGCCAGCGAAAACGTCATCGCGTTGAGCGCACCCTTGCTGGCGGCATAGGCCACCGACGAGCCCATGCCGGTGAGCGACGCGATCGACGACATGTTGACCACGCCCGCGGGCGGGTGGCGCTTGAGCAAGGGCTCTAGCGCGCGGACCATCTGGAACGCGCCGATCACGTTGACGGCATAGATGCGCTGAAAGTCCTCGGCGTCCAGCCCATCGAGGTTGCGGGCGCCCACAAACTTGGTCGTGCCAGCGTTGTTGACCAGCACATCGCAACGGCCCCAGCGGGCGTCCACCGCGGCGGCCAGCGCGCGGCAATCGGCGTCCACCGCCACATTGCCCTGCTGCACCAGCACGTCCACGCCCAGCGCAGCGCCGAGTTGCCGGCATTCGTCGGCCACGGCCTGGGCGGGCGCTGCCTCACGCGAGTAGTTGACCACCACGTTCCAGCCGCGCTCGGCAAACAGGCGCGCCGTTGCCGCGCCAATGCCCGACGACGAACCCGTCACCACACACACTTTGCGTTCGTTGGGGGATGTGTTGCTCATGGCGTTTTGCCCTCTTTATTGACAACGGTTGATGATGAGGCAGCGGCGCAGCCAGACAGACGATGCGGAACCGGCTTTGCCGGGCCGCTGGCGGCGCCCCGCGGGGTAAGCGCCGCAGGCGCTTCGGGGGGCTAATTCACCACCAGGGGTAGCAATCGGGCAGGCCGTCCGAGGCCCGGCCGGTGTAGACCGGCGCCCGTTTGTCGTTGAAGGCCTGCACACCCTCTTTGCCGTCACGCTGGCTGGTGTGCAACATCGCCAGCGACTCGATGGCGTGCGCGTCACGCGGGTGCGGCAGCGCCGCGTTGCGCAACAGCATCTGGCGCATCAGTGTGATCGACACCGGGCTGCGCTGGTCGATGTACTTGTGGGCCAGCTGGTGCGCCTCGTCCAGCAGTTGCGCGTGCGGCACCACCGACTTGACCAACCGGCCGCGCAGCGCTTCTTCTGCGGTGAGGATGTCGCCTGAGTAAACCCAGTCAAACGCCTGTTGCGGGCCGACGATGCGTGGCAGGAACCAGGTCGAGCAGGCCTCGGGCACGATGCCGATGCGGCCAAAGACAAAACCGATGCGGGCCTTGTCGGACGCCAGCCGGATGTCCATCGGCAGCGTCATCGTGGCACCTATGCCCACCGCCGCCCCGTTGATCGCAGCGATCACCGGCTTCTTGCAGTCGTAGACCGCCAGCGACACCCGACCGCCGGTATCGCGCACGCCGGACACGATGGCGGGGTCGTCCCAGCGCGCGTCCAGCTCCGCCAGGCTGGGCGACAGGCCCTCGTCCAGGCCGAACACATTGCCTTCGACCGACAGGTCCATGCCGGCGCAAAAGGCCCGGCCCGCCCCAGTCACCACCACCGCACCCACCGCGTCATCGGCGCTGGCGCGGCCGTAGGCATCGATCAACTCCTCGGCCATCGTGACGGTGAAGGCGTTGAGCTGCGCCGGGCGGTTGAGCGTGAGCGTCAGCACACGGTCGTCGATCTGCCAGTCCAGGGTGGTGTAGGTCATGGTCGAGGGTGCAGGTTGGAAATCGGAGCCGACGGCCAGCATAGGGCGGCGGCTGCGCGAACCGCCGTCACCTCAGCGACCGACCGCCAGACCCGATCCCCGGCGATACTGCGCAAACCGCCTGCCCTGCCGCCGCCCTTCCCCCCACGCCCAGCGCCCACCATGACCCCCACTGCCATGACCCCCTTGCTGTCCACCACCCCGTCACCCGCCCTGTCAGCCGGGTCGACGTCTGCCGCCCGCCTGCGCACCGTCGCCCTGGCCGCCTGCGCCCTGCTGCTGCAAGCTTGCGGCGGCGGCGGCGGTGGGTACAGCGACAGCGGCCCATCGGTCAGCACCACGGCCACGGTCAGCGCGGCGGCTGCCAACCGCCTGAGCTACGGCCGGCTCAGCACCTTCACCGTCACCGGCACGTACCTGACCACCGGCATCAGTTTCAGCGCTACCGGCTGCGACGGCCTCACGGTGCTGGGCGGTGGCAGCGCCACACAGCAAACCGTGACCTGCACGCCCAACAAGGCGCTGAGCGTGCGCCTGGCGGTCAACGCCGGCGGCACCGAGCTCTACAGCAGCACCCAGGCGGTGCCCAAACCGCGGGTGACGCTGGTCACCAACCTGGGCAGCATCGTGGTTGAGCTGGAGCCGGCCAGCACGCCGGTGACCGTGGACAACTTTCTGGCCTATGTGAATGCCGGGTTCTACAGCAGCACGATCTTCCACCGGGTCATCGCCGGCTTTGTGGTGCAAGGCGGCGGCTTCACCAGCGCCGGCGCCATACCGGCTGGCCTGCACGCGGCCATCGCGCTGGAGTCGAACAAGGGCCTGAGCAACCTGCGCGGCACGATTGCGATGGCGCGTACCGATGTCTTCGATTCAGCGACGTCGCAGTTTTTCTTCAACAGCGCGAACAACACTTTCCTGGACTACGCGAGCTCGGCATCACCGGGCTACGCGGTGTTCGGCCGCGTGGTGGGCGCCACCGACCTGGCCACCATCGATGCCATCTCGGCCAGGCCCACCAACCCCGCGACCGACAAGCCCACGACCGACATCGTGCTGCAAAGCGCCACCCAGACGCTCTGAGCCGGACCGGTTTGGGCTGACGGCGGCGCCGCCAGCCCAAACCCTCACACTGGCGTCATGTGCCGTGAAACACCGGCGCACGCCGCTCGCGGAAAGCCGCTACCGCCTCGGCGTGGTCGGCCGTGCGGTTGGACAGCAGCTCATAGGCCAGCCCGGCGTCGAAATGCGCATGGATCAGCGCCTTCAGCGGCAGATTGGTGGTGATCTTGGTCCAGCGCACCGCCTGGGTCGCGCCAGCCGCCAGGCGCTGGGCCAGCGCCAACGCCACCGGCAGCACCTGCGCGTCGGCCACCACCTCGCTGACCAGGCCCAGGCGTTCGGCTTCAGTCGCGGTCATCAGGTCACCCGTCAGCAGGTAGCGCTTGGCGCGGGCGTAGCCAATCAGCTGCGGCCAGATCAGCGCACCGCCGTCACCCGCCACCAGCCCGACGCTGACATGCGGGTCGCCGATCTTGGCGCTCGCGGCGGCGATCACCACATCACACAGCAATGCCAGGCTGGCGCCCAGGCCGGTGGCGTGGCCGTTGAGGGCGCAGATGAGTGGCTTTTCCAGGTCGAGCTGGCTGAACAGGATGTCCTTGCCCTCGCGCCCAGTGCGCTCAAACCCCGCCGGGTCGTCCACGCCCTGCTGCATCCAGGCAATGTCGCCACCGGCGCAAAACGCGCTGCCTGCGCCAGTGAGCAGGATCACGTCACTGCCCTCGTCACGTTGGGCGTCGGTGAAGACTTGCGCCAGTTCGGCATGCAGCCGACCGTTGACGGCGTTGCGTTGGTCCGGGCGGTTGAGTGTGAGGATCAGCACCCGGGCTTGGCGGGTAAAGCTAATGTGTTGGTAGTCGGTGCCGAACGTCATCACGGCATCTTGTCAGAAAGTGACAAAGCCAGGCATCCCACCCCGCCTCGGAGAAGCACTTAAGTGCTACATCCCCCGGTTATCGGAGGCACGCCTTGAGCACAACGACGATCCGTATTGAAGACGACTTGAAACAGCGGGTGGCGGCGGCGGCCGAACGCGCCGGCAAGACGGCGCATGCCTTCATCCTGGACGCCATCGCCCAGACCGTCGACCAGGCCGAGCAGGACAGTGCGCTCCAGCAGCTGGCCGAGCAGCGCTGGTCGCAGGTGCTGGCAACCCGGCCGACGGTGGCCTGGGACGAGGCCAAGGCCTACCTCAGCGCCTGCGCCCGGGGCGAACAGCCGCGCCGGCCCGCAGCGCGCAAGACCGTCGGCTGACCTGGGCATGGCCCGGATCGAGCTCGCGCCCGAAGTCCTGGACGAGTTTGATCGCTTCTTCGATCACTTGACGGCGTTTGAAATCGACGATGCACCCGAGCGGATCGATCAGATCGTGCTGGGCCTGCAATTGCTGACGCACAGCCCGCTGATCGGCCGCAAATTGCGCGGCGGCGTGCGCGAGTTGGTGATGGGTATAGCTGCACGCGGCCACGTGGCGCTGTACCGCTACGTCCCCACGCTCGACACCGTGTTTGTGCTGGCTATCCGGGGTCAGCGGAAGTCGGGCTGCTGAACAGACGCCTGAACCGCCCTACGGCGGTGTCAGCCCACACCCCCGCAACACCAGCGCCACCACATGCGCAGTGGCGCGTTCGTGATCAGCCGCCGCCAGCGCCTGCTGCCCCAGCACCGCGCAGACCTGCACCTCAAAATCGGCATAGGTCTGGGTGGCGGCCCAGAGGGTGAAAAACAGATGGGTCGAGTCGATTGGCGCCATGCGCCCGGCAGCGATCCAGCCATCGATCACGGCCGACTTTTGCTGCACTTTGTCGCGCAGCTCACCGCGCATCAGCCCGCCCACCACTGCCGCGCCGTGCAGCAGCTCGTTGGCAAACACGCGTGACGCATCGGGCCGCTGGGCGCTCATCGCCATCTTGTCGCGGATATAGCGGGCCAGCGCGTCGGCGGGGTCGGCATCAGCGGTCAGTGCGTCCATCGGCGCCAGCCAGTCATGCAGGGTGCGCGCCAGCACCGCCCGGTACAGCTCCAGCTTGCTGCCAAAGTAGTAGTGCAGGTTGGCCTTGGGCAGGCCGGCCTCGTCGGCAATCGCGGCCATGGTGGTGCCGCTGAACCCGGCGCGGGCAAAGACTTTTTCGGCCGCGCCCAGGATGCGGGCCTCGTTGGCTTGCCGGATCTGGCCTTTTGACGTGTCGTCGTCAGTCAGACCCGGCATGCCGGCGGCAAGCATGTTGCTGATGCCCCGCCGGCCGCTTGGGCTGAGTGGCCGGCTTACTTGCTGGCCGCCTCGAACACGGCGTGGCTGTAGGCCGCCTTGCCCGGGTCCTTCTTGATCACCGGCGCGCTGCCGGCAGCCAGCAGCACCTTGACGGTGCGCTGGTAGGCGGCCGGGTCGAGGTAGCCGATCTTGGCGGTGCCGGCATTGCTGATCAGCGTGGCCACGTTCTCCATCTGGCGCTTTTGCACCTTGAGCGTGGCGCTGCCCGACGGGTCAGCCGCGACGACGATCTTGGCGGCTTCTTCGGGGTTCTTGACCGCTTCGTTCCAGCCCTTGAGCGTGGCCTTCAAGAACTTGCCCATCTTGGCGACAAAGGCCGGGTCCTTCAGCTTGCCTTCCAGCACATAGAGGCCGTCCTCGAGCGACGCGACGCCCTCTTTCTCGTAGAAGAAGGTGATCAGGTCGGTCTCCTTGACACCCGCATCCACCACCTGCCAGTACTCGTTGTAGATCATGGTGCTGATGCACGCAGCCTGGTTTTGCAGCAGCGGATCCACGTTGAAACCTTGCTTGAGCACCTTGACGTCGGTGTCGGGCTTGAGGCCCAGCTTGGCCATCCAGTTCAGGAACGGGTACTCGTTGCCGCCGAACCAGACGCCCAGGGTCTTGCCCTTGAAGTCTTTCGGGCTGGCGATGCCGCTGGACTTCTTGCAGGTCAGCATCAGGCCGGACTTGTCAAAAATCTGCGCAATGTTGACCAGCGGCACACCCGCCTCACGCGCGGCCAGCGCATCGGGCATCCAGTTGACGATGGCGTCAGCCTGGTTGCCGGCCAGCACCTGCACCGGGCTGACATCCGGGCCGCCCGGCTTGATCGTGACGTCGAGCCCGGCGTCCTTGTAATAGCCCTTGGCGGCGGCCACGTAGTAACCGGCAAACTGGGCTTGCGGCACCCATTTCATCTGCACCACCACCTTGTCGGCGGCCTGCACTGCCAGGCTGCCCATCAGCAATGCGGCGGCCAGCACGGCGCGCTTGATCGTGAAACCGGTCATGACTCACTCCTGTCTTGGTTTATGGAACGGAACGTAGGGACACACGGAAAACGAGAGAGCAACAAGAAAACGACCACTCGGGTGGCAGCGCCTGCGCAGGCCCGACGGCGGAAACATCAGGGGCTGCGGATCGACGGGTGCCAGAAAGCCACCCGCCGCTCCAGTTGCACCAGCACAGCATAGGCCACCGACCCCGTGACCGCCGCCACCACGATGGCACCCCAGACCAGCGCCATGTTCATGCGCGCGGCCTCGGTGCTGATGCGAAACCCCAAGCCCACCGTGGGCGAGCCAAAAAACTCGGCCACGATCGCGCCGATCAGCGCCAGCGTGGCGTTGACTTTGAGGGCGTTGAAGATAAACGGCATGGCCGCCGGCAGCCGCAGGTCCAGCAGGGTGCGCGGGTAGCTGGCGGCGTAGCTGTGCATCAGCTCCAGCTCCAACTTGCCGGCCGCCTGCAGCCCGGCCAAGGTGGACACCAACATCGGGAAGAAGGTCATCAGCACCACCACCGCGGCCTTGCTGTGCCACTCAAAGCCGAACCACATCACCATGATGGGTGCCACCGCCACCAGCGGCACGGTGCTGGTCAAATTGGCCAACGGCAGCAGGCCGCGCTGCAAAAACGGTGCGCGGTCGATCGCCACGCCGACGGCAAAGCCCAGGCCCGAACCCAGCGCCCAGCCGACCAGCACGGCCTTGAGCACGGTCTGCACAAAGTCACCCGCCAGGGTGTCCCAGCGGGCTATCAGCATCTGGCCGATCAAGGCCGGGGCCGGCAACAGCACCCGTGGCACGTCAAACAAGGTCACGCCCAGCTGCCAGAAGTACAGCACCCACAGGCCGAACAGCGCGGCCGTGGCCGTGCCGTACCAGCGCCGGCCGTCCAGTGCTGCCACCCGCTGCACGCTGCGCCCCGCCAGCACCACCACCCCCGCCAGGGCCAGCAGGTGCGCGGTGGCGGGGCCACTGTCGCTGCTGCCGGCGGGCGGCACGGCCTGGGCCAGCGCGGCGGCGGCGACCGTGGCCGCCAACAGGGTCAACCACAGCGCAAATTGGCGGCCCATCATGCCGCTCGCCTTGTCTGCAACACCCAGCGCTCGACAGCCGCCACCGCCGCCGTCAGCCCCAGGCCCAGCAGCGCCGACATCACCAGCGCCGACCAGATGCCCACGGTGTTGCCGTAGTAGCTGCCGGTCAGCAGCTTGGCGCCCAGCCCGGCTTGCGCGCCGGTGGGCAGCTCGGCCACCATCGCGCCCACCAGCCCGGCGGCAATCGCCACCCGCAGCGACGGGAACAAAAACGGCAGCGCCGACGGCATGCGCAGCAGCCAGAACGCCTGCAGCCGGCTGGCGGCATAGGTGTGCATCAGCTCGGTCTCGATACGTTGCGGCGCCCGCAGGCCGGCCACCATCGCCACCGTGACCGGAAAAAAGCACAGGTACATCGCAATCGCCGCCTTGGGCGCCACGCCCGAAAAACCCAGGCTGCCCAGGATCACCAGCACGATCGGCGCAATCGCCAGCACCGGCACGGTCTGCGAGGCCACGATCCAGGGCAACAGCGCCCGGTCCAGCGTGCGGGAATGCACGATGGCCGCCGCCAGCGCGATGCCCAGCAGCGTGCCCAGCACAAATCCCACCAGCGTCGACTGCGCCGTGACCGCCGCGTGGTACAGCAGGTTGCGCGGCGAGTCCAGCGGCCAATCGACCAGGCTGCGGACCAGATCGACCACCACCTGGTGCGGCGCCGGCAGCACCGGGCGCTCCATGTTGAGGGTGGCCGTGATCAGCTGGCCAGTGCTGTAGGCGCCCAACGGCGGTAGCACCCGCTCGACCGCACCGGCCCGGTTCAGGCCCACCGCACCCGCATACCAGAGCAGCAGCGTGGCGGCCAGCACCAGCGCCACCGGCAACGCACGCTCGCGCAGCGGGATGGCCTTAGACCGCATCGTCATCGGCGGCTGGGCCGTGGCCGTGCCTTTGTCCACCCGCCAGGCCCTCGCGCACCTCGTGCGCCAGCGCCATGAACTCGGGCGTGTCGCGCAGCCCCAGGTGGCGAGCGTCCGGCAGCGTGGACGGGATGATCTTGAGGATGCGCCCCGGCCGCGGCGACATCACCACGATGCGGGTGGACAAATACACCGCCTCGGCGATCGAGTGGGTGACAAACACCACCGTGCGCCGCTCGCGCTGCCAAAGCTGCTGCAACTGCTCGTTCAGGCCGTCGCGGGTGATCTCGTCGAGCGCACCAAACGGCTCGTCCATCATCAAGATCTTGGGCTCGAAGCCCAATGCCCGGGCAATCGACACCCGCTGCTGCATGCCGCCCGACAGCTGCCAGGGGTATTTGCGCTCAAAGCCGGTCAGGCCGACCCGGCCCAACTGCTCACGCGCTACAGCCTCCGCCTCGGCCTTGCGCCGGCCCTGGATCTGCAACGGCAGCATCACGTTGCCCAGCACCGTGCGCCACGGAAACAACGCCGGCGCCTGGAACACATAACCGTAGGCGCGCGCCAGCCGGGCCTCATGCGGACTCAAGCCATTGACGCGCACCTCGCCCGCGCTGATCGGCTCCAGGTCGGCGATCACCCTCAGCAGCGTGGTCTTGCCACAACCCGACGGGCCGATCAGCGAGACAAATTCACCCTGCGCGATGTCGAGATCGATCTCAGACAGCGCATGCACCGGCGCGTCGGCGGCGGCATAGACCACGCTGGCGCTGCGCACCTGCACGGCGGGCTGGCTGGCGGGGGCCGCAGAGCATCGGCGGGCATCGGCTGGCGCCATGACAAAGGGCATTGAAGCCTGGCGTTCTGGAGCATTCATGGACAAAGGGGGTGGGCCGGTAACTGCAAAACCTAACCAGACGGTCAAGTTATTGTCACAGAGCTAGCCAGATTTGTGCCATGGTCCAGCCCCGCGTGCGGCTCGGGGTCAACCCCGATGCGGTGCAGCGTGGTCAGCGCCCGCACCAGCACGGGTCAGCCATCGCCCAGTGGGTTGATCGACGGCGGCCCCAGCATTGCCGCCGGCCACGGGTCACTGTGGTCAAAAGAAAGGGCGGGCACCTTTCGGCGCCCGCCCTCATCGAGACTTGAAGCCCTGAATTACTTCTTGGCTTCTTCCTTCTTGACTTCCTTCTTGGCGGCAGGCTTGGCAGCGCTGGCGGCGCTGGCGGCGGGCTTGGCAGCCTCGGCCTTCATCGGGGCGCCACCGGCGTGGGAGGCAGCCTGGGCACCCAGGGCGAAGGCGGCGAGGGCGAGGGCGGTGATGATCTTGATCATGATGTCGGTCTTTGCAGTGGTGTGGAACTTCAGGTGGAACGGGCGCGCAGCGTGGTGAAACAACCAAGAACTGCAACGACCCCTGTACTGGCGACACCTCCTGTCGGACGCGCCGCCGTGCCGGTATAACGCCCGGCAACGCCATCGGTTGACACGATTTTCATTCACCGTCGGTGCGGCAGCACACTGTGCAGTCATGCTCGGCAAAACGCGCCGGCCAGCACGGGCGACAATCGTGCCGGTGACCCCTCTGAGCCCTCTGCTGCGCCGTGACCTTCGCCGGCGCCTGTACCCGCTGCTGCTGCTGAGCCTGAGCGCGTTGGCCACGGCCGCCCCCTTCACACCCGATAGCGATGCCCAGGTGCTGGCTACCGTGCCGGCGCGCGCCAGCGACCCGGCGGCGCGTGAGCTGGCCGCCTTGCGCCAGGCCTGGCGCCAGCAACCCAACGACCTGGCCACCGCCCTGCGCCTGGCCGAGCGCAGCTTTGCGCAGGTGGGTGCCGAGGGCGATCCGCGCTACGTCGGCCAGGCCCAGGCGGTGCTGCAGCCCTGGTGGACGCTGCCCGACCCGCCCGTGGCGGTGCGGGTGCTGCGGGCACAGCTGCTGCAGTTCGATCACCGTTTCGACGCCGCGCTGGCGGACCTGGACGCGGCGCTGGCCGCCCAGCCCGACAACGGCACCGCCTGGTCGTGGCGCACCGCCATCCTGATGGTGCAGGCCGACTACGCCCGGGCGCGGCAGAGCTGCGAGCGTCTGGCGCCACTGGCCACACCGCTGATTGGCGCGGCCTGTCTGGCGCAGGTGGACGCCGTGACCGGCCACGCCGCCGAGGCCGCCAGCCGCCTGCGCGCCGCGCTGGACGCCAACCCCCAGGCCGACGCCGCCGAGCGGCTGTGGAGCCTGACCCGCCTGGCCGAAAACGAGGAGCGCCGCGGCGCGTATGCCCAGGCCGAAGCGGCCTTCCGCGCCGCGCTGGCGCTGGGCCTGTCCGACGTATACCTGCAGGCGGCCTATGCCGATTTGCTGCTCGACCGGGGCCGGCCGGCCGAAGTGCTGACCCTGCTGGCCGACGGCGCCCGCGCCGATGTGCTGCTGCTGCGCCTGGCGCTGGCAGCCAAGGCGGCAGGCAACCGCGACGTCAGCCGCTGGCGCGACGCCCTGACGGCGCGCTTCGACGCCGCCCGCCAGCGAGGCGACACCTCGCACCGCAAGGAAGAGTCACGCTTCGTGCTGGCGTTCAAGGCAGACGCCGGCGACACCGCCCGCGCGCTGCAACTCGCACAGCAGAACTTCGCCGAGCAACGTGAGCCGGCCGATGCCCGCATCCTGCTGGAGGCCGCCTTGGCCGCGCGCCAGCCCGATGCCGCCCGGCCGGCACTGGACTGGATGGCCACCCACCGGGTCGAGAGCCTGGTGCTGCACAGCTTGGCTGCCAAGCTCAAGGCCCTGCCATGAGCCGCGCTGCCCGGTGGATCTGGCGCTGCCTCGCTCTGGCCTTGCTGGCCGGCGCAGCGCAGGCCCACAAGCCCTCCGACAGCTACCTGACGGTCACCGTGCAGGACGGCCGGCTGCGCGGCCAGTGGGACATCGCGCTGCGCGACCTGGACCTGGCCGTGGGGCTGGACGCCGACGGCGACGGCCGCATCACCTGGGGCGAGGTGCGCGCCCAGCATGCAGCGATAGCCGGCTACGCCACGGCGCGGCTGCAAGTGCAGGCCGACGGCCAGCCCTGCACCTTGACCGTGGGCCCGCAGCAGGTGGACGAGCACACCGACGGTGCGTACAGCGTGCTGCCGCTGCAACTGGCCTGCGCGGTGGCGGCGCCCAAGGCATTGAGCCTGCGCTACACCCTGCTGGCCGACCTGGACCCCCAGCACCGCGGCCTGCTGAACCTGACGGTGGACGGCGCCAGCCGCAGCGCCATCCTGGGGCCGCAGGCGCCGCTGCAAAGCTTCTCGCTGGCGCGCATCAGCCGCTGGCAGGCCTTTGTCGACTTTGCCAAAGAGGGTGTGTGGCACATCTGGATCGGCTTCGACCACATCCTGTTCTTGCTCTCGCTGCTGCTGCCGGCAGTCGGCTTGTGGGCCGGGCGGCGCTGGGAGCCGGCGGACCGCATCGGTCAGGCGGTGGTGGAGGTGCTGAAAGTGGTCACCGCCTTCACGTTGGCGCATTCGATCACCCTGACGCTGGCGGTGCTGGGCCTGGTGTCGCTGCCGTCACGGGTGGTCGAGTCGTCGATCGCTGCCAGCGTGGTGCTGGCCGCACTGAACAACGTCTGGCCGGTGTTCCACGGCCGGCGCTGGATGGTGGCCTTTGCCTTTGGCCTGTTGCACGGCTTCGGCTTTGCCAGCGTGCTGGTCGACCTGGGCCTGCCGCAGGGCGCGCTGGCGGTGGCGCTGGCCGGCTTCAACGTGGGGGTGGAACTGGGCCAGCTGGCCATCGTCGCGGCTTTTCTGCCGCTGGCCTATGCGCTGCGGCGCAGCTGGTTTTACCGCCGTGCGGTGCTGGTGGGCGGCTCGCTGCTGATCGCCGTGCTGGCCGGCGTGTGGCTGGCCGAACGGGCGCTGGACTTGAAACTGATGCCGTTCTAAGGGCCCCCAAGCCCGCCGCCCTGCGGCGACCGGGCTCAACGCAGGCTGAAGCTGAGCGTGACAAATCGGCTGTCCCAGCTGTCGGGCTTGTCGGCCGCCAGGCGCAGGTCCACCGCGCGCAGCAGCCAGCGGCCGGCTGCAGGCCGCGGCAGCGTGATGCGGCCGCCGGCATCGGTCTGCAGCCAGGTGCCGGGCATCGGCTGGTCAGCGTTGACCAGCTCCACCGCCAGCACGGGCAGCGGCTGGCCGTCGCGCAGCACCTGCAGTTGCAACTGCGTGGGCAGACCCCCCGCGGTATCGGCCTTGACCTCGGCCAGCAGCATGTCCATGCCCAGCGGCGCAGGCTGGGCCGCGGCCGGGCCGATGTCACTGGCCGGGCCGGGCAGCGCAATGCGGGCATGTTTGGTGTAACGCTCCTGCCACGGCCGGCCCCGGGCCTGCATGGCGGCCCAGGCCGCCAGCAGGGCGGGTGGTGGCCGCACCTCGTCCATGTACACCGGCACCTTGTCGGCCGGCACGGTCACGTCGAAGGGTGTGAGCTGCAGCCAGCAGCTCTCGGCCGCCGCGCCGGTGCGCATCAGCAGGCTGTTGGACAGGTTGCGCACGGCGTCCAGCGGCTGCCGATTGCCGGCGGCATCGGCACAGCCGGGCTTGACCAGGTAATGCGGGTCGATGCCCACTTCAAAGGCCGGAAAGCGGTTGCCCGTGCCCAGCAACAGCAGGCCGGCTGAAGCGCCCCGGGGCACCGGCTGCAGCCAACTGTCGTGGGCACGGGCCGGGGCGGCAGCCGCCAGGCCGAGAACGGCAAGCAGGCTGGCGGCCAGCCGGCGGGGAGAAGCGGTGCAAGAAGACGTCATAGCCACAGCATACGCAGGCCGTCAAGTTCTGGATGGCCCCCGGACCGGCCCCAGCCGCGCCCGGTCCGACCTCAGCCGGGCAACGGCCAGACCGCACCACCGCCGACAGCATAAAAACGCCGGTCCGGCGCGGCGTCGGCGAGCCAGCCACCGGTGAACTCGCCAAACGCCGGCAGGATCGCCTGCCGCCCGTCGCTGACGAAGCACGGCAGCCGCAGGCTGTCTCGGCCGCGCCCGTGAATCCGGCGCGCCGGATGCAGATGCCCGGCGAGCACAAAGTGCGTCGGATGGCTTTGCGGATGGTGGCAGCAGGCAAACGGCCCCAGCAGGTGCGGCTCATTGACGACGTCGATGCGCAGCGCGGCGGGCGGGTCACCGGCGCGGCTGTCGTGGTTGCCGCGCACCAGCGTCATTGCCATCGCGGCATGGCGCGCGCGCCAGGCGTCGAGGGCGGCCATCACCGGGGCAGTGCGGGCCGCCGCCGCATGCAAAAAGTCGCCCAGAAAGACGATGCGTTGGGGCAGATGGCTTGCGATCAGGCCATCGAGCCGTGCCAGGTTCTCGCGGGTTGTGCCGCCCGGCACCGGTTGGCCGAGCGCGCGGTAGGTGGCGGCCTTGCCGATGTGCAGGTCCGCGACAAACACGGTGCGGCCGGCCGGCCACCAGAGCGCACGCTCGGGCAACAGCTGCAGCGGTTCGCCGGCCCACTCGACCACGCAGGGGGTGGCTGTCACGGCGCGACCGCGCCCGCAGCGCTCACAGCGGCGGCACCGGCCGCGGCGGCCTGCGCACGCGACGTGGCGGGCGCGCGCGGCGCGGTGGGCGCGGCGGGCTGGGCGCCTGGCCGAACGCGAGCGTGTCCTTGACCTGCTCGATGCCGCCGACCGCAGGCGCGCCGCCCGCCGCCTTTTCCAGCTGCGCCACCATGCGCGCGATGCGCACTGCCACGCTCTCATTTGACAGCTTCTCGCGAAACAGCTCGACCATCAGCGGGAACGCAAACGGCGTCGGCCGCACCAGCACCTCGAGCACCAGGCGCTGTACGGCGATCCGGGCCAGGCAGGCGCGCAGCCGGTGAATGTCAAGCTCCTGCGCCAGCAGCTCCTGCTCGGCCTGCAGCAGCAGCTTGTTGGCCGGGTCGTATTTGCGAAACACCTCCCAGAACAGCGACGACGAAGCCTGCAGCTGCTTGCCGCTGCGCTTCTCGCCCGGGTAGCCCTGGAAGATCAGCCCGGAGACGCGGGCGATCTCGCGAAACCGGCGCTGTGCCAGCTCGCCCGCGTTCAGGCTGGCCAGCACCTCGGTCAGCAGCGCCGCGTCGCCGTCGCCGCCGCCGTGCAGCAGGCGCGGCAGCAAAGCCGGCCAGTCGATCGCGTTGGCGCTGAGCAGTTCCAGGCCGTGGTCGTTGACGGTGATCGAAAACGTGCACGGCTCGATTTGCGCCGCGCGCCAGGCGATCAGGCCGGCCAGCCCCAAGTGCACCGACCGGCCCGCAAATGGGTACAAAAACAGGTGCGTGCCCTCGCGCGTGCTCAGCACTTCGGCCAGCAGGGTTTGCGGCGTCGGCAGCGCGGACCACTGCTGCTGGATGTCGAGCAGCGGCCGCACGCACTGCAACTCGGGCGTCTCGAAGCGTCCGTCGGCGGCGAGCGCCAACTGCTGCACCACCGCGTCGGCCAGCGTGCTCGACCACGACATGCGGCCGCCGCTCCAGCGCGGCACGGCGGCGCGGCTCGCCGTTGCGCGCTGCACCCAGGCCGTCATCTCGCGGATGCGGATCAGCTCCAGCAGGCGGCCGCCGAACATGAAGCAGTCGCCGGGCTTCAGGCGCGCCACAAAGCTTTCCTCGACACTGCCCAGGCGCGCGCCGCCCTGGACCTGCACCGTGATGCTGGCATCGCTGACGATGGTGCCGATGTTCATCCGGTGGCGCCGTGCCAGCCGGGCATCGGGCACACGCCATACGCCTGCCGCATCCGGCACGGCGCGCTGGTAGTCCGGATAGGCCGCCAGCGACGCGCCGCCTTGCGAGACAAACGACAGGCACCAGTCCCAGCTTTCCCGCGACAGCCGGGCATAGGCCGCCGTGCCGGTGACCTCGGCGTACAGCGCATCGGGCTCGAAGCCACCGCCCAGCGCCACCGTCACCAGGTGCTGCACCAGCACGTCCAGCGGCTGTTCGGGCGAGCTGCGGGTCTCGATCTGGCCGGCCGCCACCGCCGCACGCGCAGCGGCGCCTTCGATGATCTCCAGGCTGTGCGTCGGCACCAGCGTGATGCGCGACGGCCGGCCCGGCGCATGGCCCGACCGGCCGGCGCGCTGCAGCAGGCGTGCCACACCCTTGGGCGAGCCGATCTGCAGCACCCGCTCGACCGGCAGAAAATCCACGCCCAGGTCCAGGCTGGAGGTGCAGACCACGGCCTTCAGCGCACCGCTCTTGAGCGATTGCTCGACCCACTCGCGCACCTCCCGGTCCAGCGAGCCGTGGTGCAGCGCGATCTGCCCGGCCCAATCGGGCCGCGCTTCAAGCATCGCGTGGTACCAGATCTCGGCTTGCGAGCGGGTGTTGGTGAAGACCAGCGTGGTGCTGCTCGACGCGATTTCATCGACCACCTGCGGCAGCATCGTCAGCCCGAGGTGCCCGCCCCACGGGAAGCGCTCGGCGCGGCCCGGCAGCAGCGAGTCGATCACCAGCGGCTTCGGCAGTTTGCCCTGCACCAGCAGGCCGTCGTCCGCCCCCAGCAGCGCGCGCATCGCGTCATCCAGATTGCCGAGCGTGGCCGACATGCCCCAGATGCACAGCCCGGCGTTCCAGCGCTTGAGCCGCGCCAGCCCGAGTTGCACCTGCACACCGCGCTTGTTGCCCAGCAGTTCATGCCACTCGTCAACCACCACCAGGCGGATGCTGCCGAGCACGTCCTGCGCATCGGCACGCGACAGCAGCAGCGACAGGCTCTCCGGGGTGGTCACCAGCACGGTCGGCAGGCGCTTGCTCTGCGCCGCGCGCTCTGCCGACCCGGTGTCGCCGCTGCGCGCGCCGGCGCTCCAGGGGTGGATTTGCGCGCCGAGCGCTTCAAGCGGCTGCTGCAACGCGCGCAAGGTGTCGGCCGCGAGTGCGCGCATCGGTGTGAGCCACAGCACGGTGAGCGGCTGGGCCGGGATCGACCGTGCGGCGGCGGTGCTGGCGGCGACGGTCTTGGTGGATGCAGGCGGCCGGGATGCCGGCTTTGCGGGCGCGGGCTTGGCAAACGCACGCAGCGCGCCCAGCCACACCGCATAGGTCTTGCCAGCGCCGGTGGTGGCATGCAGCAGGCCGGAGCGACCCGCGGCAATCGCCCGCCAGACGTCTTTTTGGAAGGCGAACGGCTGCCAGCCCCGCTCGGCGAACCAGGCGTCGAGCGCCCGCTTTGCAGTCGCCGATGCGGTGCTCATGCGGGCAACAGGGCCGCCGGCGTGGCGAGTGTGTCGGTGCATCCGACCGGCTTTTCACCGCACCGCCGCAGCGCGCGCAAAAAGCGCACCTGGACGAAGCGCTCAACCGGGCTCAACCGGTTCGCCGCGTCACCGCGCGCCATGGCGGCGTCGGTCAGGCCGGGTCCGCCCTGGCGGGCGGCAGGCTTGCGCACGGGCGGGCCTACTGCAGCAGCATCCCGGGCCGTGACGGTGTTGGCGTTATTCAAGGTCGAACCTTTCGGGCCGGGCGACGGCGAGGTCGTGGGGGCGAGCCAGCGGCATCGGCATCGGCATCGGCATCGGCATCGGCATCGGCATCGGCATCGGCATCGGGCAGGATTGCAGCACAGGCCCGGTGCCGCTGCAGAGCGCCCTGCGGATAGCCCGAGCTGCGGCCAAGGATCGGCATCCTCGACCGCTGCATTTCGGGCCCAGCGCCGCTAATGCCCAGCCTCGGGCGTGCTCACGGTCTCGGGCGCCGCCCCCAGCGCGTCGGCCAGCAGGTCGAACACCATCCGGATGCGCCGGGCGGTGCGCAGCTCTCGGTGCGTCACCAGCCAGATCGGAAAGCGCACCGGCGGCACGTCATCAAGCACCCGAACCACGTCCGGCATGGTGCACGCGATGTCGTCCATCATCACGCCGATGCCCAGGCCTTGGCGCACCAACGACCAGTTCGCCCCGGTGTTTTCCGCATAGCAAACGAAGTTGGCAGCTTCCAGCGGCAAGCCGTGCTGTTGCAGGTACCCCAGGTACCGGCCCGATCGATCGCTGCCGACAAAGCCGTGTCGTGCGGCGTCCTCGGGCGTGCGCGGATGACCGTGCTTGGCCACCCAAGCCGTCGACGCATAGAAGCTGGCGCTGGCCTCGCGAATCCAGCGCCCGATGAGGTCCGGCTGGTCGGGCCGCACGTGGCGGATGGCGATGTCGGCTTCACGCCGCCGCAGGTCGCTCAGCGCGTCCGACGCGACGACATCGATGACGATGCCCGGCGCCTGCTGCCGCAGCCGGACCAGCACACCCGGCAACAGGTAGGCGGCCACGGCTTCGCTGGCCGAGATGCAGACCACGCCATCGACCGCCTGCGATTGCCCGGTGGCGGCCATTCGCAGGTCCTCGGCGGCGGCACCCATGACGCGCGCCGGGTCCAGCAAGGCCAGCCCGGTGCCGGTCAGCACCATGGCCTTGCCGACGCGCTCGAACAGCGTCACCCCGAGCTGACGCTCGATGGCCGCCACCTGCCGGCTCAGCGTGGGCTGGGTCAAACCAAGCTTGCGCGCAGCCGCCGACAAGGAGCCGGTCTCTGCGGTTTCCAAAAAGGCCTTCAGTTGGTTCCAGTCGAGATGGTCCATACGCCAATGCATGAGTGGTCTGCAATTCTCGGCGATGTCAATCGCCCAACGCATAGATAGCATGGCGTTATTCGTCACTGCGCGCAGCTTCGCCTCGCCTCACCGTCCATGCAACCACACCGCATCCCAAGCCCTGCCACGACGCCGGCCGACACGCGATCGGTGGCTGCCAAGGCCCGTTTCTGGAACCGGGTGGCGCACAAGTACGCCGCCGATCCGATTGCCGACCTGGCCGGCTACGAAGCCACCTTGCGGCGCGTTCAAGCCCTGTTGTCGCCCGAGCAGTCGGTGCTGGAGATCGGCTGCGGCACGGGCACCACAGCGCTGAGGCTGGCGGCGTCCACCCGGCAGATGCTGGCCACCGATGTCTCGGCCGAGATGATCGCCATCGCCCGTCAAAAACTGGCGTCGCTGACCGAGCCGCTGCCGCAGTTGCGGTTTGGCGTGTTCGACGCCGAGGCGCCCGCGCCTTGCCGCGATGGTTACGACGCCGTGCTGGCCTTCAATGTCTTGCACCTCGTCTCGGATCTGGACCTGGCGCTCCAGGCGGTACTGCCCACGCTCAAGCCTGGGGGGCTGTTCATCTCGAAGACGCCCTGCCTGACCGAGATGAACCCACTTATTCCGCACCTGCTCGTGCCCCTGATGCGCGCCTTGGGCAAGGCGCCCGACCTGCTGGTTTTCAGCCCGGCGCAACTGCTGGCGACATTCAAGCGCCATGGGCTTGAGATCGAGGCGGTTGAGCGGCACGGCACCCGGCGCAAGGACATCCGCGTGTTCATCGTCGCCCGGCGCACCCGATAAGCCGGCGCCCTGCTGCCCTGGCACGGCCCGGCGCGGCGCCGAAGCACCCCCATCCCCAGCGGTGATCCAGAGGCGCCGAAACCCTTTCAGTCCGCCTGCCCACCGCGTTGCGGTTGCTGCGTGTGGCCATGGCCGTGGCCGACTTCTCCATGACGCACGCGGCCGAGCGCAAGGTCAATGAAGCGACGGCCACCGCCACCGCCACCGCCAGCCGGCGGGGCGTGGCCCCGGCGGCAGCTCAGCCGATTTCAGCCGGCCACAGCCCCGCCAGCCGCAGCTCACGCTCGCACTGCGCAGCATCGCTGAACAACACGGCCTGCCAGCCCGCCGCCTGGGCCGCCGTCACATTGGCCTGCACGTCGTCGACAAACACCAGCTCAACCGGCGGCAAGCCAAAGCGCTGCGCCGCCAATGCAAAGATCGCCGGGTCGGGCTTGATCAGCTTGACCCGGCTGGAAAACACGCCGTCGTCAAAATCCCGCACAAAATCGTGCGCACGTTCCAGGTGTTCGGCATAAGGCGCCGGCATGTTGGAGAGAAAAAACATCGGCGTGCCGGGCCGGCGCAGCTGGTGCATCAGGTGCAGCGCTGCCGGGATCGGTTGCAGTGACGCCGCGCCCGCAGCCACCACCGATTGCACCTCGTCTGCCGCCAAGCCGGTGCGCTGGGCAATGCGCCGCACCACCTCAGCGGGGCTGACTGCACCGCGGTCAAACTCGCCCCAGTCGCCCTGGTAGGACTGGAAGACCTGCGCCGTCCAATGCGCCGTGCTGGCGGCATCAAACGCGCGCTGTGGCAGCAGGCGCTGCAGCAAAAGCTCGGGCTGCCAGTCGAACAACACCCGGCCGAAGTCAAAGACAAACGCCGTCATGCTTTGAGCCGGGCCAGCAGCCCGGCGGTGGACGCGTCCAGCCCCGCGGCATCCGCGGCGGTTGTCGGGCCAGCCAATCTCGGCAGCAGATCGCTGGCCAGCGCTTTGCCCAGCTCCACGCCCCACTGATCAAAGCTGTTGATGCCCCAGACCGCACCGCTGGTGAAGACCCGGTGCTCGTACAGCGCGATCAAGGCGCCCAGGCTGCGCGGGGTCAGCTGGTCGAGCAGCAGCGTCGTGCTCGGCCGGTTGCCAGGAAAACTGCGGTGGCGCGCCAGCACGCCGGCAGGCATCTCCTGCGATGCGGTCGGCGGATGCTCTGGCTCGGCCTGCTCGGCCGTCTTGCCGAGCATCAGCGCCTGCGACTGCGCCAGACCGTTGGCGAGCAGCAGCTGGTGCATCTGACGCAGACCATGGGTCGGGTGCTTGACGAGGATGAACTCGACCGGGATCACGTCAGTGCCCTGGTGCAGCATCTGGAAATACGCATGCTGGCCGTTCGTGCCGGGCTCCCCCCAGACCACCGG
>JBKJKU010000129.1:0-3116 GCA_046597355.1 Aquabacterium sp.
GTACAGAGCTACCTGGGCGCGCTCGACTTTGGCTTGACCGCCTGCCGGCGCACAGTGCCCGGGTTGAACCTGATGGCCGACTACCTTGTCGAATCGCTGGAGGAATTGCGCGCCGCGATGCTGGGCGAGGCGGGCAGCGGGCTGCCGGCGCAGACGGCGCAGACGGCGCGGACGCGCACGCCAAAGTCCGGTGGCATGGCCGCGAAGGCGTCGAAGCCGTCCCGTCTGCGGGCGACATCACGTTGATCTTTCTTTTCCGCAGTCCCATCACCTTGAAAGGATTCCAACCATGGTCACCCGCAAGAAGACGCCCAGCAAGGCTGCCGAGCCCGGTGTGAGCAAACCGGTGAGCAAACCGACGAGCAACCGCCTGCCGTCCTTCGGCGATGTCGGCAAACTGATCGGCAAGCTCAAACTGCCCGGCGTCGACATCGCGGCGATCGTCGAATCGCAGCGCAAAGACATGGAGGCGCTCGCCGAGGCCAATCGGCAGGCCTACGAAGGCATCAAGGCGCTGGCGGCCCGGCGCAACGAGATCCTCCAGGACGCGCTGGTGGAGTGGCAGGCGGCGATGAAGGACGTGACCGGCAAGGACGCGCTGACGACCCAGGCTGCACATGCGCGCAAGGGCGTGCAGAAGGCGATTGACAACATCCGCGAGCTCGCCGACATGGAGGTGCAGTCGCGCAAGAAGGCGTGGAAAGTGGTGCAGGACCGCTTCGAGGAGAACCTCGGCAACCTGAAGAAGCTGCTGCAGCCGAAGTAGCCACCAGCCCCGGGGCGTGCGCCGTGCCCGCCAAGTTTTCCGGCTTCAAGCAAACCGAGGGCACGCGCGACACCGCAGAGGCAAGACGGCGCTTGCCCGTTCGATCCGGCGGCGCTGCCCGGCACTGCGCAGGCGGCGCAAGGTAAATGCCTGTTGAGGATGGAAGCTGACGGTCGCAATCGGCCCTGAACAGGCGAATGTAATCAGCCCGGCCCGATCGTTTGACCCACGGGCAGCCTGAAAGGCATCGATGCTGAGCATCGCAGGCTCGCGCATCGGCAGCGCCGGCGCGATCCTCAGCCACACCCTATTCAAGGCGATGGACCGCCCGTTCTTCAACGTCATCCTGGTTCTTTGACTGGCCGCAGCGTTGGAGCCAGAACTGCGCTTCGGTGGTCACCCGTTCACCCGCAGCGTTGCCCAGCCGCTGGCGCATCTCAGCTGCAGGGGGCCGTCTGCCCAGCGGCATGGGCGGCAACGCGCCTAACGTCAGGCTTTCTGATGCAAGAAAAAACTGTTTGACGGCTCACACCTGATGCCGCCCGTCAGGAACCATGGAAGGTCTGTATGGGTGGTTCGCTCGAACCGGCCGACAATGCAGCCCTGCCGCGCCAGACGGCGCGGCTCACCAACGGCGACGCATGGACCACAGCGCGAACCGGATATTCATCTCCTACCGGCGCGACGACGCCGCCGGTTATGCCGGCCGGCTGGAGGAGGCGCTGGAAACGCGCCTCGGCCGCGGCTGCGTCTTCCGCGACGTGCTCGACATCTCGCCCGGTGAGGACGTCGTCGCTGCGATTCGCGCCCGGCTGGCCAGCGCGCAGGCGGTGCTGGTGATCATCGGCCCTCGCTGGACCGGCGGCGAAATGCCCGGGCAGCGGCGCATTGACGACGAGGGCGACTTCGTTCGGCTTGAAGTGGCGGTCGCACTGGACAGCGGCGCGCGCGTGGTGCCGGTGCTGCTGCCCGGCGCCGTGATGCCGGCCGAGGCCGACCTGCCCTTGCCGCTGAAGCCGCTGAGTCGACGCAACGCGCTCAGCCTGAGCGACGCGCACTGGGACGCCGACATCGGCCGCCTGGCCGACGTCATGGGCCTGCCTCGGCAGCGCAGCGTCTGGCCCTGGGCACTGGGCAGCGCGGCGGTTGCCGCCAGCGTCATGGCGGCGATGTGCTGGCTGAAACCCTGGGTGCCGGCCGACCCGTCGTCACGGCTGGTGGGCAGTTGGCAGGCCGAGGTCAAATACGGCTGGGGCGCGAAACACGGTGAACGCTTCGAGTTCAAGCGCCACGCCGGGCAGTTGACCGGCACCGCCACCTTCCTAAGCTACCCGCGCGCCATCGAGAAGCTAGAGTTCGACGGCAGCAATCTGCGCTTTGAGACCCATACCCAGCAATCGATGGGCACCGAAACGCGAGAGATCACGCACCGCTACAGCGCCGAGCTGCGCGGCCAGCCGCCCGACGAACGGCTGGCGCTGCGCCTACAGACCAGCGGCTCGTTCGACAGCAACAAGCCACTGGAATTCGAAGCCCGGCGCGTCGCTGCAGCGGCGCCAGCGTCGGCCACGGTGCGCTGACGCAGCGGCGGCTGCACGAGATCTGCCCATTCGGGAGGGCGCCCTGAAAGCGGCCGGCCGCCCGGCAGCAGGCCTACAAGCCCGAGGCGCAACGCGGGTCAGTACGTTGAAGATGCTGTCTCTTCGTCCTTGCGTGCTTGCTTCAATCTTTCGGCCAAGGTGATCGCCTGCGCCCCGCCGCTGCACAGGTGAACGCCGGTCGAATCGTGCTTGTCGGCACTGTGCTCGGTCATGGCAGTCCCCCAACAGCCATCAGAAGTTCGTCACCCGCGTGATGCCTGAGGGCAAGCCCGCTGCGGGTTTTACCGTTGGGGGGCGTGGTTTTCGGCGCCGACCGACAGCCATGTGTGAATCAAGCTGATTGCCAATGCGGGGGCTGGCGTTGGTGGCGCTGGACAGCGCTGATGGCAGCGCGCAACCTTGCACCAGCCCTTACAGAGCCCCTACAGCGAGTCCAGAAACAACAAAGCCCAACCGGGCAGATTGGGCCAAGACGTTGATGCTTTTGGTGGCCTGGGGCGGAATCGAACCACCGACACGCGGATTTTCAATGTCGGCAGACTTTGCCGGCTGCCGGGCACTTGCGGCGCGGCGGTTCTACAGCCGGCCGGGCGACCACCGGCAAGCCTCAGAGGTGAACGCACCGGGCCGGACCGTGGCTGTAGAACGAGGCGGAGCCGCACCAGCGCCTAAACTTGCCGGCTGAAAACGGAGCCGACGAATGGACGAGACAGCCGAAGACAGGAACCTTCGAAGGGCGGCAGAAACGC
>JBKJKU010000289.1:0-8987 GCA_046597355.1 Aquabacterium sp.
AGATCACCTTCAATGGCGCCAACGGCAATGGGCTGGTGAACGGCCGCGAGTACAGCGCCATCGTGCGCAGCCCGAACGTGATCAGCCTGGGCGAGGTCTTCGGCGCCGGCGGGGTCAGCACGTCCTTTGACACGATCACCCTTGAAGGCCACAGCTTCAACCCGGGTTGGGACGAGCCGGGATGGAACCAAGCCAACGCCGATGTGGTGGTCTACCAGTCGGGCGGCGTGGATGTCATCGACAACCTCGTGAACGGCACCAGCTACCGCGTGCTGGTGATCGATGCGAACACGATCAAGTTGCAGGGCATCGGCCAGAACCTGATCAGCAGCAGCGTTTCGCGGTCGGCGGTGAGCACCGCCAATGACACGATCACCTTCGCGGGCCACGGCTTCGCCGACGGCAACGCGATCACCTACCGCGTGCAACCCGTCAAGCAGTTTGCCGGGAATTACATCGATGCGGTCGTCAGCTTCCCTGCGGGCCAGGCGCCGACCGCCACATTCGACGGCCAGAACCGGATCTTTGTCCAAAGCCACGGCTTCAATGCCGGCCAGGCACTGGTCTACCGCGGGCCAGGCATTGCCTACGGCGCCGGGGCGTACTTCAACGGCACGACGCAGGTGGCCTTGCCTGGCGGCACCATCAGCAACGGCCAGCTCATCTATGTGGCCAGCAGCGGTTTGTCGGGCGACTACTTCCGTGTGGCGCTCACACCGCAAGACGCTTTGGGTTACACCGACACCCTGGGCACACCGGCGACGGGCGACGACGTCGTTCGCGCCTCGAACCCGCTGAACCTGTTCCAAGGCAGTGCAACGGCCGCACACTCGGTGCGTGCAATCCAGTCCGAGCCGCTTGAACTCAACGGCGGTGGGGCGCTGGTGGACGGCCGCACCTACTACGTTGTCGGTGCAACCGCCAACACCTTCAAGCTCGCGACGACCTCGGGCGGCACGGCGCTGGATCTGGCCCTCGGCACGACAAGCGGCGGTAGCCACACCTTTGTGATCGAGGGCCTGGACTTGGGCGACAGCGGCCCGGCGTCTGGGCAAACGCTGTTGTTCGGCATCACCAGCAGCCTGTCCGGCAGCTTCGACGGCATCGGTGGTGCCATCGGCTTTGCCACCCCCGCGGGTGGGGACGGCACGGTCAGTGCGTCGTCCACCGGGGGCTCGGGCGGCGGTGTGAATGTCCAGAATTCGACGGCGTCTGCGTCGCACACCGTTGCGACCAACCTCACGGTCGCAACAGGCGCGTTCCTCAAGGGCCAGACCGTCACCATCGAAACCAACAGCCGCATGGGTGCCAGCGGCACAGCCAACGGTGCCGGCGGCGGCGGCATCCAGGTGGGCGACGCCGAGGGCAACGCCAGCGGCAGCAACACCTCGACGATCACCATCGGCGACGCCGTGATCGAGGCGGTCGGCGACCTGAAGGTGCAAGCCAACCTCGACAGCGATGTGGTCAGCCAGGCATCGTCGGACGGCGGCGGCGGCATCACGGTGCTGCTTGCCGACGCCAGCTCCGACCTGGACTCCGGCACGCGCATCAGCATCAACGGCGACCTGACCGCCGGTGCAGCGCTGACCGTGAAGACCAACGTCGACAACTATGCGGACAGCCAGGCCACCGGCTACGGCGGCGGCCTCGGTGCGGGCACGGACATCAATGCCAACTCGTTCATTGACAACAAATCTGGCTTCAAGGGCAGCGAGATCAGTCTGCTCGGCAACGCTGACCTGAAAGGTGAGTCGGTGGCGCTCAAGTCGGAAATCCTGCGCCAGAAGAACCGGGCCTACACCGACACCGTTGCTGGTGGCCTGGGCGGCGCGGCATTGGCGTCGTCCGACGCGCGGGTGAGCAGCAACAACGAGGTCAACCTCGCCAACGGCTCCACAATCACCGGCAACAGCGACGTCCTGATCCAGTCCAAATATGACGGGACCGACAACTACGCCCGGTCGAAGGCACGCCTGTACGCATTTGGCGGCTATTCGCGCGCCCGGGGCACAGCTGACCTGACCGACAACGGCAAGGTTGAGGGCGCCTGGGAATCGACCATCCGGACCGCACTGCTCAACGTCAACGTGATCGACACCTTCACTGCGGACAACCACCGCGTGATGGGCGACGCCGGTGGCGTCTACATCGGCCCGGCGGACGACCAGCCGCAGCGCAACGACCCGGTGCTGGGCCGCGACATCTTCTGGGAGGCCCATGTCATCCTGCTGGGTGAGCCCAACCCGGTGCTGGAGATCGCCGCCGACGGCACGATCACCAAGCTGAGCAACATCGCGTTCCTGGGGGCAAACGCCGGCAAGACCATTGGCCAGCAGTTGGTGCCTTTCAACGGCAACAGCCAGGTCATCCTTGATGACATCGTCTACGACAACGCTGGCGAGGCCAATTTCTTTGCCAGCGCTATTGCCGGCGAGGAGAACGGCAGGATCTGGGGAAACCGAGGCCTCATCGAAAGCCAACGCACCTGGAACGGGGTGACGATCACCAACTACTCGCAGTTCGATCTGGTCATCAACCACATTGACACGCACGATGGCTCTGCGGTCGTGAACGTCACCGTCGACGACATCAAGTTCGCGGGCGACATCGATGCGAACAACAACCAGTCGCTGGATGCCGACGACCCCGCCAAGAAGGCGGACGGCAGCGCCACGACCCCGACGTTTGAGTTCGACCTGAACCTGCTGTACCCGCAGACCCATGTTGTGATCCGCAACCTGGCGGCAGGCGGCGCCGCCGCCAGCGACATCCTGCTGTTCCGCGGCATCGAGAACACCATCGGCTTCACAACGATCGAGAACCAGCGTGGCAATATCCGTGTGGATGAGTTGGACCTGGTCGAAGAACAGACCGCTCTTGCCGACCTGTACCTGAAGCCGCCTGGCACCATCGAGACGGGGCACCCTTACGAAGAAGCACTGATCCGCACCAACCGCCTGTACGTTGATGCAACGGGCGACATCGGCAACCAGAACGCCACCAACACCAACGACGGTCGTGGCACACGCCGCGCTCTGGCCGCAGAACTGGTGCGCGTGGAGCACCGGCTCAACAAGGCCGACCCGCTCACGCTGTCGCAGGTTGATCTCGAGGTGGCGTCTGGCACCGGCGACGCCGTGCTCGATATCACCTTGCACGACCGCTCCAACACACCGCCGCTGGCAAGCCTGGCAGTGACCATCGACAAGATCACCGCCGGTGATGACGTCGACGTGGTCGTCAATGATTCCAGGGCAGGGGACAACGCCGCGCCGCTCGATGGCGTGACGGTGTCGACCTTCGATCCGAACCCAGGCGGCGGGGTGATAACCGACCCGGACAACCGCACCGGCGTGTACTGGGATCACTTCAGCAATGACGTGACCGGCAGCTCGTTGTATGCCTGGGCCCAACGTGCTTTCGGCACGATCGCCACCGAGAAGAACAGCGTCTACACCTTCACCCAGGTCCGTGCTGGCGACGACATCGACATCGGCCACGTTGACGGCGCAGACGCCTTCACCGGCAGCGAGAACCGCAGCTACCGCACCACGACGATCGGCGGCACCCCCTACGGTGCAACGGTCGATGAGGAGGCGTCGCCGTCCACGACCATCGATTTCGTCATCAACACCGACGTGGACTGGGCGATCAAGTCGCCTCTCGACGGTACGCCGCAGATCTTCCTGACCACCGACGGCTTCATCATCGCCACCGAACTGGCGGGCGACATGCTCGTTGGCCACATCAATTCCACCGGTGACGATGTCACCTTGACCTCGGGTGGCCGCATCGTCGATGCCGACACCGACGTAGGGGCGGCAGCGACCGTGGACGTGTCTGGCGTGAACATTCGCATGACCTCCGGCGCCAACGTGGGCGAAACGCCGCAGACGGCCGGTGGCATCGGTGCGCCGGACGACTTCCTCGAGATCAACGTCGACCGCACCAGCGCAGTGACCCCGGGCTTGCTGTACGCCTACGACAACAATGCCGGCGCTCCGACGCACGACGGCATCTTCATCGACGAACTGGCGGGTAATCTGCTGATTGCCACTGTGCATTCGCTCGAGAATGTGTCGATGCGCACGGTGGCGGGTTCCATCCTCGACGGCGAGAGCGACACCGCGGCCGATGTGCTCGGCCAGGCGATCGACCTTGACGCCAACGGCGCCGGCGCCAGCATTGGCGCCGTGAACGACGACCTCGAGATCGACTCGCGCCGTGGCTCGCCACAGGGGCAAAGCCTGAACGTCAGCACCGGCGACGATGTGGCGCTGGAGGCCACGGCCAACATCTACCTGACCGAGATCGACCAGGATCTGCGCCTGCTGCTGGCCCACACCTACACCGGCGATATCCGGTTGACCGTTCGCGAGTCGGCCGGTGCGAGCGACACCACCGGCGGCGAGGTGGGCGACGAAGATCTGGAACTGATCGACAGCGGCACCGCCCGATTTGCGGAAAGCAACGCGCGCCTGCCCGCCGTGCAGACCGATGCCAGCCGGGCCATTGCCCACGGCACGGTCTTCGCGGAAGCGGGCTCGGTCACGCTCTACGTGGGCGACGACATCGAGTTCGACGCCAATGCCGACGTGCTGGCGAAGAATTCGATCAACATCTACGGCGACGCCAACGCCACGGATGGTGTGTTGAGTGCGGTCGATCCGGACACGAACTTCGGCACGACGATTGTTTTGCGCGGGCGGATCATTGCCAATGCCAATGTCACCGCCGGCAAGCAGACCGGCGGCGACCCGGCCATGGGCACGGCCGTGCCCACCTACACCGCGCCTGGCAGCGTGATGACCCGCATCTTCGGCAACGACGATGCCGACACCCTCCAGTTTGGCGATGCCACGGGCAGCACCGGCGGCACGGTGCAGGGCAACGACGGCTACATCTTCCTCGGTGCCAAGACCCGGGCCTACGGCTCGCAGGGTACGGGTGTGCTGGACACCGACAACGACGGCGAAGACCACTTCCTCGCCTACTTCCTGCAGGACACCGCGACAGTCACCTCGCCGTCCCTGCTGAGCAATCCGAATGACAGCAACCCGGCGTACGGGCCTGACCTGACCAACCTGGGCCGCCAGCACGCTGAGCACACGCTCACGCTCGACGGCCAGGCCGATACCGACAACTATGAGGTGTTCACGCTCGGCTCGCGCGGTGACAACCGCAACTACATCATCAACGTGCTCGACACCGGCGGTGCGCATGATGGCGTTGACACGCTGACGATCTACGGCAAGGACAGCCAGGCGGCCAACGGCAGTGCCTTCCCCACTGATGATGTCTTCCTGCTGCGTGCCGCGTCGTACCTGCCGAACGAGACTGCGGACCGGCCGGGCTATGTGGCGATGCTGCACGGCACCCTGGCCTCGTACCAAGACGTGGTGCAGTTCAATGAGGACAGCCCGGAAGTCCAGCGCATCAACTACGACACCGGGATCAACGGCCGCCTGACGGTGGAAGGTCGTGGTGGCAACGACGCGTTCTTCTCTGACGACGCAACGGTCATCACCACGCTCGACGGCGGCCAGGGTGACGACACGTTCCAGATTGGCCAGATCTTTGGCGAGAAGCGCAACATCGCCAATGGCAACCTGTTGCCGCAGGATGTGTTCCCGCAGCTGACGGCCACCACACGCGGCTGGCTTTCACAGGGCAATTCGGCGCCTCTGCTGGCGCAGGGCGGCAGCGGCAACGACACCTTCCGCGTCTATTCCAACCAGGCTGAACTGCGCCTGGAAGGCGACGACGACAACGACCTGTTCATCGTGCGTGCGTTTGCCCTGTCGGCGACCACCGATTTCGACTGGAACGGCGACAACACGATCGACGCCAAGGACCTGGACGCCGGCGTGCAGGTGATGCAGGCGCTGCAAACGATCCAGTTCGGCGCCAATGGTGTGGCGGGCGGTGGTGACGACAACACCGTCGCGCAGTCGATCACTGCGCTGGTGCAGACTCAGGTGCCTCTGTTCACCGGCCCAGCCGTCTTCGGCACCTGGAAGGCCAGCCTGCAAGCCAAGCTGGCCATCGACGGTGCCACGCAGTTCGACATCAACGACGACGGCGGCATCAACTTCCTCGACCTGAGCCTGACCAAGACGGTCACCGACGATGAGATCGTGCTCAACAAGGACGGCGTGGCCGTGCCGCAGATCGGGCTGGGTTTCTCGGTGGCGCAGGCGCCTGACATCCGCACCGGCGGTGGACAGGACGAGGTGCGCTACAACATCAACGCGCCGGTCTCGGTCGATGGCGGCACCGGCTTTGACAAGCTGGTCATTCTGGGCACCGAGTTCGCCGACGACATCGTGATCCGGCAGGACGGCATCTTCGGTGCCGGCCTGAACGTGCGCTACAGCAACATGGAGGTGGTCGAGGTCGACGGCCTGGAGGGCGACGACGAGTTCTTCGTGCTGTCCACCGCCTTCGGCGTGGCCTACCGCGTCATCGGCGGCTTGGGCTCCGACACGATCAACGTCGGTGGCGACGTGGTCGAGGACATCATCACACGCGAGCTCGAAGGCGCATCCGGCACGGTGGACCACCTCGTCCGCTCCGCCGATCCGCTGTACAACGGCGTGGTGGTCGACGGTTTTGACTACAACGTGGCGCGCAACGGCGAGGGCCTGGTCGTCATCAGCCAGGAGGCCTCCGGCGACACCAGCAGTGGCCGCACGGTGGTGGGCGAAGAGTCGCTGAACCAGTACGCCGACTTCTACACCGTGCGTCTGGCGCAGGTGCTTACCGGCGCGCAGGTGGTCTACGTGACGGTCTCGGCCGCGCGTTCACCTCAGGAAGAGCGCACGCTCAACCCGCTCACCGGGCAGCCTTACGACCTGAACCCGGCGCCGCTGGTCGATGCGCTCGGCGAGTCGGTCTGGCTGTCAACCGACGGGCTGGCCGGCACGTTCAACAACACCTACGCGGGCCTGGCAACGCCGGCTGACGACGGCTTCCTGCACAAGACCGTCGTCAACGGGCAAGACGTCTGGGTCTCCAACAACGCCATCACGCTGCGCTTCGACAGCACCAACTGGAACACGGCGCAGCGCGTCTATGTGCTTGCACCAGACGATTTGCGGTCTGAGGGCGAACGTGTTGTCGTCGTCCAGCATTCGGTGATCTCCAATGTTGCTGCCTATGACGCAATCGACGTGCGCAACGTCGAGGTCACGGTGCACGACAACGACACGCCGGGCTTGTTTGTGACCGAAGTGGACGCTGCCGGCAATGCGGACGGGCGCACGCTCGTCATCGAGGGCAGCGCCCTCACGCAGCTGAACGACGAAGTTCAGTTGCGCCTGGCCAAGGCGCCGGCGGCGGGTACCACCGTGGTCGTGGACATCGTGCTGAACGACTTTGCCGACAAGGCCATCGAGTTCTTCAACAAGGTCAACGACAGCCGCCTGCAACTCTTCGCCAGCCCGACCTATGACGCGATCAACGACCGCGTGGTGGTTGGTCAGGTGACGTTCAGCAACAGCACATGGAACGACCCGATCCGCGTCGGCGTGGCCGCGCGCGACGACTTTGTGCGTGAAGACGCGCAGGTTGCCGTGGTGGCCTTCGAGCGCAACAGCGCCACCACCGACGCCAACTATGTTTTCCCGAACCTGCGTTCGGGCCTGCAACTGCTTGACATCGACGTGGTCGACAACGAGACCTCGGGTGCCGTGGTGCTGGAAAGCGGCACCGGTACCCAGCTGATCCCGGATGTGCCTAGCGGCAGCGGCCAGAACGACAGCTACAACATCCGCCTGACCCGCGAGCCGGATGCCAACGTGGGCGTTGCCGTGTTGACGGATGGCCTGGCCGACGTGGTCAAGATCGGCGCCACGGCGATCACGCCCAACGACTACGCCGTGGTCGGCGGGTTGCAAGCCACGCAGATCTTCAATGGCAACGTGGTGTTCGGCTTCAACGGCACGAACCGCACGATCACCCGCGGCACCGGCTCCGATCTGGGCAACTTCATTGACGAAGGATTCTTCGGCGCCAGCGAGGCGGCGAATGAGGTGTTTACGGGATCGGTGACATTCGGCGTGTCGGGCACCCGGCTGGCGCTCAACGGCACAGGTTTGGGTGCGCTGTTCACGGCCGGCGAGAAGCTGCGTGTGGGCGCACCGTCGACTGGTGGGTTTGATGCCAACAATGACGACTACACCGTCTTCTCGGTCAGCGCGAACCAGATCGTGCTGACCCAGACGGGCAGCTGGGCAGTTGCCGGCGCGCCGGCCAGCCCGGTCAGCTTGAGCGATTTTGTGCCGGTGGACGGTCAACGTATCCGCATCGGCGGCAGCACCGGCAACGACGGCGACTTCCGGATCCTGTCGATCTCGGCCGACGGCAAGACCATCGTGCTCACCGCCAGCTCGGCGTGGGCCACCAGCGGCGCCTCGGCCGCCCCGATCGTGCTGAGTGACCTGGTCGAGAACACGGTCTTCACCGGCGCCGTCGGCTTTGGCCAGGAGACCAATCCCGACCTGTTCCCCGGCCAGTTCATCGACCGCAATCTGGCGGGCAAGCAAGCGGGCTGGTTGGCGGATGGATTCCTCGAAGGCATGTGGGTGCGCATCTCCGACGGCGTGCACGCCGACCTCGAAGCCAAGATCCAGCTGATCCGTGGCAGCAACGACGGCCAGGACGCCAAGCTGCAGCTCATTCACGTTCAAATTGACGGCGTGCCGGTTACGGGTGGCTTGTCGAACACCTGGCTCAATGACGGTACTGCAGACACCAACGTCACGGTGGTGCGCATCGCGGCCCAGGTGGGCTTTACCTCGCTGAACTACCACCTGCAGCAGACCGTCGAGCTGGCCGCGGATGTGGGCTACATCATCCCGCCGATGCGTGATGGCGTGAAGATCTTCCCGGTGTCCACGCACCTGCTGTCCAAGCTGCGCGGCCCGCTGGCGGTAGAGGGCGGCCCGGCCGGCGCCGACCGTTCGCTGACCAATGGCCTGAAG